>NZ_JBKCVI010000022.1:0-11538 GCF_046317795.1 Flavobacterium sp. | reverse complement strand
GCCAATATGAATACATTTGTTCAAGAACGTGTCACAGGAATGAAAATCGTACAACTTTTCAACAGAGAAGCTATTGAATTTGAAAAGTTTAAAGAAATCAATCAAAAGCACAATAAAGCTTGGATAAAAACCATTTTTTATAACTCTATCTTCTTCCCTATTGCTGATATTATTTCTTCGCTAACACTTGGAGCTGTTGTATTGTATGGAGGTTTTCATATTTTGGATGGCGATAAATTTACCACTTTTGGCGATTTGTTTTCCTATACTATGTTTATAGGAATGTTGTTTAACCCATTACGCCAAATTGCGGATAAATTCAATGAGATGCAAATGGGAATGATTGCAGCCAATCGGGTTTTTGATATTTTGGATAGCAATGCTGATGTTCAAATAGATGGCACAAAAGTGGCAAGTCATTTCCAAGGAAACATTCGTTTTGAAAATGTTCGCTTCGGTTATATTGATAATGAAGAAGTGCTGAAGGGAATCAATTTTTCCCTAAAATCAGGTGAAACCATCGCCATTGTTGGTGCCACTGGAGCAGGAAAATCAACTATCATTAATTTATTAAATCGTTTTTACGAAATCAATTCGGGTGCTATTTATGTTGATGACCAAAATATAAACGATTTCCAATTAGAAAGTTTACGGGCTCAAATTGCGATTGTTTTACAGGATGTTTTCCTTTTTGCTGATACCATTCACAATAATATTACACTCAACAATCCTGCTATTTCAAGAGAAGAAGTTGTCGAAGCAGCTAAGAAAATTGGCGTTCACAAATTTATAAAAACACTTCCTGGTGGTTATGATTTTGACGTAAAAGAACGTGGCGTAATGTTGTCATCAGGACAGCGTCAATTAATTGCATTTCTTCGCGCTTATGTTAGTAATCCTAGTATTTTGATATTGGATGAAGCTACTTCTTCCATAGATACTTACAGCGAAGAATTAATTCAAAAAGCCACCGAAAGAATTACACAAGGAAGAACATCAATTATCATTGCTCATCGATTGGCAACAATTATGAATGCCAATAAAATTATTGTTATGCATAAAGGGCAAATTGTGGAAGAAGGAACACATCAAGAATTGGTAAACAAAGTAGCAGGTTATTATAAAAATTTATATGATTCTCAGTTTGTTTTAGAGAGTTAATTTTTCAAAATAAATCCTTAAATTCGCAGTCTTAAATATACATAAAAATTTATATTAAATGATACGAGCGGAAGCGACTGCATTTTTTACAAACAACAAATAAATACGAAAAAAATGACAAGAGCGATAGCGACTGCATTTTTTACAAATAATAAAAAAACAAGAACAAATGACACGAGCGATAGCGACTGCATTTTGTACAAATAATAAATAAACAAGAACAAAATGACACGAGCGATAGCGAATGCATTTTGTACAAATAATAAATAAATACGCAAAAAATGAAATACGATATTATAGTTTTAGGAAGTGGTCCAGGTGGTTATGTTACTGCTATTCGCGGGTCACAATTGGGCTTTAAAGTAGCCGTAATTGAAAAAGAAAGTTTGGGTGGTGTATGTTTAAATTGGGGTTGTATTCCAACAAAAGCATTGTTAAAATCGGCTCAAGTTTTTGATTACCTAAAACATGCTTCCGACTATGGATTAACCATCAAAGAATTTGACAAAGATTTTAATGCAGTGGTAAAACGTTCCAGAGATGTTGCTGATGGAATGAGTAAAGGTGTTCAATTCCTAATGAAAAAAAATAAAATCGATGTTATTGATGGTTTTGGTAAGCTAAAAGCTGGTAAAAAAGTTGATGTGACCGATGCTAATAAAAAGGTAACCGAATATTCAGCAGACCATATTATCATTGCCACAGGTGCTCGTTCTCGAGAATTGCCAAATCTTCCCCAAGATGGAATAAAAGTAATTGGTTATCGCCAAGCAATGACGTTACCCACGCAACCAAAATCTATGATTATTGTGGGTTCTGGTGCTATTGGAGTAGAATTTGCTCATTTCTATAATGCGATGGGAACTGAAGTTACTATTGTAGAATTTATGCCAAATATAGTTCCGGTTGAAGACGAAGATATTTCTAAACAGATGGAACGTTCTATGAAAAAAGCAGGTGTAAAAATCATGACCTCATCTTCTGTCGAAAAAATCGATACTTCTGGAAAAGGTGTAAAAGCATTTGTGAAAACTGCCAAAGGCGAAGAAATTTTGGAAGCAGAGATTTTGCTTTCGGCGGTTGGAATTAAAACCAATATTGAAAACATCGGTTTAGAAGAAGTTGGTATTGCAACCGATAAAGATAAAATTGTAGTAAATGCCTATTCACAAACCAATATTCCCGGTTATTATGCTATTGGCGATGTAACGCCTGGACAAGCTTTGGCACACGTTGCTTCGGCAGAAGGAATAAATTGTGTTGAAAAAATTGCTGGTTTGCATGTTGAACCAATCGATTATGGAAACGTTCCGGGTTGTACCTATGCTACACCAGAAATTGCATCAGTCGGTTTAACCGAAAAACAAGCTAAAGAAAAAGGATACGAGTTAAAAATTGGAAAATTCCCGTTCTCCGCCTCAGGAAAAGCAAAAGCGGCAGGAACTCCAGATGGTTTTGTAAAAGTAATTTTTGATGCCAAATATGGTGAATGGTTAGGTTGTCACATGATTGGCGCTGGAGTTACAGACATGATAGCAGAAGCAGTTTTGGCAAGAAAACTAGACACAACTGGGCATGAAATTCTAAAAGCGATTCATCCTCACCCAACGAGGAGCGAAGCTGTTATGGAAGCCGTTGCCGATGCTTATGGCGAAGTGATCCACTTATAAAATATTTTTTCCCCGTCCTAAATAATCGATACAGATTATTTAGGACGGGACAATTGTTTTGATTTTTACATTTTTGCTTTTAATGCCTTGTATTTATCTGTCATTTCAAGAGCATTATAAACACTTAATAACGTTCTTTTAGCAGCATCATTATCAGGTTTTATTTCAACAGCTTTTTCTAAATAAGGCAAAATTGATTTGAAATTCTTTTCTCTTTCTGCTTTCAATACTTCATAGCGTTTGTTGTCTTTTTCAGAAGTTCCTAATTTATTCATTTCAGTAACAAATTTCTCATCGCCTCTTAGTTTTAATTCCGCTAAATTCAAATTGGCATTGAAATAATTAGGATCAATTTCCAAAGCTCTTTTATAATATTTTTCGGCATCTTCCAATTTATTTCCATCTGAACTTATAACACCTAAGTTATAAACTAAGTCAACATTATTAGGGTCATTTGCTAAAGCTTCATTTACAAGTCGGGTATAGGTATCAAAATCATTTAATTTATAATACAACTCGGCTTCGGTTAAAATAAGGGATTTATCATTTGGATTTGCTTTTCTAGCTTCGGCTACTGCTGCTTTTGCCTCTTCAATTCTTCCTTTTTCAATTAATATTAAAGCAATGTTTTTATAAATTTCTCCTTTTTGAGATGGTAATTTTTGATCTCTTGGCTTTTCATGAGTGCCCGATTTAACATAAATATCTCTTTCATTTTTAGTGTTGAAAGTTTCTTCTTTACCAGATGCTTTATTAGTTGCCCATAAAAGAGTTCCTTCTCCCGTATAGTTTAGTATTTTCAATTGATTGTAATAATCCAATGCTTTATCATAATCTAACGCGTTAACTGCATAGCTAGCAGCATCAAATAAATTATCTTGATCTTTTTTATCTAATAAATAAATGGAATACAAAATTTCGGAAGCTTCTTTATATTTTTTTGAATTACCTAAAGCTTTTGCGGCTTGTAGAAGTTCTGGCTTGAAAGAAGTAATTGTTTCATTAATATCATCAGTATAAACCTTTTTACCTGTCTTCTTTTCAAAATCAAGCGTTGCATTTAAACCCGTTGCTAAATCTGTTATTGCCTTTGGACTAGCCAATTTCATTAATGCCGCTTGTATTTGAACTGGTGTCATCGTTTTATCAACGGCCAAAGACTCTAATACTGGTGTCATTACTTTATAGAAATTAGCATAAATTTTGTCACTTTCTTCAACTGCTAAGGGTTCTACTTTAGATACTAAATCTTTGTATTCTACTAAATCTTTTCCTTTTATTTCCTCTTTAGCATAAATTTTCTTCAATGCTTTTAGCTCCTCCTTTTGAGCAAAAGTTGAAACAGAAACTAGTATTGATGCTGTCAATACGATGTGTTTAATTTTCATATTGTATTATTTTAAATTATTCTTGTGGTTCATTATTGTCATCCGAAGATTCTGTTTCGCTTTCATCGTTGATGTCATCGCCATCAACATTTTCTCCTGCTACCTCTTCTACTTCGTCTTCTTTCATTACTTTGGTAACTGCTGCAATGGAATCGTTTTCTTTGATGTTTATCAAACGAACACCCTGTGTAGCTCTACCCATAACTCTCAAATCAGAAACTTCCATTCTAATGGTCAATCCCGATTTGTTGATAATCATCAAATCATCTTCGTCAGTCACAGCATTGATAGAAATCAAAGCACCAGTTTTATCAGTTATATTAAGAGTTTTTACTCCTTTTCCTCCTCTATTAGTAATACGGTAAACATCTTCTCCATCTTCATCTACCAATTTAGTTCGTTTTCCATAACCGTTTTCAGTAACCACTAAAAGCTGGGTGTCATTAATATCGTCTTTGTTCACAGATACCATTCCTATTACTTCGTCTTTATCATCCGCCAAAGTAATGCCGCGAACACCTGATGCGGTTCTTCCCATTGGACGTGTTTTTTCTTCTTCAAAACGAACTAATTTTCCTGATTTTACGGCAATTAACACTTGGCTTTCACCATTGGTTAGTTTGGCTTCCATTAGTTCATCGTCTTCTCTGATGGTGATGGCATTGATTCCGTTTTGACGTGGTCGAGAATATTGTTCCAATGGTGTTTTCTTCACTTGACCTTGTTTGGTCGCCATAATAACATAGTGACTGTTGATGTATTCTTCATCTTTGAGGTCTTGTGTACAAATGAATGCTTTTACCTTATCATCACTTTCAATATTGATTAGGTTTTGAATAGCTCTGCCTTTACTTGTTTTGCTTCCTTCTGGTATTTCATAAACACGCATCCAGAAACATTTTCCCTTTTGGGTAAAGAATAATAAATATTGGTGATTGGTGGCAACAAACAAATGTTCTAAGAAGTCTTGGTCTCTTGTTCCTGCGCTTTTTTGTCCAACTCCTCCTCTATTTTGTGTTTTGTACTCCGATAAATTTGTACGTTTAATATAACCCGCATGCGAAATAGTGATGACCACGTTTTCATCGGCAATCAAATCTTCTATACTTACATCTCCACCTGAATATTCTATAACTGAACGACGTTCGTCGCCATATTTGTCTCTAATTTCTACTAATTCGTCTTTGATCAATTGCATTCTCAACTCTTTATTAGCCAATAAGTCTTTCAAGTGTTGAATTAATTTCATGATTTCTTCATATTCTGCTCGCAACTTGTCTTGCTCAAGACCAGTCAATTGACGTAATCTCATTTCAACAATGGCTCGGGCTTGAATTTCAGATAAAGTGAAACGTTCAATCAATTTGGTTCTGGCTTCATCTCCGTCTTTTGAGGAACGAATTAAGGCAATTACCTCATCAATGTTATCAGAAGCGATGATTAAACCTTCTAAAATATGTGCTCTTTCCTCTGCTTTGCGTAATTCAAATTGGGTTCTTCTGGTAACCACATCGTGGCGATGTTCTACAAAATAATGAATCAAATCTTTTACGTTCAACATCTGTGGTCTTCCATTTACCAACGCAATATTATTGACACTGAAAGAAGATTGCAATTGTGTAAATTTATAAAGTGTATTCAAAACTACATTTGGAACCGCATCACGTTTTAATTCATACACAATTCGCATTCCGTTTCTATCCGATTCATCTCGAATATTGGAAATACCTTCAATTTTTTTATCATTGATCAAGTCGGCAGTTTTCTTTATCATGTCAGCTTTATTGACTTGATAAGGAATTTCGGAAACGATAATAGCATCTTTTCCATTAGATTCTTCGAAACTTATTTTGGCACGAATTACAATCCTTCCTCTCCCCGTTTTAAATGCTTCACGCACACCTTCCATACCATAAATTATTCCACCGGTAGGAAAATCGGGGGCTTTGATATGCGTAATTAATTCGTCAATTTCAATATCATTGTTATCGATGTACGCCAATGTTCCATCGATAACTTCTGTTAAATTGTGAGGTGCCATATTGGTAGCCATCCCTACCGCAATACCCGATGCACCATTTATTAGTAAATTAGGCACTCTAGTAGGCATTACTTTTGGCTCATACAAAGTATCATCAAAATTCAATTGGAAGTCAACCGTTTCTTTATCGATGTCTGCCATAATGTCTTCTGACATCTTTTTCATTCTGGCTTCTGTATAACGCATAGCTGCTGGACTATCGCCATCAACCGAACCAAAGTTACCTTGACCGTCAATTAACAAATAACGCAAACTCCATTCTTGAGCCATACGAACCATGGCATCATAAACTGAGGTATCACCATGTGGATGATACTTCCCCAAAACCTCTCCAACAATTCTTGCTGATTTTTTATGCGCTCTATTAGAAAAAACCCCCAAATCATACATTCCATATAATACTCTTCTGTGAACTGGTTTTAAACCATCACGCACATCAGGCAGTGCTCTTGAGACAATAACCGACATCGAATAATCGATGTAGGCAGATTTCATTTCATCTTCAATGTTTATTGGAATTAACTTTTCTCCGTCAGACATAGTTGTATAAATTATTTATAAAAATTAGTTTAAATTCAAAACGTGCTAATATAGTCTATTTAGAAAAAACAGCACCTATTTTTTACTACAAATTTCAAAGATTTATTAACAAAATTGGGGCTTTTTTTGGTTAATAAATAACTTGACTTACTACTTTTTTTATTGACATTTTTTTTGTCAATTAGCTGACAGTACTTTTAGACGGAATGATTTTTGTTAGAATCATAGATTATAACTAAATTTACGTTACCAATAATATAATTATATGGATGATAATTTTTCGCCAAGAGTAAAAGATGTAATCACATACAGTAAAGAAGAAGCCCTTCGTTTAGGGCACGATTTTATTGGTACAGAACATCTTATGCTTGGTATCCTGAGAGATGGAAATGGTAAAGCGATTGCAATTTTGAATAACTTATCTATAGATTTGGAGCATTTGAGAAAAAAAGTAGAGATTTTAAGTCCTGCCAATCCAAATGTAGAAATTAGCAATGAAAAGAAAAATTTACACTTGACTCGTCAAGCAGAGCGAGCTTTGAAAACTACTTTTTTGGAAGCAAAAGTATTTCAAGCCAATTCAATTAGTACAGCTCATTTACTTTTGTGTATTCTACGAAATGAAAATGATCCAACAACCAAACTATTGCACCGTCTAAAAATAGACTATAACGTAGTTAAAGAACAATATTTAAATATGACACCAAACGAAGATGATTTTACAGATAATCTGCCTAGAAATGAATCCTATAATGATGACTCAGGTCAAGATGACAGTTTAAAAGAAGGTAGTTTTAATAATCCGGCAAATAAAACCAATAAAAAATCGAAAACTCCAGTTTTGGATAACTTTGGTCGCGATTTGACCGAAATGGCCGAAGAAGGAAAACTCGATCCAGTGGTAGGTCGTGAAAAAGAAATTGAAAGAGTTTCTCAAATTCTAAGTAGAAGAAAGAAAAACAATCCTTTGCTAATTGGTGAACCTGGCGTAGGAAAATCTGCCATTGCCGAAGGATTAGCTTTGCGTATTATCCAAAAGAAAGTTTCCCGTATTCTTTTTAATAAAAGAGTAGTGACATTAGATTTAGCTTCACTCGTGGCTGGAACAAAATACCGAGGGCAGTTTGAAGAAAGAATGAAAGCAGTCATGAATGAATTGGAGAAAAACGACGACATTATTCTTTTTATTGATGAAATTCATACCATTGTTGGTGCTGGAGGCGCAACAGGTTCTCTTGATGCTTCTAATATGTTCAAACCCGCTTTAGCAAGAGGAGAAATACAATGCATTGGTGCTACAACACTAGACGAATACCGTCAGTATATTGAAAAAGATGGTGCGCTTGAAAGACGATTCCAGAAAGTAATTGTGGAACCTACCTCTGTCGAAGAAACCATAACAATATTAAACAATATCAAAAACAAATACGAAGACCATCACAACGTAGTTTATACTGACGAAGCCATTGAAGCATGTGTGAAGTTGACCAACAGATACATGTCGGAACGTTTCTTGCCAGATAAAGCTATTGATGCTTTGGACGAAGCGGGTTCCAGAGTGCATATTACCAATATAGATGTGCCAAAACAAATTTTGGATTTAGAACGTCAACTGGAAGAAGTGCGCGACCTTAAAAATTCTGTTGTCAAAAAACAGAAATATGAAGAAGCAGCAAAGCTACGTGATGATGAAAAACGTTTAGAAAAAGACTTAGCAATTGCTCAAGAACAATGGGAAGAAGATTCTAAAAGTAATCGTATTAAAGTAACCGAAGACAATGTTGCCGATGTAGTTTCGATGATGACTGGAATTCCCGTGAACAGAATTGCACAAACAGAAAGCAACAAATTGGCTCACCTTCCAGAATTGATAAATGGAAAAGTAATAGGGCAAAGCGAAGCCGTGATGAAAATATCGCGTTCTATCCAAAGAAATCGTGCTGGATTGAAAGATCCAAATCGACCTATTGGTTCCTTTATTTTCTTGGGACAAACAGGAGTTGGGAAAACACAATTGGCAAAAGTTTTGGCTAAAGAATTATTTGATTCAGAAGAGGCATTAATCAGAATTGACATGAGCGAATACATGGAAAAATTTGCCATTTCAAGATTAATTGGTGCACCTCCGGGATATGTTGGTTATGAAGAAGGAGGGCAATTGACCGAGAAAGTTCGAAGAAAACCTTACTGTGTTGTGCTTTTAGACGAAATTGAAAAAGCACATCCAGATGTATTTAACATGTTACTACAAGTTTTGGATGATGGTTATTTGACTGATAGTTTAGGACGAAAAATTGACTTCAAAAACACCATTATCATCATGACTTCTAATGTTGGCGCACGTCAATTGAAAGACTTTGGACAAGGTGTTGGTTTTGGAACTGCTGCCAAAATAGCGCAAGCTGATGAACATTCAAAAAGTGTGGTAGAGAATGCTTTGAAAAAAACATTTGCTCCAGAGTTTTTAAACAGAATTGATGACGTCATCGTCTTCAATCCATTAGAAAAACATGACATCGATTTGATTATCGAAATTGAATTGAAAAAACTATTTGGAAGAGTAGAAGAATTGGGATACAAGCTCAATTTATCGGATACTGCTAAAGCATTTATTGCTGAAAAAGGTTTTGACAAACAATTTGGTGCTCGACCATTAAAAAGAGCTATTCAAAAATATGTCGAAGATGCTTTGGCTGAAGAAATTATTACTTCCAAAATAGCTTCGGGCGATGAAATCTATATGGATTTAGACGAAACGGCTCAAGAGTTAACCGTTACAGTTCATAAAGCGGAAAAACCAACGAGTTAATAATTTTTAAATTTGAGTTGTTATGGAAATTAAATTCAAAAAAGTTCAAAAAAAACATTTACCTCTATTAAAAGAATTGGCAAAGTCGCTCAATATCGAAATGGAAGAAGATTCTAAAAGTCCTTATAATAAAGAATTTGTTGCAAAAATTTTAAAAGGCGATAAAGATTTGAGGGATGGTAAAGGTATTAGTATTGCTTTAGAAGATTTATGGAAGTAAGATATACTCCAGATGCAGTAAAAGATTTGATTTTTTGGAAAAAATCTGGAAATAAAATAATTCAGAAAAGAATAGTTTTATTGATAGAAGACATTATAAAACATCCTTATTATGGCATTGGAAAACCTGAACCTTTAAAATATGAACTTTCTGGAAAATGGTCTAGACGAATCAATGATGAACATCGAATAATTTATCAAATTGTCGAAGAAAATATAATTGAAATTTTAGAAATAGTATCCCTAAAAGGTCATTACAAATAAAATAATATTAAATACAAGCCACAAATCCTCGAATGAAATTTAGTTTAAATTATTCGTGAATTTGTGGTTTTTTAATTTATAACAATGCCACAAAACAAAATCATTTTAGGTTCCGAAGAATGGTGTTCTTTCCCCGAAATAGGAATTCCTGCGATAAAAGCTCGTGTCGATTCAGGTGCCAAAACTTCTGCACTTCATGCTATTAATATTGCTCCTTTTTTAAAAGAGGAAGAAAATTGGGTGAAATTTGACATCAATCCCATTCAGAATAATCTAAAAACAGTAATTCATTGTCAAGCAAAGCTAGTTGACAAACGCATTGTCAAAAGTTCGAGTGGCTTTAGAGAACAACGCTATGTAATTCAAACAACTTTGAAAATTGGTAACGATAGTTGGGAAATTGAAATGACACTCACCAATCGTGACTCTATGGGTTTCCGAATGTTATTGGGAAGAGAAGCTATGAGTGGCAGAATATTAGTGGACCCGGAACAAAAGTATTTACTGGGACAAACCACAAGTGAAACCCTGAAAAATTTGTATATCGATGCAATTGTAAACAAATCGGGTCTACGAATTGGCGTCTTAGCTAGTAATCCTGAATTATATAGCAATAAGCGAATTATGGAAGCGGGAGAAATGCGTGGGCACGAAATGCATTTTTTGAACATCAAAGAATGTTACATGAAATTGGATGCTGACAAACCCGAAATTCATTATCGCGGTGGAAAAATTTTAGATAATTTTGATGCTGTTATTCCTAGAATTCGCCCGAGTATTACGTTTTATGGTTGTGCTTTAACAAGACAATTTGAAGCTATGAAAGTATATTGTTTGAATTCGGCGGCAGCCATAACTCAATCACGAGATAAATTGTTTTCGCTTCAATTATTGTTGCATCACGGTGTCGATATTCCCACAACAGGTTTTGCCAATTCGCCTTTGGATACGGATGATTTAATCAAAATGGTTGGCGGTTCTCCTTTGATTGTTAAACTATTGGAAGGAACACAAGGAAAAGGTGTGGTTTTGGCCGAAACCAAAAAAGCTGCCGAATCAGTAATCAATGCTTTCAAAAGTTTGAATGCTAATATATTGGTGCAGGAATTTATAAAAGAAGCTGATGGCAAAGACTTACGCTTGTTTGTCGTTGATGGAAAAGTGGTGGCTGCTATTCAGCGTGAAGCTGCTCCAGGCGAATTTAGAGCCAATATTCACATGGGCGGAACAGCAAGTGTTATTAAACCCACAAGTGATGAAAAAAAGATTGCCATCAAAGCGGCAAAAGCTATGGATTTAAAAGTAGCAGGTGTTGATATCATTCGTTCATCAAAGGGACCATTATTATTAGAAGTCAATTCTTCTCCCGGCTTAGAAGGTATTGAAGGTGCCACCAATAAGGACATCGCTGGAGAAATGATTAAAGCCATTGAGAAAAATTTTAAA
>NZ_JBKCVI010000021.1:0-40234 GCF_046317795.1 Flavobacterium sp. | reverse complement strand
CCGTAGTATATTACTACGGAACCGTTATTAACTTTTGCCTTACAGTACATATTCTAATTTTAAAGTGGCAAAATTAGTTTAACTGTAGCAAAATTGTAGCAAAAAAACATTAACAAATCATCATGAAGTTGAATTTGACTTGTTAAATGAAAAACGTAAAACATTAATCAACAGTATAGCATTTAACAGTTTACGGTGAAATTGTTAAATTACAGTACACGGTGGCTCGTACTGTTCCCGCTACTAGCATCAACCCATCAATCTCAATTGATGGGTTTTTATTTTAAAACTATGAATACAAAAAAAATTATCGAATACAGGGCTTTACTTGGTGTTACTAAGACAGCTACTTTGAAAGAGCTAAAAACAATTTATAGAAATTGCATGAAGGATATACATCCAGATACTATTCAAGATGATGCAGAACGTTTGGCCGCCGAAGAGAAAAGTACTGAGATTATTGCTGCGTATCATTTCCTAGTGAGTATTGCTCCCGAAACTTTGGAAAAAGACAAAGACGAGTATTCACGAATTACTTCCAGTACCAACATTGCTGATTTTTATTATGAAAAAGGGGTACTTTATATTACTTTCTTGGATGGAAGTGCCTTTGAATACTTTGGTGTTTTAAGACCTATTTATATTAAAATGGTGAATGCAGAATCACCAAGTCGTTTTGCTAGAAGACATATTTACAATGAATATATTTATAGAAGCACTTCGAAATTAGTTGCTGCTGAATAATAGTATAGAATTTTTACTAAAACAAAAGAGGTCAGAAAAAAAGACCTCTTTTTTTATTAAAATAAATCTTAACTTTGAGCAACTCTAAAAACATTCCAATTACAAAAATCATAGATAATGAGAATAAATTTTAAATGCTTTTTCATAGTACTGATAGTACAATTTACACAATTTTCGTGTAAAAAAAATATTGATTCTACTGACAAAGAGGTTGCCCTTGTTAGTAACATTAATACAAATACAGTGTTTCAACAAACTATCGCTAATAATGATGAAGCGCCTTCTAAAAAAGAAAAAGGAATGGTTTGGATTCCCGGTGGTACTTTTTATATGGGCACCGATGAAAAATGTGAGTCTATGTGCCAAATTGGTGGTTTAACTTCGGATTGTAAAGTTCACCAAGTATATGTTGATGGTTTTTGGATGGATGAACATGAAGTAACCAATGCCGAGTTTGAAGCTTTTGTAAAAGCCACTGGTTACAAAACCATTGCAGAAATAACTCCTACAAGAGAAGAATTTCCAAATGCTTTACCCGATATGTTAGTGGCAGGTTCCGTAGTTTTCAGTCCACCAAAACAAGTACAGAGTTTGAATAATTTTTACCAATGGTGGGATTATATAAAAGGTGCCAATTGGCGACATCCTTCTGGACCAGAAAGCACTATTAAAGGGAAAGATAATTATCCAGTTATACATATTGCTTGGGATGATGCTGTTGCTTATGCCACTTGGGCTGGCAAACGATTGCCTACAGAAGCCGAATGGGAATTTGCAGCAAGAGGTGGTTTGAGTGCTAAAAAATTTGCTTGGGGTGATGAATTTACACCTAATGAAAAATACATGGCCAATACATTTCAAGGAACATTTCCATCCAATGATGCTGGTTTAGATGGGCATAAAGGTATTGCTCCGATAAAACAATATCCAAAAAATGGTTATGGTTTATATGATATGACAGGAAATGTTTGGGAATGGTGTTCCGATTGGTACAAAAATGATTATTTCAATACTTTATCTCAAAATGAGGTTACTAAAAATCCACAAGGACCAACAGAAAGTTATGATCCTGCTGAACCTAGAGTACCAAAAAAAGTTCACAAAGGGGGTTCCTTTTTATGTTCAGACCAATATTGTTCTCGTTATATTATGGGAACGCGAGGTAAAGGTGATGTGCTAACTGGAACTAATCATCTTGGTTTTCGATGTGTGAAAGTAGTTTCAAAAAAATAAAATTATTGCAAAAAGTTATCACTTACTTCATAGTACATAATACTCTCTAAATAAAATTACTTAAAGTAAGGGCTTTCAAAATAACTTAGTTAAAATTATAAAATAATATAAAATGAAAAAGTGGCTCTTAATACCATTTCTGGTATTAGGTTTAACATTTAATTCAAAAGCTCAAGATCTTTCTAAAAATGCTTTAGGTTTACGATTAGGGAGCAACAATGGCTTTGGGACAGAAATTTCATATCAACGTGGATTATCCAAAAACAATAGGTTAGAAATAGACCTGGGATGGAGATCTGACAAGGATGATGTGGATAATTTTAAAATTGTAGGGTTGTATCAATGGGTTTGGAAAATTGACAATGGATTCAACTGGTATGCTGGCCCTGGCGCTGGAATAGGAAGCTGGAATTATGACAAAAATGGTTTTAGTGACAGCGGAATGATACTTTTAGTAGCTGGTGATATTGGTATAGAATATAATTTTGACATTCCCATACAAATATCTTTAGATTTTCGACCTGAACTTTATTTAGATTCAGATGCCTACAGAAAAGATAATTTTGGGGGAGAAGTTGCTTTTTCTGTTCGTTACCGATTTTAAATCTAGAAAACTTATAGCAGCTAAAACCCGTTTTAAAAATTTCAAAAACGGGTTTTTTCATTCTTATCTAGAATTTAAGTATGCCTTATTAATCAAAAAAAACTGCCTGAAAATTACTTTTCAGACAGTCTCACATTACAAAAATATTTACTAACTCAAATTTAAAAAATTTATTCATCTGCAGCATAAGCTGAGTTTTTATCAATACTAACTTTTAAAGTAGTAGCGACACCTTGCTCGTTTACCATTGTCATGTTTAGCGTGTCAAGTTTTGCCAAATTTCTTGAAACTAACCCATTAAACATATTATAGGAAATATTCATTTCTTTCAAGTTCCCTAACTTTTCTAAATCAATAGGAACTTGACCATCCATTCTATTTTCAAACAAACTTAACGTTTCAAGTGAGGTAAGATTAGCTACTTCTTTTTCTAATTTTCCTGACAGTTTATTACTGTTTAGTAACAAGACTTTCAAAGATTTCAATTGATAATAAGAAGCGGGAATTTCTCCTTCAATTTCATTATTGAATAATGAAAGTGTTTCCAAGTTTGACAAATTGCCTAAATTTACTGGTAATACACCTGTCAATCGGTTCATGTGCAGTTCAATTGATTTCAATTGTGAGGCATTCCCAATAGTTTCAGGTAAGTGTCCAGATATTTTATTGAATGCTATATTAAGATTTGTTAACTTTTTTAGATTTCCTATACTTGCAGGCAAAACTCCTGAAATATCGTTTCTAAATAAATTAAGCGTTTCCAACGAAGTTAAATCGCCCATTTCATTTGGCAATACACCAACCAGATTATTGTTCATCAAATTGATGGAAACCACTTTATCATTTTTAATTTCAACTCCATACCATCCACTAACTGGAGATTTCAAATCCCATTTATTGGTCCATTGCGAACCTTTAGTTGCTTTGTTTAATTTTACTAAAGCATTTTTTTCTGTAGATGATATTTCTGCAAAAACGGAGGCAGAAATAAAAAGTAACGCGACATAGGTAAAAATAATTTTCATTTCATTTAGTTTTAGGGTTTATGACGAAGTAAATCTATATAGCAAATCGTTTAAAAACAAAAATAATCGATGAAATGCATTTTTATATAATTTTATTTAAAATATATCTTACAATAAAACATTGCATCATTAACTTAAAGCAAAAATTATAATTAAAAATAAATAGTTACATTTGGTGCTCTAACCAATAAAAACATATACAATATGGAGAAAATGCCATTTAATTTCTACGCAGTTATAGCTGCTACATTTGTAACTTTAATTATTGGATTCTTTTGGTATAGCCCAAAAGTATTTGGAACTATCTGGATGAAGGAGTGTGGCATTACAGAAGAAAAAGCCAAACAATTCAATATGCTAAAAGTATTCGGATTGACAATTGTCTATTCTTTTATGCTTGCATTTATCTTGCCAACCATTGTAAACCATCAAATGGGCGCAATGGGTTTGTTTGACGGAAATCCTAAGAATCCTGTCTATATCGAATTAATGAAGACGCATGGAAACGTTTACAGGTCTTTCAAACATGGTGCTTTACATGGTTTTTTTGCCGGGTTATTCATTGCCCTTCCTATGACAGCAATCAATGGACTATTTGAACAAAAATCGTGGAAATACATTTTAATAAATGCTGGATACTGGATAGTTTCATTAACTATTATGGGTGCTATCATTTGCGGATGGAAATAATTTAACATTTTCTTTTAGAACAATCGCTCTACATTTGTAAGGCGATTTTTTTCATCCTTTTGGAAACAGTTACCTATAAAATATTCTCTTCTATTACGCAGCTTCCCAATACTTGGGATGAAGTGGCGCATGAAAATGCTTTTTTACAAACACCCTATTTGAAAGTTTTAGAAAATGCTGCACCTACTAATATGCAATGCTTTTATATTGGTATTTTTAAAAAATCAGAACTTATCGGAGTAGCATTGGCGCAATACCTTGATTTGAATAAATTAGAATCATTCGGTGAAAGGGATAAATGCATTAAAACTTTTATTAGAAATTTTATTTTTAAAAATTTTGCTTCCCATGTTTTGTTTCTTGGTAACAACATGATTACGGGTCAAAACTGTTATGCTTTCAAAAAAGCAATTGATTATAAAACCATCAGTGAATTACTTATTGAATGTGCTACTGAAATCAAGAATTACTTCAAGAAACAAAATATAACCATACATATTGTTTCTTTTAAAGATTTTTATCAAGAATGTGCTCTTGCGTTTAATGAGTTTGGATTTAAATCAATTTACGAATTCAATACGCAACCCAATATGGTTTTAGAATTACAAAATCATTGGAAAAACAATGAAGATTATGTTTTATCATTTTCAAAAAAATACCGCGACCAATACAAACGTGCACACAAAAAAATTGAGGGAATAGAAACTAGAGAATTATCATTGGAAGAAATAATCTGCAAGGAAGAAAGAATTTATGAGTTGTATCATTACGTAGCCAAAAATGCCCCTTTCAACACCTTCTTTTTGGACAAACATCACTTTTCTACTTTTAAGAAACAATGTGGTAAACGATTTGTGTTGTGTGGTTATTTCTTAAATGAAAAGCTAGTTGGTTTTCATACCTTACTTTTAAACGGTTCAGTGCTGGAAACCTATTTTTTGGGATATGATGAACACGTTCAAAAAGAAAAGATGCTCTATTTGAATATGCTCTATAACATGACCAAATTTGGGATTGAAAATCAGTTCAAAAAAATAATCTTCGGAAGAACGGCATTAGAAATCAAGAGTTCTATTGGCGCTAAACCAGTTGTGATGTCTGGTTTTATTTACCATACCAATACATGGATAAATAAAATGTTGCCTAAAATTTTCCCTAATTTAGAACCCACTTTAGTTTGGCAACAACGGCATCCGTTTAAAGAAATATAAAGTCTTATACAATATTGATGCTGCTACATTTCTTTTTCTCTCTGTAAAATATAGCAACCATAAAAACCTAAAATCATCTCTCCTATAGTTCCAATTACAAAAACACCACTAGGAAAACCATCACAAAAAAGAGAAATTATTCGCCCAAATGCTATACCTAACATAAAAATTATATTTGAAACTGTGGCAACTTTCCACAAACTAGGATTCAAAATACCAACAATCCATAAGGTAGCAAATGCTAAGTACAATCCCATGATGGCTTTGAGAATATTGGCTTCATCTATTGTATCTAGGTTTACATCAAAAAGTAGATTGGGTTGAAAACCATAAACCAATGCTGCTGGAATTACAATTAAAACTGAAATAAAAAGATGTAAATTTTTCATAAATTTTTACAGCATATCTATTTCACCTTGAACCTCTTCCCAATCTTCAAGTAATTTGTCCAATTCCTTTTTCTTCTTGTTGTATGCCATGAAGAAATTGGCGTTTTCAATGTGTTTGTCATAATTGGAAGCCAATTCTTTATCGTCATGTTGAATGTCAATTTCCAATTGTTTGATTTGACTTTCTATTTTACTCAAACGGTTTTGCAACGACTTGCTTTTCTTTTGGTCTTCGTAGGAAACTTTTGTTGTTTCCTTTTGTTCCCTCGACTGCGCTCGGGATGACAATTTATCGGTGTCTTTTTTCTCTACTTCGCGCATGTTTTGCATATTGCGTTGTTCTAGGAAAAAGTTGATATCGCCTAAGTATTCTTTGATCTTTTGGTCTTTGAATTCATAAACAATGTTGGACATCCCTTGCAGAAAATCCCTGTCGTGGGAAACCAAAAGCAATGTGCCTTCATATTTTTGCAATGCCGCTTTCAACACATTTTTTGATTTAATATCCAAGTGATTCGTTGGCTCATCCATCAGCAAAACGTTGATGGGTTGCAATAGCAATTTACACAACGCCAATCGGTTTCTCTCACCACCTGATAGTACTTTTACTTTCTTTTCTACATCATCGCCACGAAACAAAAAGGAACCCAGCATATCCCGAACTCTAGAACGGTTGCTATCTGTAGCGGCATTTGTCATCGTTTCAAGCAAGGTGATTTCGCCATCCAAATATTCCGCTTGGTTTTGAGCAAAATAACCTACTTGCACATTGTGTCCTAATTTTATGGAACCTTGGTATTTAAACTCGTTAACAATGGCTTTGATAAGCGTTGATTTTCCTTGTCCATTTTGTCCCACAAAAGCAATCTTGCTGCCGCGTTCCACTAGTAATGAAATATCTTTTAAAATCGTTTTGTCGCCATAGGATTTAGTCACATGATCGGCTTCTATAACTACTCTTCCGGGTGTCATTGAAACTGGAAACGAAATATTCATCACCGAAGTATCATCTTCATCCACTTCGATACGTTCTACTTTATCCAGTTTTTTGATAAGCGATTGCGCCATCGATGCTTTGGAAGCTTTCGCTCTAAACTTCTCAATCAACTTCTCAGTCTCTTCAATTTTCTTGGCTTGATTTTTTTGTGTAGCCAATTGCTTCTCCCGAATTTCTTCTCGCAAAACCAAATATTGCGAATACGGTTTGTTATAATCGTATGCTTTCCCCAAAGAAATTTCTATAGTTCTATTGGTCACATTATCCAAGAACATTTTATCGTGAGACACAATCACCACTACACCAGGAAAATTTCTCAAAAAACCTTCCAGCCAAATGATACTTTCAATATCCAAGTGATTCGTTGGCTCATCCAGCAAAAGAATATCATTGGACTGCAATAATAATTTGGCCAACTCAATACGCATGCGCCATCCACCCGAGAAAGTATTGGTTTGGTTTTCAAAATCTTCTCTCTTAAAACCTAACCCTAAAAGAATTTTCTCGGTATCGCCTACATAATTATAGCCGCCAAGCAATTCAAAACGATGCGTGTACTCGGATAAATCTTCAATAATTTGAGCGTATTCATCACTTTCATAATCCGTTCTGGTAACCAAAAGATGGTTTATCTTTTCCAGTTTTTTTTCAACCATTTTAATGTCCACAAAAGCTTCATAAGCTTCTTCAAGCACCGTTCTTCCTTGTTCAAAATCAATATCCTGACGAAGAAAACCCATTCTAACCTCTTTCTCCGTGGCAATTTGTCCGCTGTCAGGTTTAAAATCCCCCGCCAAAATTTTGAGCATCGTCGATTTTCCAGCACCATTTTTTCCTACCAGTCCTACTCTATCACCCGAACCCAATCGAAAAGTTACCTCTTCAAAAAGATAGGTGCCGCCAAACGAAACTGATAAGTTATGGATATTTAACATAGAGAAAAAGAATAGTATATTAGTTATAAAAACTTCCTTTCGATTTACCTTTGCATACTTAAAGTTGATTGGTTAAACTGAAGGAAATTAAAATTTTTGCAAATGTTAAAAAAAGGATCCATATTATATAGCATTTTAACAGGAAGTTGTCCAAAATGCCATCAAGAAAGTATGTACGAGGACCAAAATCCCTATCATATTGCCAATGTGTACAAAATGCACGAAAATTGTAGCCATTGCGGACTGCATTATCAAATAGAACCTTCCTTTTTTTATGGTGCCATGTATGTCAGTTATGGGTTGACCGTTGGCATTGGGATAGCCGCTTTTATCATTTCAAAAGTAATCATCGGGTTGAGTTTGTTGCAATCTTTTATAGCCATTATTGCATCATTAATTGCCCTAATGCCTGTAACCGCTAGATTAGCCCGCAATATTTACATCAATATTTTTGTGCATTTTGATAAAGATGCGGTTAAGAAGTAAGGAGCTAATCGCTTGCGCACTCTTGCTATCCATTCCTGCCTGTCGGCAGACAGGTCAACCAATTCAACGACGGTCAATGTTAAAAAATCAGGCAGTGCTTGGTCTCTAATTACATATCCTTCTTTCATTGGCATAAGTTTATTCAAATATATTAAAAAAATTCCGCAAAGTCATGAGGCATTTGCGAAGCTTTTCAAAGAAACACTTTGCGTAGGTATTAAATTTTTGAAAATATCAATAAGAATAGTACATTTGTGTTAGATAAAGCAGGCAACGACGATGAGCAGAATAAAAATTTATTGTACAGAATGCTTGCCACAATGCTTACCAAACAAAAATTTCAGAACTTTTTTGTAGAGAATTTACAAACATCTAAATAATCAAAACAATGAAACTTCAAGTATTACACGACAGCAACGGCAATAATTCAGGTGTTTACATTCCACCACAAGAATGGAGTTTAATTAAACAACAGTATCCCGATATTGAAGAAATTTCATCTGATATTCCTGATTGGCAAAAAGAACTTTTAACATCAAGATTAGAAGCTATTGCCAAGAATCCTGAACGTGTAAAACCAATTCAAGGATTATTTGATGCACTTAATAAAAAAGTGAATCGATGATTGAATTTGATTATGAACTAGAGTATTTTGACGAAGTTGAAGACGATATTGAGATTGCCAAGCTTTGGTATTATGAGCAAAACCCTGATACAGATTTAGAAGAACGTTTCGCCCATTGCATAAAAGAGACTATTGATAAATTGCAAAAAAATCCTTTTATCTATTATCCAATTTTTGAAAATATTAGAATTGCTCACCCTAAATTTTTTCCATACGGTATTCATTTTACAATTAATGAAGACAAAAAACAAATTTTAATTATTGCCATTTTGCACAACAAACAAGATAAAAGCAAGGTTATAAAACGCCTGTAAAAAATATTTTATTATAACATAAAACCCAGCAATTGCTGGGTTTTGTGTTTTCATATCTTCGCTTTGTGGGCACGGATTGCACCCGAGCGAAGCGAACTGACGAAGTAAATCCGCTATCGACCTTTGAACATATCCGAGCGGTTGGGGGTTTTTAATATAAAAATCAATTCACATTTATATCAAAAGAAAGTGTATCAATAAAAACTGGTGTTACTTTGTCGTTAAACTCATATTTAACAATACTTCTGATGGTGTTCTTACCTTTTTTAGTTAATACCTCTTTTACATCAATTTGGCAAGGTTCAACTTTTTTAGTAATACGCTTTACTTTTGCATTATCAATACACACATTTTCTATCGTAAAACTACGCTTTGCATTGGGTATATTAGCAACTATATAACTGTATTTTAATGTGTCGCCTACTTTTAAATACTGGTCTTCTGTGATATTAAATTTTGCTTTGTTAGCATATTTATATTGATAGGTTTCTATTTGAAAATATCCATTATATTTAGTTACTCCATTTTCATCAAAATAAATTACAAAGGCAGTTTTGCCTAAATCATCACACATGATATATTTTTCAATTAAACCATTTTCATTAAATTTAAGACATTCTAAATTTATCTTGCTGTTTTTGCGAAAATATATCGACTCAATTTTTCCATTATCATTGTAATAAGAACATTTTCCATAAGTTTCATCATTCAAAAACTGTCCTTTTGAAATTAGAATACCCTTGTCATTATATCTTTCAAATTTGCCTTGTAGAATAGTATCATTATTTCTGATAACATATTCATTTATGCCTATTAATTGATCAGTAGAGTTATATTCCTTTGAAGTATATACTTTTTCTTCTCTAAAGTAAAATATCAAAATTAGTGCTCCTAGAATAGCAATAAGTAAAAGAGATAAAAGGATTTTATTTTTATTATTATTCATCATTTTTCTTTTTTTGTCGAGCTTCATGTGCAGATTTTAATACTTGATGATTTTTATTTGGGTCTTTTGGATCATAAGTTGTATAAATGTACTCTGGTTGTTTTGTTTCTTTCGCATTCTCATTTGCTTTTTTATTCACTAGTTCAACTACTTCTTTAGTTGCACTAGTTGCAGCATCAAGCGCATCAAAACCGCCATTAATTTTATCAACACTTGTTGGCTTTCCACCATTAGTACCTTTATCCAAAGACTCCGCTATCGACCTTTGAACATATCCGAGCGGTCGGGGTTTTTACTATTCTCTTTAATGTACTTCAAGATCAAACGAAAGAGTGTCGTTAATTGCTGGAATAATGTTGTCCTTAAACTCATATTTTACAACAGCTCTAATCGTATTTTTACCTTTCGTGGTTAAAACTTCTTTTACTTGAATAGTTGTTGGAGGTAATGCTGTAATTTTTCTTTTAACTTTTATGTTGTCAATTCCTATGCTTTCTATTTTAAAACTACGTTTTGCTTTGGGAATGTTGGCTAGGATATATTGATGTATTAAAGTGTCACCTACTTTAAAATCTTGATTATCTTCAATATTTTGTTGCTCTTTAGAATTAAGTTTACGATGATAAATACTCTCTATAGTTGATCCTTCATATTTTGTTGGTCCTTTTTCATCATAGCTAATTAAAAAGATAGGTTCTTTATATTTACTAAAAAATGCATATTTTTCAATTTCTCCATTTGGATAATTCCATAAATATTCAGCATTTCTTTTATTGTCTATAACATATTTTATAGATTCTATTTTACCACTGTCATAGTAATAAATAAACTTACCTCTAGGCAAATTATTTATTAAGTTACCTTCGGCTACTTTAATTCCTTTTTCATTAAATACATTAACTTTTCCTTGAAAAATAGTATCACCATTTCTTATTATATATTCGTGTACATAAGTTTCTTTTGAATCTGGATAATATCTTTTTAAAGTATGTGTTTTTTCATCTTTAAAACAAAAAAAAAATACTATTAACCCAAGGAGGATAAAAGAAAAAGTAATTAGTGTAATTTTATTATTTGTTCTTTTCATTTTTCTATTTTTGGCGTGCTTTTAAAACATCCCCATTCTGGTGCTTGTCGCAGACGAGCACCTACTTACCTTTACAAGACAAATAAAGCGTTTGCAACGCGGGTCTTAAAACATTTTATCAAATAAAGTATTTTTGAGAAAACAATGATATCAAAAAGGAAGTTTCATTATTACTTCTGTTTTAGTTAACCGCATTGCAAATGCTATGATTTTTGTTTTAATTTAAGTAGGTACTCGTCGCAGACGAGCACCAGAGATTTGGACAAACGAGAGCCAGTGTAGGGTTAAAATTTAAACCCTGTCAGCGTTTAAAACGCTGACAGGGTTATAAAAAAAATACAAAAGATTACTTTTGCTTAAACGCTTTCAAGCCCGGAAAATAAGCGGTAGCGCCTAACTCCTCTTCAATTCTAAGTAACTGATTGTATTTTGCCATTCTATCCGAACGCGAAGCTGAACCTGTTTTGATTTGGCCACAATTTAAGGCAACGGCTAAATCAGCAATAGTATTGTCCTCAGTTTCTCCAGAACGGTGCGACATTACTGAGGTGTAACCTGCATTATGCGCCATGTTTACTGCCGCAATAGTTTCGGTTAAAGTTCCTATTTGATTTACTTTTACCAATATTGAATTGGCAATGCCTTCCTTAATTCCACGTGACAAACGCTCCACATTAGTAACAAATAAATCATCACCTACTAATTGAGTTTTATCTCCTATTAATTCTGTTAAATACTTCCAACCTTCCCAGTCGTCTTCATACATTCCGTCTTCAATAGAAATAATTGGGTAATTAGTAGCTAAGGATACTAAATATTCTGCTTGCTCTTTAGAAGTTCTAATTTTTCCTGTAGCTCCTTCAAATTTGGTATAGTCGTATTTTCCATCTACATAAAACTCCGAAGCAGCACAGTCTAAAGCAATCATAACTTCGTCACCAAATTTATAGCCTGCATTTTCAACTGCTTTTTTTATGGTATCCAAGGCATCTTCGGTTCCACCAGCAAGGTTTGGTGCAAAACCACCTTCATCGCCTACTGCTGTAGAAAGATTTCTGTCGTGCAATACTTTTTTAAGGTTATGAAAAATTTCTGTTCCCATTTGCATCGCATGAGTAAAAGAGGTTGCTTTTACGGGCATAATCATAAATTCTTGAAATGCAATCGGTGCATCAGAATGTGAACCGCCATTGATAATATTCATCATTGGAACGGGTAACGTATTAGCAGAAACGCCTCCAACATAACGGTATAAAGGCAAGCCAAGTTCGTTAGCAGCAGCTTTAGCAACCGCCAAAGAAACACCCAAAATAGCGTTAGCACCAAGGTTTGATTTATTTGGGGTGGCATCCAATTCAATCATCAATTGATCGATATGATTTTGTTCAAAAACTGAAACGCCAACTAATTCGGGTGCTATAGTAGCATTTACATTATGAACTGCTTTCAACACTCCTTTACCCATGTAATTTTTTCCACCATCACGAAGTTCAACTGCTTCATGCTCTCCAGTTGAAGCGCCAGAAGGAACAGCTGCACGACCTAAAACGCCGTTTTCTGTTACTACATCTACTTCAATTGTTGGATTTCCTCTAGAGTCAAGGATTTGTCTTGCGTGAACTTTAATAATAATACTCATTTTTATGATATTTAGATTTTTGATTATAGTTTATAGTCCTTCGAAACGCTTAGGATGACAACAAATATATTTCAACTTTATTTATCAATTTGATAATTCGCTAGAATGTTATTAACGCAATCGTTTTAGTTTTTTTACGATAAATGAAATTTGGACAGTTTTAAGCTTGTTGCAATTGCTTACTCCATTTAATATTGGAAATAAACTCATCAAATAAATAAGAAGAGTCATGTGGTCCTGGACTTGCTTCTGGATGATACTGCACTGAGAAACAATTTTTAGATTTCATTTTCATTCCAGCTACTGTGTTATCATTGAGATGGTAGTGTGTGATTTCCAAATCGTTATGTTTTTCCAATTCTTCTCTATTCACTGCAAATCCGTGGTTTTGAGAGGTGATTTCTCCTTTTCCAGTCAAGATATTCATGACAGGATGATTAATTCCTCTATGACCGTTAAACATTTTATAGGTTGAAATTCCATTAGCTAAACCAATAATTTGATGTCCTAAACATATTCCAAAAACGGGTGTATCAGAAGCAATAATTTCTTGTGCAACTCCAATAACTTGTTCCAAAGGTTCAGGATCACCTGGTCCATTAGATAAAAAATAACCATCTGGATTAAATGCTTTTAAATCTTCAAATGTTGTATTGTATGGAAACACTTTAATGTAGCAATCTCTTTTTGCCAAGTTTCTCAGTATATTTCTTTTTATCCCTAAATCCAAAGCTGAAATTTTAAATGTTGCATTTTCATTCCCAAAAAAATAAGGTTCAGTTGTTGACACTTTAGAAGCCAATTCTAATCCTTCCATATTTGGTACGCTGAACAATAGCGTTTTTAATTCCTCAATTGAAGTTCCGTCTGTGCAAATCACAGCATTTTGAGCGCCATTATCTCTAATATAACTTACCAATGCTCTTGTGTCAACATCTGAAATACAAATCAAATTTTGGCTTTCAAAATAGTCATAAAGATTACTTTCGGAATCAGGACGGGAATGATTAAAGCTAAAATTTTTACATACTAATCCCGAAATCATTATTTTTTCCGACTCTACTTCATCTGAGTTTACACCATAGTTTCCAATGTGTGGATTGGTGGCTACCATGATTTGTCCGAAATAAGATGGATCCGTAAATATTTCTTGATAACCTGTCATTCCAGTATTAAAGCAAACTTCTCCAAAAGTTTTTCCAGAAATTCCAATAGATTTCCCATAAAAAATAGTTCCGTCGGCAAGTAGTAAAATAGCTTGTGGTCGTGTTGTGTATTTCATTCGATTATCTTAGTTGTTGTGTTACAAATTTAGAGTATTCCAAATTAAATTCTAAATCGATTTATTAAAGTTTATAAACATTCCTTTTATGGCAAAAAAAAAGGATAAACAAAACGTTTATCCTTTATATTTATCAAGTGGCAATCATTATGCTTGTTCTTCTTTTGATTCCTCATCAGCTGGAGCTTCTGTTTCAGGAGCTGGATTTTCATCAACTTCTGCAACTGGAGTTTCTTCAACAACTTCTGCAACTGGAATTTCTTCAATAACTTCTGCAACTGGAGTTTCTTCAACAACATCTTGAATTTGCTCCGCCTGTTCGCTAACGCTCGAATCAGCAACCTCTGCAATTGGAGTCTCAACAACTTCTTCAACAACCGCTGCTTGAGTAGTTTCAACTGGTTTAACTTCTGTAACTGGAGTTGTATCTTCAGATTTTTTAGCTTTTCCACCACGACGGCTTTTAGCTTTTTTCTCTTCTTTTTTACCACCTTTGTATAGTTCGTTAAAATCTACAAGTTCAATCATTGCCATATCAGCATTATCTCCCAAACGATTTCCAACTTTAATTATACGAGTATATCCACCTGGACGATCACCTACTTTTGCTGCAACTTCTCTAAAAAGTTCAGTTACACCATATTTATTACGTAAGTATGCAAATACGATACGACGGTTGTGAGTGGTGTCGTCTTTTGATTTTGTAATAAGTGGCTCAACAAATTGTTTAAGCGCTTTTGCTTTAGCAACAGTAGTATTAATACGTTTGTGCTCAATTAATGAACAAGCCATGTTAGCCAACATAGATTTTCTATGTCCACTCTGTCTGCTTAAATGATTTACTTTTTTTCCGTGTCTCATGACGTTTTTTTTTACCTTCATCTTGCATCAATCCACTTTGGAGAGCAAAATATGAAGTAATTTATTCTTTATCTAATTTGTATTTACCTAAATCCATTCCGAAAGTTAAATTCTTGTTGGCAACTAATTCATCTAACTCTGTTAGCGATTTTTTACCGAAGTTACGGAACTTCATCAAGTCGTTTTTATTGAAAGATACTAAATCTCCCAGTGTATCTACTTCTGCAGCTTTCAAACAATTCAATGCTCTTACAGATAAATCCATATCAACAAGCTTAGTTTTAAGCAATTGTCTCATGTGTAATGATTCTTCGTCGTAAGATTCTGTTTGAGCAATTTCATCAGCTTCTAAAGTAATTCTCTCATCGGAGAACAACATAAAGTGGTGAATTAAAACTTTTGCAGCTTCTGTTAAAGCATCTTTTGGATTGATTGAACCATCAGTTTTGATTTCAAAAACTAATTTTTCATAATCTGTTTTTTGCTCCACACGGAAGTTTTCAATAGCATATTTTACATTTTTTACTGGTGTAAAAATTGAATCTGTAAAAATAGTACCTATAGCTGCATTCTGTTTTTTGTTCTCCTCGGCAGGAACATAACCACGACCTTTCTCGATGGTTAATTCCATGTTCAAATTTACTTTGCTATCAAGGTTACAAATTACAAGTTCTGGGTTCAATACTTGAAATCCAGAGATGAATTTTTGAAAATCACCTGCAGTAATTTGGTCTTTTCCTGAGATAGAAATTGAAACTGTTTCATTATCTACATCCTCAATTTGACGTTTGAAACGTACTTGTTTAAGGTTTAGAATAATTTCGGTTACATCTTCTACAACTCCTGAGATGGTAGAAAACTCATGCTCAACACCTTCTATACGAACGGATGTTATTGCATAACCTTCTAACGCAGAAAGTAAAACTCTTCTAAGTGCATTACCCACTGTCAATCCGTAACCAGGTTCTAAAGGTCTGAATTCAAACTTACCTTCAAAATCGGTTGAATCGATCATGATAACTTTATCGGGCTTCTGAAAATTAAATATTGCCATAATTTAGACTGATGTCAATTATTATTTGTTGTACAACTCTACGATTAATTGTTCTTTAATGTTTTCTGGAATTTGAAGTCTTTGAGGAACAGAAACAAAAGTTCCTTCTTTGGTATCATTATTCCAAGTGATCCACTCATATACATGAGAAGAATTGGCCAATGAACGCTCGATAGCTTCAACAGATTTAGATTTTTCACGAACAGCTACTTTGTCACCTGGTTTCAAGTGATAAGAAGGAATGTTAACCAATTCTCCATTCACAGTAATGTGACGGTGAGAAACGATTTGTCTTGCCGCTCTTCTTGAAGGTGCAATTCCCATTCTGAAAACTACATTATCTAGTCTAGCTTCACATAATTGTAAAAGGATTTCACCAGTTACTCCTTTAGAAGCTGCTGCTTTTTCAAACAGGTTTCTGAATTGTTTTTCTAAAATTCCATAAGAATATTTAGCTTTTTGCTTTTCCATCAATTGGACAGCATATTCAGATTTTTTACCTCTTTTCTTAGCCATACCATGTTGGCCAGGAGGATAATTTCTTTTTTCGAAGGATTTGTCTTCTCCGAATATTGCTTCGCCAAATTTACGAGCAATTCTTGTACTTGGACCAGTATATCTTGCCATTTTAAATTGTTTTAGATAGAGATTATGAATTCAGGTCGAATCCTTCGATAATCTGTTTTTCTATCTTTTGTTATACTTAAATATATATTAGATACTGAGATACTGAACTAAATTCAGCATAAATTCAGTGTAATATTAAACTCTTCGTCTTTTAGGAGGACGACATCCATTATGCGGCATTGGAGTTACATCAATGATTTCTGTTACTTCAATTCCAGAATTGTGTATCGATCTAATAGCAGATTCTCTTCCGTTACCTGGACCTTTAACATACACTTTTACTTTTTTAAGTCCTGCTTCTAATGCTACTTTTCCACAATCTTCTGCTGCCATTTGAGCTGCATAGGGAGTATTCTTTTTAGAACCTCTGAAACCCATTTTACCAGCTGATGACCAAGAAATTACTTCACCTTTCTTATTTGTCAAAGAAATAATGATGTTGTTGAAGGTTGCATTAATATGAGCTTCGCCCGATGATTCAACGATAACTTTACGTTTTTTTGTTGTTGCTTTAGCCATATTATTTATTATTTAGTTGCTTTTTTCTTGTTAGCAACAGTTTTTCTTTTACCTTTTCTTGTTCTAGAGTTGTTTTTAGTTCTTTGACCTCTTAATGGAAGACCAGATCTATGACGGATTCCTCTATAACATCCAATGTCCATTAGACGCTTGATGTGTAATGAAACTTCTGAACGAAGTTCACCTTCAATTTTGAAATAAGAAACTGCATCACGAATTCCTCCGATTTCGTCATCATTCCAATCTTGAACTTTTTTATCTTGGCTAACTTGAGCTTTTTCTAAAATCTCAATAGCTCTACTTTTACCTATTCCGAAGATGTAGGTTAAAGCGATAACTCCTCTTTTGTTTTTTGGGATATCTACCCCTGCTATTCTTGCCATAACTATCCTTGTCTTTGTTTAAATCTAGGATTCTTTTTGTTGATTACGTATAATCTGCCTTTTCTTCGTACAATCTTGCACTCGGCACTTCTTTTTTTAACTGATGTTCTTACTTTCATTTTGAATATCTTTAGTATCTATAAGTAATTCTTGCTTTTGACAAATCGTAAGGACTCATTTCTAATTTCACTTTGTCACCAGGTAACAATTTGATGTAATGCATTCGCATTTTACCAGAAATATGAGCAATTACAATATGTCCGTTTTCTAACTCAACACGAAACATTGCATTTGACAATGCTTCAATTATTGATCCGTCTTGTTCTATTGCTGATTGTTTTGCCATAAAAACTAAGCTACTGCTTTTCTATTTTTACCGGTTTTCATTAATCCGTCATAGTGTTTATTCAATAAATAAGAATTTATTTGTTGAATAGTATCAATCGCAACTCCAACCATAATAATAAGTGAAGTTCCACCATAAAACATCGCCCATGATTGTTGAACATCGAGACTAACAACAATTGCTGGGAACACAGCGATTAATGCAAGAAATAATGAGCCAGGGAATGTTATAAGAGACATGATTCTATCTAAGAAATCAGCTGTATCAATTCCTGGTTTAACCCCTGGAATAAAACCACCACTTCTTTTTAAATCATCAGCCATTTTATTTGTTGGAACCGTAATTGCCGTGTAAAAGAAAGTAAAAACTAAAATTAACGTTGCAAATACTAAATTATACCAAAAGCCAAACATATTACTAAAAGTTCCAGCTATAGATTGTGATGTTTCAGAATTTGAAAGTCCCGCTAAAGCTGCTGGGATAAACATAATTGCTTGCGCAAAAATGATTGGCATGACACCTGCAGAATTTAACTTTAGAGGAATCCACTGTCTGTTTCCACCCATCATATCTTGTTCGAAATCTCCAGTTGTTGTACGACGAGCATACTGTACTGGAATTTTTCTCACTGCCATGACTAATAATACACAGGCAATAATTACTAATAACCAAACTATAATTTCGATTACTAACACCATTGGTCCTCCATTATTATTGGTAACTTTAGATGTGAATTCTTGTATTAGTGCTTGGGGTAATCTTGCTAAAATTCCAACCATTATCAAAAGGGAAATACCATTTCCAATACCTTTATCTGTAATTTTTTCTCCTAACCACATCGCAAAAATTGTTCCTGTGGTAAGAATTAATACAGATGAAAATAAGAATTGGAATGAGTCAAAACCTAACAAAAATGCATTAGCTGGTAAAGTTGAATACAAGTTATAGATATAACCTGGACCTTGAACAAGTGTAATTGCAATGGTTAACCATCTTGTAATTTGATTTAATTTCTTTCTACCACTTTCTCCATCTTTTTGTAATTTCTGCAAATAGGGAATAGCAATACCCATTAATTGAACGACAATTGAAGCCGAAATGTAAGGCATAATACCCAATGCAAATACTGATGCTTTTGAAAAAGCTCCACCAGTAAACATATCAAGTATTGAACCAATACCTTTTTCTGTTTGACCAGCTAAACTTTGTAATTGTGAAGCATCAATACCCGGTAGCGTAACGTGCGCTCCAAAACGGTAAACTAATAACAGCCCAAGAGTGATCAAGATTCTGTTTTTCAGTTCTTCTATTTTCCAAACATTATTTAATGATTCAAAAAATTTCTTCATTGTTCTAGTGTTTATAATGTTACTGCTTCTCCACCAGCAGCTTCAATGGCAGCTTTTGCAGTAGCAGTAAATTTATGAGCGGTTACTTTTAATTTTGATTTCAATTCACCTCTACCAAGAATTTTTACAAGTTCATTCTTAGTAGCTAAGCGGTTTTCCACTAATACTGAAAAATCTACAGTATCGGTAACAATTCCATTGTCAACTAATAATTGAAGTGCATCAAGATTTACACCTTGATATTCTTTGCGATTGATGTTCGTAAAACCAAACTTAGGCACACGTCTTTGAAGTGGCATTTGTCCACCTTCAAAACCTATTTTTTTAGAATAACCAGAACGAGACTTTGCTCCTTTGTGTCCTCTAGCGGCTGTACCACCTTTACCAGAACCTTCACCTCTACCTAATCGTTTATTTTGATTGTGTGTAGAACCTTCTGCTGGCTGTAAGTTACTTAAATTCATAACTATATTTGTTATTTAACTTCCTCTACGGAAACTAAGTGTTTAACTTTATTTATCATTCCAAGGATTGCTGGATTTGACTCATGCTCCACAACCTGTCCCATTTTACGAAGACCCAAAGCCTCTAATCCTCTTTTCTGTGTAAGTGGACAGTTGATTTTGCTTCTAACTTGTTTTACTAATAATTTAGCCATAATTTCCTTGAATTAACCTTTAAATACTTTTTCTAAAGAAATACCTCTTTGTTTGGCAACAGTAACAGCACTTCTCATTTGTAATAAAGCATCAAAAGTTGCTTTTACCACGTTGTGAGGATTTGATGAACCTTGTGATTTTGACAATACATCATGTATACCAACTGACTCAAGTACTGCACGAACAGCACCACCAGCAATAACTCCAGTACCATGAGATGCAGGCATCAAAAATACTGCTGCTCCACCAAATTTTCCTTTTTGTTCGTGAGGCACTGATTGACCACTTAAAGGAATTCTAACCAAATTTTTCTTAGCATCTTCTACTGCTTTCGCAATAGCTTCAGAAACATCTTTTGATTTTCCTAAACCATGTCCAACAACACCGTTTTCATCACCAACCACAACTATCGCAGAAAAACCGAATGCTCTTCCTCCTTTAGTTACTTTAGTAACACGATTTACACTTACCAAACGGTCTTTTAATTCAAGACCGCTAGGTTTTACTAACTCTACATTTTTGTATCCGTTATACATAATTTCTTAGAATTTAAGTCCAGCCGCTCTTGCGCCTTCCGCTAATGATTTAATACGACCGTGATATAAATAACCTCCTCTATCGAAAGTTACTGTTTCAAATCCGGCTTTTAACGCTTTTTCTGCAACTAGTTTTCCAACAGCTGATGCAATTTCTACGTTTGTACCTTTGATATCTACTCCTTTATCTTTTGATGAAGCAGCCAATAAAGTAACACCATTCACATCGTCTATTAGCTGTGCATAGATTTCTTTATTACTTCTGAATACAGAAAGTCTTGGATTTGTAGCAGTTCCGCTTACAATTTTTCTGATTCTGAATCTAATTCTTTGTCTTCTTTCAGTTTTTGTTAATGACATAATGTTATTTTTTAAGCTGATTTACCTGCTTTTCTTCTTAATACTTCACCAACAAACTTAACACCTTTTCCTTTGTAAGGTTCTGGTTTACGGAAACCTCTGATTTTGGCAGCGATTTGTCCGATTAATTGTTTGTCGAAAGAGGTTAACTTTACTATTGGGTTTTTACCTTTCTCAGATATTGTTTCTAACTTTACTTCTGGAGCAACTTCCAAAACAATATTATGAGAAAAACCTAGAGCTAAATCTAATTTTTGGCCTTGGTTTGAAGCTCTGTAACCTACTCCAACCAATTCTAATTCTTTTGTAAAACCTTCGGATACGCCCACAACCATGTTACTGATTAATGATCTGTACAATCCGTGTTTTGCTCTATGATCTTTACTATCAGATGGTCTTTCTACAACTAGTTGACCTTCTTCAACTTTTACAGTTACATCAGCGTAATCTTGTGTAAGTTGACCTAATTTTCCTTTTACTGTAATTACTGTTTCACTAACATCTACAGTTACACCAGCAGGAATTGAAATTGGATTTTTACCTATTCTTGACATTGTTTAACTGTTTTAAATTAGTATACGTAGCAAATTACTTCTCCACCAACATTTAATTGCTTAGCTTGTTTTCCGGTCATCAAACCTTTTGATGTAGAAACAATAGCAATTCCTAATCCATTAAGAATTCTTGGTATTTTTGAAGAACCAGCATATTTACGTAAACCTGGTTTACTAATTCTTTGAATATCTTTTATTACAGACTCTTTAGTATCTTTATCATACTTTAGAGCAATTTTGATAGTTCCTTGAACAGAACTGTCTTCAAATTTGTAACTTAAGATATATCCTTGATCAAATAAAATCTTTGTGATTTCTTTTTTCAAGTTAGATGCTGGAATCTCAACCACTTTATGGTTAGCCATTACTGCATTTCTAACTCTCGTAAGATAATCTGCAATTGGATCTGTATACATATGTATAAATTTGCGGTTATGGTTTTCAAGAAGTACTCACTAAATGAACCTTTAACCAATTGATAATTAATTGTTGATTACCAAGAAGCTTTTTTAACTCCTGGGATTAATCCTTGGTTTGCCATTTCGCGGAAAGTAACACGTGAAATACCGAATTGACGCATATACCCTCTTGGTCTTCCAGTTAGTTTACAACGATTGTGCATGCGAACTGGTGAAGCATTTTTTGGTAATTTTTGTAGGCCTTCGTAATCTTTAGCTTCTAACAAAGCTTTTCTTTTCTGAGCATACTTAGCTACCGTTTTCTCTCTCTTAACCTCACGGGCTTTCATTGATTCTTTAGCCATATCTTAATTCTTTTTAAAAGGTAAACCTAATTCAGCCAATAATGACTTTGCTTCTTTGTCAGTTGCTGCAGAAGTTACAAAAGTAATATCCAAACCAGCTATTTTGTTAACTTTATCAATATCAATTTCTGGGAAAATGATTTGTTCTGTAACACCAAGATTGTAATTTCCTCTTCCGTCAAAACCAGTAGCTTTGATACCATTAAAATCTCTTACACGTGGTAAAGATGATGTGATAAGTCGGTCTAAAAACTCATACATTCTTTCCCCTCTTAGAGTTACTTTGGCTCCAATTGGCATTCCTTTTCTCAATTTGAAAGACGCAACGTCTTTTTTAGAGATTGTTGATACTGCTTTCTGTCCAGTTACTTTTGTTAACTCATCAACTGCATAGTCAACTAGTTTTTTATCAGATACTGCTGCTCCAACTCCACGGCTCAAAACGATTTTCTCCAATTTAGGAACTTGCATTACGTTTTTATAACCAAATTCTTCTTTAAGGGCAGCAATTACTCTGTCCTTATATTCTTGCTTAAGTCTAGGTGAATATGCCATAACTATACTACTTGATTAGATTTTTTTGAAAATCTCACTTTCTTATCTCCTTCTACTTTAATTCCAACTTTGGTTGCAGATTTTGATTTTGGATCAATCAATGCAAGGTTTGAAATATGGATAGGAGCTTCTTTCTTAACAATTCCTCCTTGAGGGCTTTTTGCACTTGGTTTTGTATGTTTCGAAACCATATTTACGCCTTCAACGATTGCTTTGTTTTTTTCACGGTCAACACGCAATACTTTACCTTCTGAACCTTTATGGTCACCAGCGATAACGGTTACTGTGTCTCCTGATTTTATTTTTAGCTTTATCATTTTGCTACGAATTAAAGCACTTCTGGTGCTAATGATACAATTTTCATGAATTGTTTTTCACGAAGTTCTCTGGCTACTGGACCAAAAACACGTGTTCCTCTCATTTCTCCTGCAGCATTCAAAAGAACACATGCATTGTCATCAAAACGGATATAAGAACCATCGGCTCTTCTCACTTCTTTTTTGGTACGTACAACAACTGCAGTAGAAACAGCACCTTTCTTAACGTTTCCGTTTGGTGTTGCATCTTTAATTGATACTACAATTTTATCTCCAACAGAGGCATAACGACGTTTCGTTCCTCCTAAAACACGGATAGTCAAAACTTCTTTTGCTCCCGTGTTGTCTGCTACTTTTAATCTCGATTCTTGCTGTACCATAATTACTTAGCTCTTTCAATGATTTCAACTAGTCTCCAACATTTAGTTTTTGATAAAGGTCTTGTTTCCATGATCTTTACTGTATCACCAATGTTACAGTCATTTGTTTCGTCGTGTGCGTGAAACTTTTTAGTTTTTAACACGAACTTACCGTATAATGGGTGTTTTACTTTTGTTACTTGTGCCACAACAATAGACTTATCCATTTTGTTTGAGGTAACCACACCAATTCTTTCTTTTCTTAAATTTCTTTTATCTTCCATTTTAGCCAGCATACAATTATTGTAACTCTCTTTTAGTTAGCTCGGTTGCTACTCTAGCAACCGCTCTTCTAGCACTTCTAATTTGAAGTGGATTAGCAATTGGTGAAATAGCGTGTGCATTTTTTAGATCTGAATACGCTTTTCTTAATTGACTAAGTTTTACTTGTAACTCAGCTGCGGATAGATTTATAATTTCTGATTGTTTCATAATTAATTTTAGATTATGCTTCGAAATCTCTAGCAACGACAAACTTAGTTTTTACAGGAAGTTTTTGAGCAGCAAGACGTAACGCCTCTTTTGCAACAGAAAGTGGAACTCCACCAACTTCAAACATTATTCTTCCTGGTTTTACAATCGCAGCCCAATATTCGACCGCACCTTTTCCTTTACCCATACGTACTTCAAGAGGTTTCTTTGTGATTGGTTTGTCTGGGAAGATATTAATCCATAATTGACCTTCTCTTTTCATATATCTTGTTGCAGCAATACGCGCCGCTTCGATTTGACGTGAAGTAAGGAACATTCCATCTTCATGAACTGACTTAATACCAAACATTCCACTTGAAAGTTCGTGCCCTCTTTGAGCATTCCCTTTCATTCTACCCTTTTGTACCTTACGGTATTTTGTTCTTTTAGGCTGTAACATTTTTCTTTGTATTTAAAAAATTACTTTCTTTTACGGTCTCCCGCAGGTTTTCTGTCCTTATTAAAAGGTTTTCGGTCTCCTCTTGGAGAATCTGCACCTTTTCCACCACCTTGACCAGCTTGTTTTTTGTCCATGCCAATAAGTGGAGAAAGATCTCTTTTTCCATATACTTCACCTTTCATAATCCATACTTTGATACCCATTCTACCATAGGTAGTATGCGCTTCAGCCAAAGCATAATCAATATCGGCTCTGAAAGTTGATAGAGGAATTCTTCCTTCTTTGAAACCTTCTGAACGCGCCATTTCAGCTCCGTTCAAGCGACCAGAAATCAAAACTTTGATACCTTCAGCGTTCATACGCATAGAAGCAGCAATAGCCATTTTAATTGCACGTCTGTAAGAAATCCTGCTTTCAATTTGACGTGCGATACTTGTTGCAACTAAATAAGCATCTAATTCAGGTCTCTTAATTTCAAAGATGTTGATTTGAACCTCTTTGTCAGTAACTTTCTTAAGTTCTTCTTTCAACTTGTCTACCTCTTGTCCGCCTTTCCCGATAATGATACCAGGTCTAGCAGTAGTGATAGTAACGGTTACAAGTTTCAAAGTTCTCTCGATGATTACTTTTGATACACTAGCTTTTGATAATCGAGCGTGAATGTACTTTCTGATTTTATAATCTTCAGCGATTTTATCACCGTAATCATTTCCACCATACCAGTTTGAATCCCATCCTCTGATGATACCAAGTCTGTTTCCAATTGGATTTGTCTTTTGTCCCATCTTACTTAATTTGCTTGTGTGTTATCTAATTGTCCTAATACGATAGTAACGTGGTTAGAACGTTTTCTAATTCTGTGTGCTCTTCCTTGTGGCGCTGGACGAAGTCTTTTCAACATCATTCCACCATCTACAGTGATAGTTTTTATAAATAAGCCAGCTTCAGAAACGTTTCCTTCAGCATTTTTCTGCTCCCAATTGTTGATGGCAGACAATACTAATTTCTCTAATTTTCTTGAAGCTTCTTTTGAGCTAAATCTTAATATATTTAAAGCTCTTTCCACTTTCTGACCTCTTACCAAGTCTGCAACTAAGCGCATTTTTCTAGGTGAAGTGGGGCAGTTATTCAATTTCGCGAAAGCAATAGACTTATTTGCCTCTTTTCTCGCATCTGCTGTTTCTCTTTTACGAACTCCCATTGCTTCTTATTTTTTACCTTTATTTTTAGCCCCAGCATGACCTCTAAAAGATCTTGTTGGTGAAAACTCTCCTAATTTGTGTCCTACCATGTTCTCAGTTACATAAACTGGAACAAATTGACGACCATTGTGTACTGCGATTGTTTGCCCAACAAAATCTGGAGTAATCATAGATGCTCTAGACCAAGTCTTAACCACACCTTTATTTCCACCAGCAATATTTTCCTGAACTTTTTTATCTAATTTATAGTGTACAAAAGGTCCTTTTTTTAATGAACGTGCCATGTCTATCTAATTATTTCTTTCTGCGTTCAACAATATACTTATTACTCGGGTTCACTTTAGAACGAGTTCTATACCCTTTTGCAGGAAGACCTTTTCTAGAACGTGGGTGACCTCCAGAAGAACGTCCTTCACCACCACCCATTGGGTGATCTACAGGGTTCATGGCAACTGGTCTTGTTCTTGGTCTTCTTCCTAACCATCTTGTTCTACCTGCTTTACCAGACACGATCAATTGGTGGTCAGAGTTAGAAACCGCACCAATTGTAGCTGAACAAGTCAACAAGATTAATCTTGTTTCACCTGATGGCATTTTAATTGTAGCATATTTTCCATCTCTTGCCATTAATTGAGCAAATGTTCCAGCAGAACGAGCAATAACAGCCCCTTGTCCTGGTCGCAATTCGATACAAGAAATAACAGTTCCCAATGGAATTTTGCTCAATGGCAAAGTATTACCAATTTCAGGAGCTGACTCTTCTCCAGACACTACGGTCTGACCTACTTGCAATCCGTTTTGAGCAACAATATATGTTTTCTCACCATCTACATACCACAATAATGCGATAAAAGCTGTTCTGTTTGGATCATATTCAATTGATTTCACTGTAGCTGGAATTCCAACTTTAGTTCTTTTGAAATCAATCAAACGATACCTTTGTTTGTGACCACCGCCTGTATAACGCATGGTCATCTTTCCTTGACTATTTCTACCTCCTGAGTTTTTTATCGGTGCTAACAAAGAGCGCTCCGGCTTATCAGTCGTGATGGCGTCAAAACCATTCACAACTCTAAAACGCTGACCAGGGGTAATAGGTTTTAATTTTCTAACTGACATTTTCTATTAGATATTATTATAAAAATCTATTGTTTCTCCTTCTTGTACTTGGACAATTGCTTTTTTATAAGCATTTGTTTTTCCACTAATCAAACCACTTTTTGTATATTTAGTAGTTCTATCAGCTCTATAGTTCATCGTGTTCACATCAACAACAGTAATTCCATAAGCAGCCTCAATGGCTTTCTTAATTTGAACTTTGTTGGCTTTTTTGTCAACAACAAAACCAAAACGATTAAAAATCTCACCTTCTTTGGTAATTTTTTCTGTTATGATAGGTTTAATTATGATACTCATGGCCTGTTATTTGCTTAAATTTTCAACAATTCCTTCTAAAGAACCTTCAGATAAAACTAAATTATTTGCGTTTAATATCGCATAAGTGCTTAATTCTGAATTAGTTATAACGCTAGAAGCTTTTAAATTGCGTGACGACAAATATACATTTTTATTTGATTCACCCAACACAAATAAAGATTTTTTGTTTTCCAATCCTAAAGCTTTCAAAACATTGATGAACTTTTTAGTATTTGGTGCTTCAAAACTGAAATCTTCAACCACTACTAAATTTGATTCTTTTGCTTTTATAGAGAAAGCAGATTTTCTTGCTAATCTTTTTAAGTTTTTGTTCAGTTTGAAAGAATAGCTTCTTGGTCTTGGCCCGAAAACTGTTCCTCCACCCTTAAACAATGGACTCTTTTTAGATCCTGCACGTGCAGTACCTGTACCTTTTTGTTTTTTAATCTTACGTGTACTTCCCGCTACTTCAGCTCTTTCTTTTGCTTTGTGCGTTCCTTGTCTTTGATTCGCTAAATATTGTTTAACATCAAGATATACTGCATGATTATTTGGCTCAATGCCGAATACTGAGTCAGAAAGTTGAACTTTTCTTCCAGTATCTTTTCCGTTGATATCTAAAACTTTTGCTTCCATTACTTCTGAATGATTACATAAGAGTTTTTGCATCCAGGAATAGCTCCTTTAACAACAAGTAAGTTCTTTTCAGAAACCACTTTTAAAACTCTAAGATTTTGTATTTTTACATTTTCACCACCCATTCTTCCTGCCATACGCATTCCTTTGAATACTCTAGATGGATAAGAGGATGCTCCTACAGAACCTGGTGCTCTCAAACGGTTATGTTGACCATGTGTAGCTTGTCCAACACCACCAAAACCGTGACGTTTTACAACACCTTGAAAACCTTTACCTTTTGATACACCTTGTACATCAACAAATTCTCCTTCGCTGAATACTTCCACGGTAATATTATCACCTAATTTGTAATTTTCTTCAAACCCTTGGAATTCAACGACTTTCTTTTTTGCAGAAGTTCCCGCTTTTTTAAAGTGACCTAAGTCAGCTTTAGTGGCGTGTTTTTCTGTTTTGTCATCGAAACCAAGTTGAAGAGCTTCATACCCGTCAACCTCTTTGGTTCTGACTTGGGTAACGACACAAGGTCCAGCTTCGATTACAGTACAAGGAATGTTCTTCCCGTTCTCATCGAAAATGCTAGTCATGCCGATTTTTCTTCCAATTAACCCAGACATAATTATTATTTAATGATTAGTAATAAAAAACTGTATAATGTATATTGTATTGCTGTATTAAGAATTCACTTTTTTACATTATTCAATATACATTATTACAGTATACTTTAAATTTAACTTATTATACTTTAATTTCAACTTCAACACCACTTGGCAACTCTAATTTCATAAGAGCATCAATAGTTTTTGAAGACGAAGAGTAAATATCTAATAATCTTTTATAAGAACTTACTTCAAACTGTTCTCTCGCTTTTTTATTAACGTGAGGAGAACGCAATACAGTAAATATCTTTTTGTGTGTAGGTAACGGAATAGGACCTGTTACAACAGCACCTGTGCTTTTCACAGTTTTTACGATTTTCTCTGCTGATTTATCAACCAACATATGATCGTAAGACTTTAATTTTATTCTAATTTTTTGACTCATCTTGATAAGAATTAAGCGTTACCTTTTGCTTTTTTGATTACTTCTTCTGAAATATTAGAAGGAGTTTGTTCGTAATGTGAAAATTCCATTGTTGAAGTTGCTCTACCTGAAGATAACGTTCTCAAAGTAGTCACATATCCAAACATTTCAGATAAAGGCACATCTGCCTTAATAGTTTTCGCACCATTTCTGTCACCCATGTCATTCACTTGACCTCTACGACGGTTGATATCACCAACGATATCTCCCATGTTTTCTTCCGGTGTAATCACTTCCATTTTCATGATTGGCTCCAAAATAACAGCTCCAGCAGCTTTTGCAACTTCTCTATAACCCATTCTAGCTGCTAACTCGAAAGAAAGCGCATCAGAATCTACAGGGTGAAAAGATCCGTCTAATAAAGTTACCTTTAAACTATCTACTTGATAACCTGCTAATGGACCCGTTTTCATAGCTTCACGGAAACCTTTTTCTACAGAAGGAATGTATTCTTTAGGAACGTTACCACCTTTAACTTCGTTAACGAATTGTAATCCCACAGGAGTTTTACCATCTACTTCATCAGCTGGCTCTAGGCGGAAAACAATATCACCAAATTTACCACGACCACCCGATTGTTTTTTGTAAACTTCTCTGTGTTGTGCCGATTTTGTAAAAGCTTCTTTGTATTCTACTTGAGGTTCTCCTTGGTTTACTTCAACTTTGAATTCACGTTTCATACGATCTACAAGAATGTCTAAGTGTAACTCACCCATACCTGAAATAATCGTTTGACCAGAAGCTTCATCTGTTCTTACTGTAAATGTTGGGTCTTCTTCAGCTAATTTTGCCAAAGCCATTCCCATTTTATCTACATCAGCTTTAGTTTTTGGCTCAATAGCGATACCAATTACCGGAGCTGGGAATTTCATTGACTCCAAAATAATTGGGTGTTTTTCATCACACATGGTATCTCCAGTCTTGATATCTTTAAATCCAACTGCTGCTCCAATATCACCTGCTTCGATGTACTCGATTGGGTTTTGTTTGTTAGCGTGCATTTGGTAGATACGAGAAATTCTTTCTTTGTTTCCAGAACGCGTGTTCAAGATGTATGAACCAGCATCTAAACGACCTGAATACGCACGGAAGAAAGCCAAACGACCTACGTAAGGGTCGGTAGCAATCTTAAATGCTAAAGCAGCGAACGGCTCTTTTACATCTGGACGACGTAAGATTTTAGTTTGATCTTCTTCTAACAAATCAGCATCATCAGGATGAATTCCTTCAATACCTTCTTTATCTAACGGAGAGGGTAGATATTTACATACGGCATCCAACATAAATTGAACTCCTTTGTTTTTGAAAGAAGAACCAGCAATCATAGGGATAATAGCCATATCAATAGTAGCTGCTCTTAGTGCCGTATTGATTTCTTCTTCAGTAATAGAATCTGGATCTTCCATATACTTATCCAACAAGTTCTCATCATAATCAGCCACTGCTTCGATAAGAATATCTCTGTATTCTTTCACTTCAGCCAACATATCTGAAGGAATATCAACGATATCAAAAGTTGCCCCTTGCGTTGCATCATGCCAAACGATAGCTTGGTTTTTTACTAAATCAACTACTCCTTTAAAGTCATTTTCCTCACCAATAGGCAAAGTAATCGCAACAGCATTAGACTTTAACATGTCTCTAACTTGTTGACATACCATTAAGAAGTTAGAACCTTGACGGTCCATTTTGTTTACGAATCCCATACGTGGCACTCTGTATTGATCGGCAAGTCTCCAGTTCGTTTCTGATTGTGGTTCCACACCATCAACAGCACTAAACAAAAAAACCAATCCGTCCAATACACGCAATGAACGGTTTACCTCAACAGTAAAGTCAACGTGTCCTGGGGTATCAATAATATTAAAGTGATAATCCTGAGAAGTTGGTAATGGTTTACCTTGTTCTGTTGGAAAACTCCATTCACAAGTGGTTGCAGCCGAAGTAATAGTAATACCTCTTTCTTGCTCTTGTGCCATCCAATCCATGGTTGCAGCACCATCATGCACTTCACCAATTTTGTGTGATTTTCCAGTGTAGAATAAAATACGCTCAGTAGTTGTTGTTTTACCAGCATCAATGTGAGCAGCAATTCCAATATTTCTTGTATATTTTAAATCTCTAGCCATTTCTGTACGAATTAAAATCTAAAATGAGAGAATGCTTTATTAGCATCTGCCATTTTGTGAGTATCCATTCTTTTCTTAACAGCAGCACCTTCTTCTTTAGCCGCAGCTAAAATTTCAGAAGCTAATTTACCCGCCATTGATTTTTCATTTCTTCTTCTTGCATAAAGTATCATCCACTTCATTGCCATAGAAATTTTTCTGTCCGGTCTAATTTGCATTGGTATTTGAAATGTTGCTCCACCCACTCTACGACTACGCACTTCTACGTGAGGCATAACGTTTGTTAAAGCATCTTTCCATACTTCTAATGATGATTTTTCATCATTATTTTTTTTAGCTTCTACGATTTCCATGGCATCATAGAATACTTTGAAAGCTGTCGATTTTTTACCATCCCACATTAGGTTGTTTACAAAACGTGTTACTAACTGATCGTTAAATTTTGGATCTGGTAAAAGTGGTCTTTTCTTTGCCGCTCTTTTTCTCATGTCTTTACTTTAAAAGTTTTTAAATTACTTTTTTGCTTCTTTTGGGCGTTTAGCACCGTACTTAGATCTTCTTTGTGTTCTTCCTGCTACACCTGATGTATCAAGCGCACCACGCACAATGTGGTATCTAACTCCTGGTAAATCTTTTACCCTTCCGCCTCGCACTAATACTATCGAGTGCTCTTGTAGATTGTGTCCTTCTCCTGGGATGTATGCATTTACTTCATTTCCATTTGTCAAACGTACACGCGCTACTTTACGCATGGCAGAGTTTGGTTTTTTTGGAGTGGTAGTGTAAACACGCGTACAAACACCTCTTCGTTGAGGACAAGAATCTAAAGCAACCGATTTACTCTTCTTAGTGATTTGAGTTCTTCCTGTTCTTACTAATTGTTGAATTGTTGGCATAATTAAATACTAATTTTTCTTTATTTTATTAATTCCCGCTTTTTTAGGGGTTGCAAATGTAGTAATTATTTTCAATGAAACAAACCATAATTAATTAATTTTTTCAAGAACTAAATATTTGTTAATTAATGTAATAAAGATTTGTCCAAGTAGCGCTCTTATTATAAAAATTTATAGTTTTCAAATTACTATTTCAACACAGTTCATTTTTAGTTTTAATAAATCATACTAAAAACACTTATTTTGCGTTATTTTTATACAAACTTTTAGGTATCTTGAATAAGATTTTATCCTTTTTTTTTATATTCATTTTGAGTTGGAATGCTTCTTCACAAGAATTCTATTTGAAAATTATTGGTCAAAACGAAAAAGAAAATAAAACTATTGACAGCATAGGATACATTATTAAACATCAGAACACAAAGTCAGTTGTTGATGAAAATAATTTCTTTTATGAAAAACTCACCAAAAAAGGATATGCCGAAAGTCAACTCTCAGAAAACTATAAATTAAACGACTCAACGTTTTGTTTTAAATATAGAATAGGTAAGAAAATTGATTTTATACATATTTATATAGACAAAGGAATTCAAGAAAACGTTATCAATATTTATACTATTAAAAATGATACCATAAGTATTGCTTATGAAGAAAGCGAAGTTTTTTTAAACACTATTTTAAAAAAATTAGAAAGTAATGGTTTTTCAATGGCAAAAGTTAAACTCGTCAACCTCCAAAAGAAAAAAAATTTCATAAATGCCGAATTATCTATTCTAAAAGAAACCAAAAGACAATTAAATGAAATTGTCATCAATGGTTATGATAAATTCCCAATAGGACACAAAAAAAACATAACTCGATTGTATCGGAACAAAACTTTCAACCAAAAGAATTTGGATAAACTTTATAATGACTTTAATAAATTTAGATTTGTTAAACAAAGTAAATACCCCGAAATTCTTTTTACAAAAGATTCTACCAAAGTATATGTGTATCTAGAAAAAGTAAAATCAAATACTTTTGATGGCTACATTGGTTTTACCAATAATGAAAACAAAAAACTAATTTTCTCTGGTTATCTAGATTTAGTTTTGAATAATATCTTAAATTCTGGGGAAAAGTTTGCCTTGTATTGGAAGAGCGACGGACAAGACCAAAAAACTTTCAATCTTGGAGTAGAATTTCCCTATATTTTCAAAAGTCCCATTGGATTAAAAGCCGAACTTAATATTTTCAAGCAAGACAGCACTTTTCAAAATACCCGAACTGCCATAGATTTAGGTTACTATTTTAATTATAATAGTCGTTTGTTTTTGGGCTATCAAGCTACAGAATCAAGCGATATTCAGAATGTCAATACAACAACTTTGAGTGATTATACTAGTTCTTTTTTGACTTCAACTTATGAGTTTTTAGATTTTAATCCCGAAGTGTCGGGAGCTGATTTTCTCTTTCCAGAAAAAACATTTTTAAATTTTAAAATAGGTATTGGGAAAAGAGACACGAAACTAGTTTCAAACAGTCAAACAATTGGTAGTTTATTACTCAAACATAATTTTTATCTAAATGAAAAGAACGTCATCAATATTAAATCACAAAATTTCTATTTGCAAAGCGATAATTATATAGTAAACGAGTTAAACAGATTTGGTGGCATAAACTCCATCAGAGGATTTAACGAAAATAGTCTGCAAGGAAATGCCTTCACCTCTATTTTATCGGAGTATCGGTATATTCTCGCACCGAGTATTTATGTCCATTCTATTATTGACTACGGATTTTTACAAGATAAGACATCAAATAGCCAAGAAAATCTTCTGGGATTGGGTTTTGGTTTTGGACTTTTAACAAAAAACGGACTTTTCAATATTGTTTATGCTAACGGAAGCACGGGTGAACAAGCTATAAAGCTTTCTAGCTCTATTGTTCATATTAGTTTTAAAGCTGTTTTTTAAATTTAACTATAAATCTTTAAATCCATTTTTAAAAAGTTTACTTTTACACCATGGAAAAAGAAAACCAAATCTTCGGAATCAGAGCTATTATTGAAGCGGTGAACGCTGGAAAAGAAATCGATAAAGTTTTTATTCAAAGTGATACGCAAAGCGACTTGATGCAGCAATTGATGAAAGTGATGAAAAAAAACAGCATCAATTTTTCCTATGTTCCTGTTGAAAAATTAAATCGATTAACATCTAATAATCATCAAGGGGCAGTAGCAACCATTGCTCCAATTTCTTTTGTAAAACTAGAAACTCTTATTGACACTGTTTTGTCACGAAGTGTCGGGAGCGGAAAAATGCCTTTATTCTTAATTCTTGATCAATTGAGCGATGCTCGCAATTTTGGCGCCATCATCAGAACTGCTGAGTGTACTGGCGTTGATGGGATCATTGTGCAAAAAACAGGTTCAGCACCTGTAAATGGTGATACGGTAAAAACATCTGCTGGTGCGGTTTTCAACGTGCCAATTTGCAAAGTAGACCATATCAAAGATGCCATTTTTTACCTTCAAGGAAGCGGAATTAAAACCGTTGCAGCTACCGAAAAAACAGATCAAAACATTTATGATATTTCACTTAATGAACCTGTTGCTATTATCATGGGAAGTGAAGACAGAGGCATCAATCCATCAGTATTAAAAATTGTAGATGAAAAAGCTAAATTACCCCTATTTGGAACTATCGGTTCGCTAAATGTTTCTGTAGCTTGTGGAGCATTTTTATATGAAACGGTACGTCAAAGACAATAAATATCCAATTATTGTTTGAAAATATTTTTTATTGGGAATTTTAAATCGGGAAAGGTTGGGCTTTCCAATTTTCCACTTTCAACTATAGGTTTTAATCCGATAAATTTGTTGTCCTTTAGAACATAGAGTAATATTGTTTTTTCTGATTGATTTACAATCCAATATTCTTTTACACCATTTTCTTCATACAAATCAAACTTAATAGTCATTTCGCGATTTGAATTTCCAGGTGATAGTATTTCAATAATTAAATCTGGTGAGCCAATGCAACCTTTTTCATCCAATTTATTACTATCGCAAACCACACATAAATCGGGTTGTACAACCGTTACTATTTGATTGTCTTGAGTACTTTGCTTATAATTTACTAAACGTACATCAAAAGGGGCAACAAACATTTGACATTTTGATTTTCTAAATACCTTACTCAATAAATAGGTTAATTCGCCAGAAATACGTTGATGAGATGTGCTTGGGGCAGGGCTCATTTTAACTATTTTTCCTTTAATGAGTTCTACTCTTTCTTTAAAATTCCATAGCAAATAATCAGCATAGGTATAATTTCCTTTTAAATCGAGTTTATTGATATTATTGATAATTGTTGCCATCAGAATACTTTTAACAGAAACAAAAATACAAAAAAATACTTTTACTGTTTAGTGCTATATTTTACATTTTCATCAATGGTGAAATAATCCAAACTTTTTTCTTCATCTGGAACAATAGTATTCACAAAATTCCCATTTTCATCAAAGTGTTTCATAAAAGCATCCTCTTCTGGATTGAAATCGGGCTTCTCCCAATTGTACTGAATATCTTTTTTATAATCGGGTGTTTTGAAAAGAATTGCAAAAGCAAAACCAGTAATCAAACCCGCTAAATGTCCTTCCCACGAAATTTGTTTATCTCCCGAAATTTCGGGACTAGGGAAAACATACCAAATCATACCACCATAAAATAGTACTACCGCCATTGACAAAGCCATCAATCGATAATATTGTGTCATCATTCCCTTAAAGAAAATAAAAGAAACCAGCACATAAATCAAACTACTTGCTCCTATGTGAAATGAATTTCTGCCAATAACCCAAGTGATTATTCCAGATAGTATAATACCATAGCACAAAACCTTTAGCGAAATATCACGATAAAAATAAATGAGCGCTGTGGTAAGAATAAAAAGTGGAATTGAATTATTAGCAATATGATTTAAATCGCCATGCAAAAAAGGACTAAAAAAAACACCTTGTAAACCCGAAAAAGTTCTTGGCAAAATACCATGTGAAGACAAATCAATATTGAAACTGTTTTCAAAAAAGAAAACAGACCAAATCAAGATAAGTAAAAACAATGGAACAATCCATACTGAGGGAGTAAACTTAAAATGATGGTAATCGTTCATTGGGTTTCGAGTTGCACGTTGCAGGTTACGGGTTATTGTATTATTGGGTTTCTTTAAAAACTTATGATTAGAATTCAAAGATAAAGCCAAATTTTATTTAATGCTAAATTGGCAGAAATAGTTATTTTTACAAAATGGAAGCACCACTTGCCGAACGCATCAGACCACAACAATTAGAAGATTATATTAGCCAACTGCATTTGGTGGGCGACAATGGTTCGTTGACACAACAAATTGCTCATGGCATTATTCCATCCATGATTTTTTGGGGTTCGCCTGGAACAGGTAAAACCACTTTGGCACAGATTATTGCAAAGCAAAGTAACCGTCCTTTTTATGAATTGAGTGCCATTAACAGTGGCGTAAAAGACATTCGCGATGTAATTGAAAAAGCAAAATTGAGTGGTGGATTATTCACGGCTAAAAATCCAATTTTGTTTATTGATGAGATTCATCGGTTTAGTAAATCACAGCAAGACTCGTTATTAGCAGCGGTAGAAAAAGGTTGGATTACTTTGATTGGCGCAACGACAGAAAACCCAAGTTTTGAAGTTATTCCCGCTTTGTTGTCACGTTGTCAGGTGTATGTTTTAAATCCGTTTTCTAAGGAAGATTTGTTAGCTCTATTGCAACGAGCGATGAAAGAAGATAAAATTATTTCAACCAAAAAAATAAAGTTAAAAGAAACCGAAGCGTTACTTCGACTTTCGGGTGGTGACGGACGCAAACTATTAAATATTTTTGAACTCGTTGTAAACGCCAGTGCTGAAGGTCAAATTGTGATTACGAATCAAAAAGTGTTGGATTTGGTGCAGCAAAACACGGTGCTGTATGATAAAACGGGTGAACAACATTATGATATTGTATCGGCTTTTATAAAATCAATCCGCGGAAGCGATCCCAATGGTGCAGTGTATTGGTTAGCCCGAATGATTGAAGGTGGCGAAGATGTAAAATTCATAGCCCGCAGAATGTTAATTTTATCGAGTGAGGATATTGGAAATGCCAATCCAACAGCATTTATATTAGCCAATAATACATTTCAAGCGGTTGCTACTATTGGTTATCCTGAGAGTAGAATTCTCCTCAGTCAATGCGCGGTTTATTTGGCCACTTCTCCTAAAAGTAATGCGAGTTATATGGCCATATCCGAAGCACAAGCATTGGTAAAACAAACCGGGGATTTATCTGTGCCAATTCATTTGCGCAATGCACCAACCAAATTGATGAAAGAATTAGGTTATGGTGAAGATTATCAATATTCCCATAATTATGCTAATAATTTCTCGGAACAGGAATATCTTCCGGATGAAATTAAAAACACCGCATTTTACAAACCTGGTAATAGTGCTCGGGAAAACGAGATGCGTACTTTTTTAAAAAATCGTTGGAAGGATAAGTATGGGTATTGAAAGGTAGGAGGTACGAAGTAAGAAGTACGAAGTAAGAATTACGAGGTACAAAGTTAACTTTATTTAAAACTTCAAATTAATAGGTTCCGAAACCAATTTTCCGTTGTCATAATACTCAAAAACCCATTGGCTTTCTTTTGAAATGACGACTCCATTACTATTGCCTTTTTCACCTATAAAGACGTTCTTTTGCGATGTATTATATAATTTCATGATTACTTTTGGCTCATTGTCAACTACTTGATAACCATTAGCAGTGGGTTGAGCAAAGTAGAATAATTCTCCACTTTTATCAGAAGTAATAGAAGGCTTTTCAGTACTAACTGGATCTTGTGTTACAACAGGAATGGCAGTAGCAAGTGTAGCGGTACTCGAACCATTGTACTTATAGTTTAATTTATCAAATGATTTAGCTGCCATTCGCAAAGCTTCATTGTAAGCAGTTGCAAATTGTTTTGTGCGACTTGTTCCAAATTCAGTTTCGAAAAGCACTTTTTGCTTACAATCTTTTAGTACTATTTTTATTTTTGTTACAAACATATTATTGTTTTCCTCAATAAAAGCTGTAGCATAAGAACATTGATTATTAATAATCTCAGTAGGAATATCATCGGTACTCAAGAAAGATTTAAAGCCATATTTTTGAAGCATAATTTTGGTATTGGTACTCAATCTAAATTGGTCCTTTTCTTTCAAAAAATCAAACTTAATCGGAACAATTACATATTGATAGTCATTTATGCTTTGCGAAAAAGCAGAAACAGAAACAAACAAAATCAGTAGCAAAAGTAATTTTTTCATTATAATATATTTTTTAATTCTAATAAATGTTTAATCACCATAATTTCTTCTTCGGGAGAATGGATTTCTTTCTCGTCAAATAAAATGGCTTGCATTCCAAAAGCCATAGCGCCACGAACATCTGCATCAATACAATCGCCAATCATTATAGCGTTCTCTTTTTGAACACTAGCCAAAGATATGGCATATTCAAATATAGTTCGATGCGGTTTCTTTACTCCAGCCATTTCGGAATTGGTGATGGTTTGAAAATATTTCTCCAACCCCGAATGATACATTTTTCTTTGTTGCACTTCAGCAAAACCATTGGTAATGATATGTAATTGATATTTTGGATATAAATAATCTAAAACTTCAATCGCACCCTCAAACAATTGATTATTATCGGGCAAGAATTCAATATAGTCATGAGAAATACTATCAATTTCTTTATCTGAAATTGTATAGTTTATAGCATCAAAAGATTGTCGAAGTCTTTCATATCGCAATTCTTCATGTGTCATTTTATCCACTTGATACAACTTCCAACATGCTTGATTGATAGGAGCATAAATTTCAATAAATTGATTTACATCGATAGTAGGATGCTGTGATTTAAAAATTTTATCAAATGCCAAAATGGAATTCTTATCAAAATCCCAAAGCGTATGGTCAAGGTCAAAAAAGATGTCGGTGATGGTATTTAACTGCATCTTATTTTTTATTTAAAAATTCTTTTATCAAAAGGGAAATTTTCATGATGAGTAATTTTTATTCTTTTAAAATCGGAATGATAAGGATTTAATAAATAATTAAAATCTCCTCTAACCACTGCCGATGGAACTTTCATTACACAATACTCTTTTTTTTGAATAAATTCATCACCAATAATCTGTGTAGTGGTATTTTCTGGAAATTCATTCCAACCGATTTCTATTTTTTTTTGATTACAATCAATTACCTCAATATCATCAGGAATTTGAATGGTTATCATTAGAAAACTACTTGGTAAAGTAGCCAATGTTAAATGTACAGCAACTTCCGCCATTGCTAAAGCTCTACTTTGAGCAGTGTAAACTATTTCGGTTCCTTTTGAATTCCATCTTGCGCCAAATCTTGCCGCACCAATTCCAGATAATTCTATTGGATGCTTTTTGTTTATTAACCTATAAACTTCCATTAGAGAAAAATAGCTTGGTCTATTTTATGCAATTCTGTCATGACCATTTCTTTACCATAGGAATCTGTCAACAGATTTAATGGTTTTAAATTTCCCAATGCAAAACTTGGTGTGTTTAACCATAAATAAAACTGCTCTTCATCGTCAAAAATTTCCCTCCCTAAAGCGGTGACTTCTGCCAATTCTAAAATTTTCTCTGAAGGAATTGCATCAAAAAAGAAATCTTTTTTTAACTTATTTCTGTGAAGCGTTCGTGTGGAAACACCAAGAAATTTAGCCCATTCTTCCTCTTTAAAAGGCGTTCTTTCTTTAATCAAATCGTATAATTCATAAGGAAGTCCTTTTCTAATAGAATGCACAATTAACATTCTGTTGGAAAGAAATTTTTTGTATGTGATATTCTTATCAATTAGTGCTATTTTAAAATCTTTCTCTACTTTTGAAACATATAAACGCACAACTTTATCAAGGTGAACATCAGAATTGGAAACTATTTTAGACATAATTTTTGACATTTGTCTGCTAAAATATGACATTTGTCAACGCAATCCAAATTTATTTAAAAAATTCCTTCGTCTTGAAAGCTATAATAACCGTTTTCGGTAATGATAATATGGTCTAAAACTTTAATATCAAGTTGCTCGCCAGCCAATTTTAATTTTTTGGTAATTGCTGCATCAGCATCACTCGCTTGCAATTTTCCCGATGGATGATTGTGCGTCAAAATTATAGAGGTTGCGTTATTTTCCAAAGCTGTTTTGAAAATCAACCGAACATCAACTACAGTTCCTGTAATTCCTCCTTTGGAAAGTTGTGATTTATAAATCACTTTATTGGAATTATTGAGATACAACACCCAAAATTCTTCGTGTGGCAATTCGCCGATAATAGGTTGCATGATTTCGAAAACAGCTTTACTTGAAGTGATTTTTTGTAATTCCAAAGTCTCTTCTGCCCTGCGACGTC
>NZ_JBKCVI010000020.1:0-10798 GCF_046317795.1 Flavobacterium sp. | reverse complement strand
TGGTAAAAAAGTGAAAGAGGTGATGGGGTAATTTTCCATTCTAAGTATATAAAAAAGCTCCAAAATATTTTGGAGCTTTTTTGTTATGGTTAAATGACGATTTAGCTTATAAATCTCAGATTATTGGTTTTGGATGATTTTATTTTGTGGGCAAGGATTGCAAATCCGAGTAAATCGGGGTTTTGTATAAAATAGTACCTATAATTCGTTTTTTTTGATTTATAGATTACTATAGTTAACTAGGTGCTTAGTTACTGTAATGTTTACTTACTTTGATATTAAAGTTTATTTAAAGTAGTATATTGCTGTATCACACTAAATTATTGTTTTTTTTTTTTTACAAACGAATTATATTTTTAATATATATTTGAATAAAATCTATTTTTATGAACAAATTATACTTCTTATTAGTTGCGATACTTTTAGTTACAGCAACAAATGCACAGATTGTAACTATTCCTGATGCAAATTTTAAGGCGAAGATAATTGATAATGGATTTGATGATAATGCTGATGGAGAAATACAAACAAGCGAAGCATTACAAATATTTGATCTTGATTTGGATAATGCAAATATTAGTTCTTTGGAAGGAATAAATGAGTTTTTAAATTTACAAAGATTATCCGCTAAAAACAATCAAATTACAATATTAGATATTAGTAATTTAAATTTATTATCTGATTTAGTTGTTTCAAATAATCAAATTAATACTATAAATTTACCTTTACTTTCAACTGCTGAAGACAGAAGAATAGTACTTTCAGATAATGAACTCGCTACCATAGATTTTTCTAATCAAACAAATATAATTGGTTTAAGCATAGCAAATAACCAATTATCAAATGTTACTTTACCTGTAATTAACGAATATGATCCAAGTTGGTTAGACATATCAGGTAATAATTTTACTTCAATATTTTTTGCAGATGGAACTAATTTAACCAGTTTTTATTGCAATAATACCCAGCTTACATCTTTAGACTTATCAAATGTAATATTCAATGATAACGTTCCAATCGAAGAAATTGAATTTCAAATAAATAATAATCCAAGCTTAACATTTATTAATTTAAAAAATGGTTTTTTTGTAGGTTGTCTAGACGATCCAAATCCACCAGTTGGCGAGACTCCTTTTTTCTGTTCAGAAGATAACTTTAGTATTACAAATAATCCCAATTTAAGTGCAGTTTGTATTGATAATGGCATTTTTGACTATCAATTGAATTATTATTTGAATTATTTTGCAAATCAACCCAATGTTAACGTTACAAACTATTGTTCTTTTACACCAGGAGGAACATTTTATACTGTTCTAGGAAATACCCGTTTAGACGAAAATGCTAATGGCTGTGATACAACTGATGTGACTATCCCTAATCAGCGATTTACAATAACTAGTACTGTTTCAGGTACAATAATTTCTGGTGAAAATGGTTCTTACTCTATTCCAGTTCAAGCAGGTAGTCATACTCTTTCACCCGTTTTAGAAAACCCAAGTTATTTTAATGTTGCTCCTGCTTCTGTTACTGTTAGTTTTCCCTCTGCGGCAACTCCTTTTACCCAAAATTTTTGTATAACTCCTAATGGTATTGTTCATGATATAGAAGTAAGTATTCTTCCAAATGGTCCTGCGCGTCCGGGTTTTGATGCTTTTTATAAAATCATTTACAAAAACAAAGGAAATCAAGTGGCAAATGGTACTTTAAATTTTAGTTTTGATGATGCTGTGATGGATTTAGTCACAGCAAATCCAATTAATGATGGAAATGCAGTAAATAGTTTAACTTGGAATTACACGAATTTACTTCCTTTTGAAACGAGAGAAATCAGCTTGACTTTCAATATCAATTCTCCCATGGAAATTCCTGCTGTGAATGGTGATGATGTTTTATTATACAATGCAACAATTCTTATTGCTACTGATGAAACGCCAAACGACAATAGTTTTAATCTGAACCAAACGGTTGTCAACTCTTATGATCCAAACGATAAAACATGCTTAGAAGGAACTACTATCACGCCGAGTATGGTGGGTCAATACGTTCATTATGTTATTCGTTTTGAAAACACAGGAACATTTGCTGCACAGAATGTTGTAATAAAAGATATGATTGATACGACTAAGTTTGATATTACTACTTTGGTTCCACAAAGCAGTAGCCATAATTTTATAACTAGAATAACCAACACAAACAAAGTAGAATTCGTCTTTGAAAACATCAATCTACCATTTGATGATGCTAACAATGATGGTTATGTAGCATTTAAAATTAAAACCAAACCAAATTTAGTTTTGGGAGATATGTTCTCCAATAGTGCCAATATTTATTTTGATTATAATTTCCCGATACTGACAAATACTGCTACAACGACAGTTACAGCATTAGGCACTCAAGATTTTGATTTTGAAAAATATTTCACAGTTTATCCAAATCCTGCGAAAGATGTTTTGCATCTTGAAACCAAAGCTGCAATAGGAGTGAAGGAATTGAATATATACAATATTTTAGGGCAAATGCTGCAAGTAGTTACTAATCCGGAAAATAATGCGAGTATTGATGTCACGAACTTAAAAACAGGAACGTATTTTATAAAAGTTATTACCGATAAAGGAACGGCGAATGCTAAGTTTATTAAGGAATAGCTAATCATCGCGTTTAGCGTCTCCATCAGAAAATGGTAAAAAAGTGAAAGAGGTGATGGGGTAATTTTCCATTCTAAGTATATAAAAAAGAAGCCGTCTCAATATTAAAATTTGAGGCGGTTTTTTTATTTGATTGAACTTTGATGAAAAGTTTACTATTTTAAAATGAAAATAAAATTGCCTTTAAGCGGCAATTTTCTTTCTTAAATTGTGTGCAATTGCCATTAATCCGAACTCTAACTCGGTTTTTCTATTCCTTTTAAAGAAAATCGTCTAAAATTATGGTTATGTTTGAGTTGAGCGAATACAGGTTCTACATCGGCTGTGCGTTGTTTTCTTTTTTGTAATCCTATTTCGCTTGTAAGGAGCTCTCTGATTTTTTGTTTGTGTCTTTCAAGATTGTGGTTTCTCTCTATACTGCGATTTCCTTTTCCTTTAAAACATTGCCCTCGCATTGGACAACCCTCGCAATTTTGAGCCTGGTAGTGTGATAAATGTTGTCTATACCCTGCTTCGGTTGTTTTTGTACTTTGGTGTGTTTTGTGCATTTTTTGCCCCATCGGACACACATAATAATCTTCTTCTTGGTTGTAATGAAGGTTTTCTTTGCTAAAGGGTTTGTGCTTTTTTTGATAATTTTTATCTTGTTCTTTATCAAAAGTATTGTACTTCACATAAGCTGTTAAGCCTTGTTCTTGAAGGTAATCATAGTTCTCTTCACTTCCATAACCTGCATCGGCAGTAATCTCTTCCATTTCTTGAAAAACTTCCTCTCCGTAGGTTTCTTTAAGGTTTTCTAAATGTGGTTGTAAAGTTTTAGTATCTGTTGGGTTTTGATGTAAAGTATAATTAACGTGAGTTCGATATAAAAAATCAAAAAAAGTATTAAAAAAGCGAATTATTTAGTATATTTAAATAACGCATTTGTTTAGGAATAGTAACACAGTATAGATAACTTATTACGACTTGTAAATTGTTATGACTTTTATATGTTTTGTTTTCCATTAGTAAAAAAGGAACAATATTTAAAACGACTAATGGGTGCTGGCTTTTATTTATCTCCGTAATGAAATCTACATTGAATTATGATACATTTTTGATCAACTCCTTTAGTGCCAATTATAGAATAAACTAATCTATGTTCTGAAGTTATTCTGCGTGACCAGAAACCTTTTAAACCAAACTTTAATGGTTCAGGTTTTCCAATTCCTTTGAAAGGTTCTTGGCAAATTGATTTTAGTAACTCTTTTATTTTAGCAACAATATCTTCATCAGTTTCCAACCAATAATTAAAATCTTCCCATCCGTGACTTGTAAATTCAATATTCATAAAAATATCGGAAATTACAAATTATAAGAAATTGTTTTTCCTTCACTAATTTGTTCTATAGATTCTTGAAGTCTTTTCAAATTATTTTTGGTCGATAATAAATATTCAGTTTCTTTTAAAGAATTATATTCTTGAATAGACATGATTACAACCGCTTCATTTTCTTTATTTCTAGGAACTATAATGACTTCCATTGACTTAGTAACGTAGTCAAAATATTCTTTCATGTCTTTTCTCAAAGTTGAAATTGTTATAGCTTTCATTAGATTTTATTTTTAACAAATGTACTTAAAAATGTACATAATTGTGAAATAAAAAAACTTTTCTGTTTAGATTTTTTTTAAGCTTGTAGTACGTTACTAGAATTTTGAGGTTGCTGACCAAGGAAGTCTAAAGTTTCATAAATACTGAACTCAAAATTAAAAAAAAACTTTATCCCGAAGGTTAGGCATGACTAACAATCCATTTTGCTAGAACTGCTGTTGGCAGTTGTTGCTTCATTAATATTTTATTTGTTTAATTTCTTTTATTTCATTTATTTCTTTTATTTCTTTTTGATTTTTAATCACGTAACAGTTCAAAAGCATATCGTGCCAAGCTTGTTTTTTTTTATCAGTTGCAATCGACCATATTCCAAACCCTAATGGAATAATTGATATGAATTGTGCTAGAAATCGAAGATATGCTTTTTTAAAAGTTAATCTATTCCCTTCAACGTCAATTACCATTATTCCACATATTTTTTTTCCAATTGTTCCTTGGTATTTTGAACTTTCTGTTATGCCGTAATAAATTGTCCAAATTGATAGATTTAAGATATTTCGCCACATACTATTTTCCTCAAAATTGATATTTCGAAAAATCAAGTACTCAATAAATAATTCCAATGGAATTATGAAAACACCATCTATCAAATACGCTAAAATTCTTATTCCAAGACTTGCATAGTTAACATCCAAATTGATTTTTTCCGTTTCTGTTTTTTCGGTTAGGTTTTCTTCTGAATTCATTTTCTATTTTAAATTTTGTTTTTTAAGCAGGATTTTTTTGCAATTGCTGGTAACTATTAAACATCCGCAGCTTCCAATTGCAAATACTTATAAACGTAAAAATATAAAAAAAATCCTCAATATTTTTAATCATTAAGGATTGTATTCATTAATATAATTTTATAAAAACGTATTTAAGATAACTCTTGAAATTTTTTTCTAAACTCCAATGGGTTTTTTATCTTAGGGAATATTTCCCTGGTTCCACCAGAGCCAACAATTATTATTGTGCCATAACCAAGTATTCTTGCTAGTATTCCTTGGTCAACATTTACACTCTCTATTTTTGAATGGTTCATTTCAAATGTTTTTCTGCTAATTAACCCCGTTTTAACAATGACACGTCGGTTAGTAATCACAAATTCATCAGAATACTTGTCAATTAGTGGTGCAATAAATAAAGTGAGAATGGCTCTTAGATTGCAAAAAATAATCCAATGATACGTTGTTTCTAGTTCAACATGCTCATCTTTTATTAAATTATTGTTGACGTAATTTCCCATTTTCTATTTGATATTTAAAGTTTAAAATGTGCATTTTTTTCATTTGATTCTATTAGCTGAACACTATTTTAGTCATGCACCAAAACCCATTCTCCACTAGCCAACATGCTTTCTGCTTTTTTGAATTTCATGCTTTCGGTTTTACCGCTCATGACGTGTTTGATCGTCACGGTATCATTACGGTTAATTTTTGGAGTTTCTCTTACAATAGTTTCGGTGACTTGTGGTCTTTGAGAAGCGGCTTGACCAACTTGGCGATTCGTATTTTCACTACTTTCGATTTCGTCTTTAGTTTCGGTGTAATTTTGTTTTTGACGAACTTGTCTTGCTTCTTGAATAGTGTTGTTTTGTTGCGGCAAATCGCCTTTGAACAAGAACGAAATCACTTCTTTATTGACACCATCCAGCATGCCGCTGAACAATTTGAATGCTTCTAATTTATAAATAAGCAAAGGATCTTTTTGTTCGTGAACCGCTAATTGAACCGATTGTTTCAACTCATCCATTTTGCGCAAATGCTTTTTCCAAGCTTCATCCACAATAGCCAATGTGATATTTTTTTCAAAATCAGCAATCAATTGTGCTCCATTTGTATCGTATGCTTTTTTCAAATCGGTAACCACATTTAACGTTTTAATTCCATCTGAAAATGGTACAATGATACGCTCAAATTTGTTTCCTTCTTTTTGATACACATCAGCAATAATAGGCAACGCTTCACGAGCACTTCTCTCGGTTTTTTCAGTATAATAAGCCATTGCTGCTTTATACACTTTGCCCGTAATTTCCATTTCGGATAATTTGTCAAACTCACTAGCCGAAATAGGAGAAGTTATGGAGAAATAACGAATTAATTCAAATTCAAAATTTTTGAAATCGCTTTTTCCTTTGTTCTCACCAACGATTACTTCACAAGTATCATACATCATGTTGGCAATATCCAGTTTCAAACGTTCTCCGTGCAAAGCGTGACGACGTCGTTTGTAAACCACTTCACGTTGTGCATTCATTACATCATCATATTCAAGCAAGCGTTTACGTGTACCAAAATTGTTTTCTTCCACTTTTTTCTGAGCACGTTCAATCGATTTGGTCATCATCGAATGTTGAATTACTTCACCTTCTTTCAATCCCATTCTGTCCATGATTTTGGCCACTCTATCAGAACCAAACAAACGCATCAAGTTATCTTCCAACGACACATAAAATTGAGAACTTCCTGGATCACCCTGACGACCAGCACGACCACGCAACTGACGGTCAACACGACGAGAGTCGTGACGTTCTGTACCAATAATTGCTAAACCACCAGCCGCTTTTACTTCGGGAGATAATTTAATATCGGTTCCACGACCCGCCATGTTGGTAGCTATAGTTACCACACCCGATTTTCCTGCTTCTTCTACAATTTGTGCTTCTTGTTTGTGCATTTTTGCATTCAAAACATTATGGTTTACACCACGTATTTTCAACATTCGGCTCAATAATTCTGAAATTTCTACTGAGGTTGTTCCAATTAAAACTGGTCTTCCAGCTTGTGACAATTGGGTTACATCTTCAATAACGGCATTGAATTTTTCACGAACCGAACGATAAATTAAATCTTCTTTATCTATTCTTGACATTCCTTTATTGGTAGGAATTTCAACTACGTCCAATTTATAAATTTGCCACAATTCGCCAGCTTCTGTAACCGCTGTTCCGGTCATACCCGCTAATTTGCTATACATACGGAAATAATTCTGCAAGGTAATCGTAGCAAAAGTTTGGGTTGCGGCTTCAATAGTAACTTGTTCTTTCGCCTCAATCGCTTGATGCAATCCATCAGAATAACGTCGACCATCCATAATACGACCTGTTTGTTCATCAACAATCAAAATTTTATTGTCCATGATGACATATTCTACATCTTTTTCAAAAAGGGTGTATGCTTTTAATAACTGTGTAAGTGTGTGTATTCTTTCGGATTTAATTCCGAAATCTTGGAATAATTTTTCCTTAGCTTCCGCCTCTTTGTCTTTTTCTAAATTTTGTTTTTCGATGTTGGCAATTTCAGTTCCAATATCAGGAAGAACGAAGAAACTTTCGTCTGTATCTTTGGAAAGGAATTTGATTCCGTTATCAGTCAATTCCACCTGATTGTTTTTTTCTTCGATTACGAAATACATGGCCTCATCCACTTCTGGCATTTTGCGGTTGTTGTCCTGCATGTATTCGTTTTCAGTTTTTTGTAAAAGTGCTTTGATGCCTTCTTCACTCAAAAACTTGATTAACGCTTTGTTTTTTGGTAGCGAACGATACGCTCTTAATAGTTGGAAACCACCATCTTTAGTATTGCCTTCTTTGATTAATCGTTTGGCTTCGGTTAAAAATCCGTTGGCCAATTGACGTTGTAGGTTATAAAGGTTTTCGATTTTTGGTTTCAATTCGTTAAATTCATGTCGGTCGCCATCCGGAACGGGTCCTGAAATAATCAACGGCGTACGAGCATCATCAATCAATACTGAATCGACCTCATCAACAATCGCATAGTTGTGTTTTCTTTGTACCAAATCTTCTGGCGAATGTGCCATGTTATCACGTAAGTAATCGAAACCAAATTCGTTGTTTGTACCATAAGTTATATCCGCTTCATAAGCTTTTCTTCGCGCATCTGAGTTTGGCGAATGATTGTCAATACAATCAACGGTCAACCCGTGGAACTCGAATAGTGGGGCTTTCCAAGTACTATCACGTTTTGCCAAATAGTCATTCACGGTTACAAGATGAACACCGTTACCAGTCAAAGCATTTAAGTAAAGTGGAAGCGTAGCTACCAATGTTTTTCCTTCACCCGTTTGCATTTCGGCAATTTTCCCCTCGTGCAATACGATTCCACCAATTAACTGAACGTCGTAGTGAATCATATCCCAAGTGATTTCTTTTCCAGCAGCATTCCATTGGTTTGCCCAGATGGCTTTGTCACCATCAAGTGTGATATAGGTTTTTGTAGCCGAAAGTTCTCTATCTTTTGCCGTAGCATTAACTGTTATTGAAGTATTTTCTTTAAAACGACGTGCTGTTTCTTTAATTACGGCAAAAGCATCGGGAAGTATTTCGCTCAATACTTTTTCTGAAATATCATAAGCTTCTTTTTCTAAAGCATCAATAGCGTTGTAGATGTCTTCTCTTAAATCGATATCAGCTGTGTTTTCAGCTTCCAATTTTTTAGCTTCAATTTCAGCATCTTGCTTGGCTCTGGCTTGTTTTATTTTTTCTTTGAACTCAACTGTTTTGGCTCTCAATTCGTCATGCGAAAGCGTCGCTAAGATGGGTTCTAAAGCTTTTATTTTAGTGATATAGGGTTGAGTAGCTTTGACATCTTTTTGAGATTTGTCGCCTACAAAAGCTTTGATAATGCTATTTATGAAACTCATAATTGGGTTGTTATTATATGTTTTAAAATCCCGAAACTTCGGGATGCAAATTTAAACAAAAAAAAAGCCCAAAATGGACTTTTTTCTGTTGTGGTTGTTTATTTTTTAATATTCATCCTCATTCCAAAGATAATCTTCGTCGGTAGGATAATCTGGCCAAATTTCTTCCATCGATTCGTAAATTTCACCTTCGTCTTCTATAGATTGCAAATTCTCCACTACTTCAAGTGGAGCACCAGTTCGTATAGCATAGTCAATAAGTTCATCTTTGGTAGCTGGCCAAGGCGCATCACTTAAATAGGATGCCAATTCTAATGTCCAATACATCTTCTGTCGATTTTAAGTTTATGCAAAAATAAATTTTATACTGAAAAAGTCAAGTTTTTTTTGATTTATTTTTAAATATGTTTAAGAACGTCCTATTCTAGTGGTCAGTGGTCAGTTTTTAGTGATCAGTAAATGACTGCTTTCTGAATACTATTTCCTCGGAATCCATTTCACTTCATCTGCGTTCAAATCGTGGGACAACTTTCGTGCCAGTACAAAAAGATAGTCAGAAAGTCGGTTTAGGTATTTAATCACGAGTTCATCGGTTGGTTCTAATTCATGCAAATGTACCGCTAAACGTTCCGCTCTTCGGCATACGCAGCGCGCAATATGACAATATGACACTGTTGTATGTCCGCCTGGAAGCACAAAATGTGTCATTGGTGGTAAACTATCTTCCATGCTGTCGATTTCATTTTCTAAAAACTCGATATCTGTTTCAAGAATTCCTAAATTTCGCAGTCGTTTTTGTCCGTTTTTCAGGATTTCTTTTTCGGGTGGTGTTGCCAGTATAGCGCCAACGGTGAACAGTCGGTCTTGTACTTCAACCAACACATTTTTATATAAAACATTGATGTCTTGATCACGAATTAGCCCAATGTGGGAATTGAGTTCGTCAACGGTACCGTAACTTTCTATTCGGATATGGTGTTTTGGTACTCGTGTACCGCCAAAAAGTGCAGTTGTTCCTGTATCGCCGGTTTTGGTATATACTTTCATTTTGAATTTTAGATTGAAGATTAACGATTTTTGATTTCAGAATTTGTACAAAGGTATCAAAAATACAAATGGCTGATTAACTAGCCCTGATGGAAGTGGCACTATGCCTGACGGCAGGCAGGCTAGTATAGCGGACAGCAGGAATAAGGTCTACTGAAATGCCCGAACGATTCGCTCCTCCACTTCGACTGTGCTCGGTGTGACAATTATAAATGGTTTACATTTTCAGTGTCACTTTCAATCAGTCCATCTCGCAAACGAATAATTCGATGTGCATATTTGGCAATGTCTTCCTCGTGAGTTACCAAAATTACGGTATTTCCGTTATTGTGAATATCATTGAATAAGTTCATAATTTCTTCGGATGTTTTACTGTCTAGATTTCCTGTAGGTTCATCGGCTAAAATAATTGAAGGTTTGTTAACCAAAGCTCTGGCAATGGCTACACGCTGACGTTGTCCACCCGAAAGTTGATTGGGTTGGTGGTCCATTCTATCGGCGAGGTTTACTTGGGTCAACACTTCTGTTGCGCGTTTATTTCGATCGGTTTTTGAATAACCAGCGTAAATCATGGGTAACGCCACATTATCTAAGGCAGTTGTTCGCGGTAACAAGTTGAAAGTTTGAAAAACAAAACCAATTTCTTTGTTTCTTATTTCGGCTAAATCATCGTCATGCATTTGACTCACGTCTTTTCCGTTCAATATGTAGCTTCCAGAAGTTGGCGTGTCTAAACAACCCAAAAGGTTCATCAAGGTAGATTTTCCAGAACCTGATGGTCCCATGAGTGCGACATATTCGCCTTTAT
>NZ_JBKCVI010000019.1:0-4868 GCF_046317795.1 Flavobacterium sp. | reverse complement strand
TTTATCCAATAATAAGTTCCGATGTTTCTGTTAATTCATTAACAATTAATTCAACTGCCTCACTAATAGTGAATTCTGGATTTGATTTAACAGTTACTAATGCTATTGTAAACAACGGAACGTTAACAATTGAAAACAATGCTAATTTATTGCAAACTACTAATGATATAAATACAGGTTCGGGTTCAACTATAGTACAACGTAACAGCTCACTTTTGAAACGTCTAGATTATACCTTGTGGTCATCGCCAGTCACTGGGCAAGGATTGTATGCTTTCTCTAAGTTTACACTTCCCAATCGTTTTTATGTGTATGATACTGCAACTGATTTATATAACAATTCTGTAGGTTTCAATTTAACGGGTTTACAATATCCTTCTCCTTTGGTTTCACCAAATGGTGTTGATGGAACGGATAATGCTAATGTTCAATTCACTAACGGAATTGGTTATTTGATACGTGTACCTTATAATCACCCAACATCTCCAACAGTTTACAATGGTATTTTTACTGGAGTTGCTAATAATGGACCTATCTCTGCAACAGTATCCACAGCATTAAATGGTTTTAACGCTGTAGGAAATCCTTATCCATCTAGACTTAACGTACACAATTTTATAGATGGTAACACCAACATAACCGGACCACTATACTTATGGAGAAAAACGAATACTACAGGGGTATCAACCTCATATGCCACACTTACCAAAACTGCTTATGTAGCTAATGGTTCAGCAGGAGGCGATACAGGTGCAGGTTTCTTCCCCACAGGTGGTGGACAAGAGCAAAATTGGGTTCTTAATATTGGACAAGGATTTATTGTAAAAGCGACAAGTGGTTCAACCGTAAGCTTTACTAATAGTATGAGAAGAAGTTCAAATGCAAACCAGTTCTTTAGAAATTCACAAACAACCACTAGTATAAACAACGGATTGTATTGGTTAAATTTAATTGACAATACAGGAGTTTATAGTCAGATGGCTGTTGGCTACAGTTCAGAGGGAACGATAGCAGATGATAGAGGAATTGATGGGGAGAATATCAATAAAGAATTTTATTTAACTAGTTTAATTGGAGCTGGTGAATATTCTATTCAAGGAAGGCCTGAGTTTGACCCAAGCGATGTGGTGCCTTTGTCTTATAAAGCGCTTACTTCCGGCAATTACAGCATTGCCATCGACCATGTAGACGGTTTGTTTACCAATACCAACCAAGCGATTTACCTCAAAGACAAGCTAACGGCCACAGAGCATAACCTGCAAACAGGTGCTTATAATTTTACTTCTGTAGCAGGAACCTTTACTAATCGTTTTGAAATTATCTATCAATCGCAGTTAAGTATTGAGAACCCAACTTTCAATGCAAACCAAGTGATTGTCTACAAAAATGAACTAAATGACTTTGTAATCAATGCAGGAACTACCATTATGGCATCGGTAAAAGTGTTTGACATCAGAGGACGTTTGTTATTGGAACGCAATAACATTAATGCTTCTCAAACCACCATGACTGTGGGTATGGCCAATGAAGTATTGTTGGTTCAAATCACTTCTGAAGATGGTGTGGTAGTGTCTAAGAAAGTGGTCAAATAGTATTTCTATTTCCACCATTTAAGGAATAAAAGTTTTTTTGAAATAGGATACTCCTCAAGATATTGGGGAGTATTTTTTTGGAGAAGTGTAGATATAAAAAAACCATTCCGTTTGTATTGGAATGGTTTTAAATAAATATGTTTTTAACTAAATGGCTCTTTTATTTTTTCTGTAAGTGTATAGTACAAATAGAATAGCTGTTATAGCCAAGATTACTAATTTACCGTTAATAGGTGCAGGTTGAGGATCATCACCTTCAAGACCTCCGCCACCATCATCATCACCAGGTTGTGCAAAAGCAACAAAGTCAGATAGTAAGATAAACGACAATAAGTAAAATTTGTAAAACTTTCTCATAAGTACTATATTTCAGCGCGTAAATATAAGGTAATCCTTTTTAATAACAAAAAAATAGATTGTTTTTTAATATTTTTTATTCAAACTCTGAGGTAAAAAACAATTTAACATTAGGAAACTTGCTTTGTGTCATTTGTATGGTAAATTCAGAGTCGGCTAAAAATACTAATTGTCCATACTTGTCATGAGCTAAAAATTTTTGCTTAATCCTTTTAAATTCTTTAAACTCTTCACTTTTAGGGTCGGTTGGTTTTACCCAGCACGCTTTGTGAACAGGGAAGTTTTCATAACTACATTTTGCCCCATATTCATGTTCTAATCGGTATTGTATTACTTCATATTGTAGTGCTCCAACAGTACCAATTACTTTTCGGTTATTCATTTCGAGCGTGAACAATTGCGCCACACCTTCATCCATCAATTGGTCAACTCCTTTGTCTAACTGTTTTGCTTTCAATGGATCAGCATTATTGATATATCTAAAATGCTCAGGAGAAAAACTTGGAATACCTTTAAAACTCATTATTTCTCCTTCGGTTAGTGTATCTCCAATTTTAAAATTGCCTGTATCGTGTAAACCCACAATATCGCCAGGGTAAGAAATATCAACAATCTCCTTTTTCTCCGCAAAAAAGGCATTTGGACTTGAGAATTTTAGATTTTTGTTCAGTCGAACATGCATATAGGGTTTATTTCTTTCAAAAGTACCCGACACAATTTTTACAAAAGCCAGTCTATCTCTGTGTTTTGGATCCATATTAGCATGAATTTTAAATACAAATCCAGCCATTTTTTCTTCTTCGGGTTTTACTAATCTCGTTTCCGATTCTTTAGGTTTTGGCGATGGTGCAATTCCTATAAAGCAATCTAACAACTCTCTCACACCAAAATTATTCAGTGCCGAACCAAAGAAAACGGGTTGCAATTTCCCGCTGAGGTAGTCGCCTCTGTCAAATGAAGGATACACTTCTGAAATTAATTCTAACTCTTCTCTCAATTTAACCGCTGGTTTTTCGCCTATAATTTTCTCTAGTTCTGAGCTGTTGATATCAGAAAAAGCGATGGTGTCTTCAATATTTTTGCGGCTATCACCACTAAAAAGATTGATGTTTTGCTCCCAAATATTATAAATCCCTTGAAAATCATAGCCCATTCCGATTGGAAAACTCAAAGGAGTAACACTCAATCCTAGTTTTTGCTCCACTTCATCCATGAGGTCAAAAGCATCCTTTCCTTCTCGGTCTAATTTGTTGATGAAAACAATCATCGGAATGTTGCGCATTCTACAAACTTCCACCAATTTTTCGGTTTGTTCTTCCACACCTTTGGCTACGTCAATGACTACTATTACACTATCAACAGCGGTTAATGTTCTGAAGGTGTCTTCGGCAAAGTCCTTATGACCAGGTGTATCTAGGATATTGATTTTTTTCCCATGATAATTAAAAGCCAATACCGAAGTTGACACAGAAATTCCTCTTTGGCGTTCGATTTCCATGAAATCGGAAGTAGCACCTTTTTTAATTTTATTGTTTTTTACGGCACCAGCTTCTTGAATTGCCCCACCAAAAAGCAATAATTTTTCAGTTAGCGTAGTTTTACCAGCATCGGGATGCGAGATGATTCCAAAGGTTCGGCGGCGTTGTATTTCGTTTAAAAAATTCATGATTTTGAATAAATAGTTTGCAAAAATACTATTATTTACTCATTATATCGTTCTCAAATCAATTTCTGATTTCTCATTTACTAAAGCTAGTAAAAGTGCTGTTAATAAATTTTTGTTAATAGTAGTCTTGATTCTTGTATAATGTGTTTGAATTGTTACTTTTGTTGATTGTAACGTCACTAAACCAAAGTGTTTTTGGCATATCAATAAAACCAATATTTTTGTATAAAATTTTTAATCGAATTTATAAAATCATGAGCTTAAAACAGTTTTTTTTCGGGTTGTTCTTTGTAGTTTCATTTGTCAGTATTGCGCAAAATAATTCAAAGGAAGTTTTGTTTACTATCAATGAGAAACCTTATTTTTCTGATGAATTTTCACGAGTATATAAAAAGAATTTAGACTTAGTCAAAGATGAATCGCAAAAAGATTTAAACCAATATTTAGAACTTTTTATTGGCTATAAATTAAAAGTCAATAAGGCCTATAAACTAGGTTTAGAAAACAATATAAAATATCAAAATGAGTTAAAATCCTATCGAACTCAATTGGCCAAAAACTATTTCAACGATACAAAAATTACCGATGAACTGATAACGGAAGGATATAATCGTTTGCAAAAAGAAATCAAGGCCTCACATATTTTGATTTTAGCTGATGAAAATGCAACAGCTGAGGACACTTTAAAAGCGTATAAAAAGATTCAAGACATAAGATTAAAAGCAATGTCGGGTGAAGATTTTGGAAATTTAGCCGTTCAATATTCTGAAGATCCTTCGGCCAAAGATAATAAAGGTAATTTGGGTTATTTCACAGCTTTCAGAATGGTCTATGCTTTTGAAAACGCAGCATACAATACACCAAAAGGACAAATTTCAAAAATTACGAGAACCCGTTTTGGGTATCATATTTTGAAAGTGGATGATATTAGAGCCAATCGAGGTGAAATTACAGTTGCTCATATCATGATATTAAATCCAAAGCCCGAGGATACCGACCAAGAAAAAGCTAAAAATACCATTAATGATATTTATAAAAAAATCCAACAAGGTGAAAAGTTTGAGGATTTGGCCAAGCAATTTTCAGAAGACAAATCGTCTGCAGGAAAGGGTGGAGTTTTAAACAAATTTGGTTCTGGGCAATTGAGTTCAGAGGAATTTGAAAATGCCGCTTTTTCCTTAAATACTACCAATGAAATGTCACAACCATTTCAATCTCAATTTGGTTGGCATATCATCAAGTTGATAGAAAAG
>NZ_JBKCVI010000018.1:0-14471 GCF_046317795.1 Flavobacterium sp. | reverse complement strand
GTCTTTTATTCATCCCGAATAATCGGGACTCGATTATATTACTCTCTTTTTTGTCTCGTCTTATAAACGAGACGGCTGTCAATTCAATATGTCTATGAACGTTTCTTCTTTGTATTTAACCTGAACTTGTTTCAGGTTCTTCGCTTACATTCTCAAAGCGGGTGCAAAAGTAATTATTCTTTTTTAAACAACAAGGAATTTTAAAATTATTTTTGAATTTATTCTAAATCCTCGTTTTTCCGGTTTTTATAAGAACTTTTGTCCCTTGGCGGGGGGCAAATATAAGTACTAAATCGGAATCATTCCAAATGTTTTTGAGGTTTTTTTGGTTTTTTTTAAGATGTTGATAACTCGTAAGTTACAACTACTTTTTACTACCTTTTGAAAAAAAATCTTGAACACAACAAAACGAACTCCTTAGCCCCGATGGTAGCAAGCTACCCCGTAGCGCGGACAGCGGGACCAAACGTTCTAAAAAAGGAAATGTGCTGTGCTCCTAGCTATTCAAAACGAATGGATTTTGACGGAGTAATTTTAGTAATGATGAAAGAAGGAATAAGCAGTACCAACAGACAGATTACAACAGTTCCGATGTTGAGTAACAAAATATAGAACAGGTTGATGTCGACTGGAGCTACGTTGACATAATAACTTTCGGGGTTGAGTTTGATGATGCCAAAATATTTTTGAAGTAGCAACAGTCCGATTCCGATGATATTTCCCCATAGCAATCCGCGACCGATTAAGTAGGCGGCATTATAGAGAAACACTTTTCGTATGGACCAATTGTTAGCACCGAGTGATTTTAGGATTCCGATCATCTGGGTTCTTTCTAGAATTAAAACCAAAAGCGCCACTACCATATTAATAGTAGATACTGCTATCATCACTATTAAAATAATAATAATATTGAAATCGAAAAGTTTAAGCCATTCGAAAATATAATAGTATTTTTCGACAATGGTTTGGGAATCTAAAATGGAGGAGGTTTCTTGATACACCTGCTGCCCTATTGGTTCAATTTGGGTAAAATCGTTAACAAAAACTTCGAAAGAACCAATTTGGTCGGGTTTCCATTTATTGATCCGTTGCACATGGCGAATATCGCCAATGACAAAACTAGCGTCAAATTCTTGAAAGCCGGAATTGTATATTCCAACTATTTTGAAATTGCGCAGGTTAAAACCTTCGTTATTCTCTTTCATGAAGTAGGTTACAAACTTGTCTCCGAGTTTTAACCCCAACCTGTTACATAAATATTGAGAAATAAGCACTTCTTCGTTGAGCGTTGCTTTAAAATTGGGCAATCTGCCTTGGGTTAAATATTCTTTTAGATTATTGGTTTGGTAATCTTTGCCAACACCTTTGAAAATAATTCCTTCGAAAGCCGATTCCGTTCTGATGAATCCAGCTTTACTTGCAACAGCTTGAACGTGTTGAATACCGTCAACGTTTTTAAAATTTGGATAAAAACTTTGTTGAATGGAAATTGGCTTTGTACTAACATCCGAATTGTTATCGTTATATCCAGAGATTATTATATGTCCGTTAAAAGCCGATACTTTTTGTCGTATTTTTTGTTGCAAACCTATACCCGTAGCAATGGAAACAATCATCATAATCATTCCAAGGGCGATGGCGATAATGGCAATTTTTATTATTGGCGCGGATATACTACTTTTATGGTCTTTTGCAGTAATGAGTCGTTTTGCTATAAAATATTCTAATTTCAATGGTATGATTTCAAATTCAGTCTTCAAAAATACAGTTTTATTCTTGGTTTTACTAATGGTTTCTTGTAGAAGCCTCACCCCCAACCCCTCTCCAAAGGAGAGGGGAGCTGAAACCGCATATAATAAAGACATTATAACTGGCGCTGACAATTATATTGCTTATTTACCTTATTTAAAAGATAAGAAAATTGGGATTGTGACTAATCAGACGGGGATTATTACAATAAAAGAATTTACAGAAGTGAAAAATAATACTAATGCAGGAAGTGATGAAGCTGTTAAGTTTGTTAAAACTTCTATTGTCGACTATTTACTTTCTGAAAAAATAAAACTCCAAAAAATCTTCGCTCCAGAGCACGGATTTCGTGGCACGGCAGATGCAGGCGAACACGTAGTAGATGGTAAAGACACTAAAACAGGTTTGCCAATTATTTCGCTTTATGGCGATAATAAAAAACCAAAACCAGAACAATTAGCTGGTCTTGATATTTTGGTTTTTGATTTGCAGGATGTTGGTGCTCGTTTTTACACGTATATCTCCTCGTTGCATTATGTGATGGAAGCTTGTGCAGAGAATAATATTCAACTTATTGTTTTGGACAGACCCAATCCGAATGGCGGAATTGTAGATGGGCCAATTTTAGAAAAAGAATTTACCAGTTTTGTTGGGATGCATCCCATACCGTTGTTACATGGAATGACGATTGGTGAATATGCCAAAATGATCAATGGAGAAAAATGGCTGAATACTTCGACAAGCTCAGGTCAAGGAATTCAATGTAATTTAACTGTAATTCCTTGTCTCAATTACAAACGAGAAATGAACTATAGTTTACCCGTAAAACCTTCTCCAAATTTACCTAATGACCAAGCCATAAATTTATATGCGAGTTTGTGTTTGTTTGAAGGAACGAATGTGAGTGTGGGTCGAGGTACCGAAAAGCAATTCCAGATTTATGGTTCACCATTTCTTCCAAAAAGTGAATTCAGTTTTACACCAGTTCCAAATTTTGGTGCCAAAGAACCGATGCACAAAGGAGAATTATGTTATGGAGAAGATTTATCCAAAATAGAAAAAGTAAAACAATTAGAATTGAAATGGTTAATAAAAGCGTACAATACCACTACGGATAAAAACAAATTTTTCAATTCATTTTTTACTAAACTTTCTGGAACCAAAAAACTACAACAGCAAATTGAAGCTGGAACTTCGGAAAATGAAATTCGAAAATCTTGGGAAAAGGGATTAAATGAATTTAAAGTGATGAGAAAAAAGTATTTGATTTATTAAACCTCACCCCCAACCCCTCTCCAAAGGAGAGGGGAGCTAAGATTACAAAGGCAATTTTTTCTTCATTTCTTCCACAATGTTATAAGCCGCTGGGCAAATAGCCACATTCTTTAAAGTCAAATCTGAAATTTGCTGGAACTTCTTTCTATCGGTATGCGGAAATTCGCGACATGCTTTTGGCCGCACATCATATATCATGCAGTAATTTTGATTATCTAAAAATACACACGGAACACTTTGCAACACATAATCCTTGTCTTCATCAATACGAAGATATTGGTCGATAAATTGTTGTGGTTTTTGTTTTAAATGCTTTGAAATTCTTTCGATATCAGCCGAAGTAAATAAAGGTCCTGTCGTTTTACAACAATTAGCACAATTCAAACAATTGGTTCGTTTGAACTCGGTATCGTGCAAATCTTGCATTACATAATCCAAATTTTTGGGTGTTTTCTTTTTGAGCTTATCAAAATACTTTTTGTTTTCGATATGCTTATCTTTGGCAAGCTTTTGTAATTGTTCAAGTTGGTTTAACATTGTTATAAATTGTTTAAGGTTGTTAAAACCTTATTTGTAAACAAAATTACACAAAACGAATAACCAAATAACTTAAAAATAGAATCTTTAAAAAAGATTCTGAAATAAATTCAGAATAAATGAAAGATTTATTCGGCAAAGCCATTCTCGATTTTCAAACTAAAAATGCTCCTGAGGACTTGGTTACCGAAACCAATATTTCGGAAGCTGATGAAATGAATGTTGCTTATCTTTTCAGAAATTACAAGGAAATGCCTAAGCTGGAAAAAAAAGCAATGCAACTTGCCAAAGGAAAAGTTCTAGACGTTGGTTGTGGTGCAGGAAGCCATTCCTTGTATCTTCAGAAAAAAGGTTTTGATGTCACTTCAATTGACATCTCTGAAAACGCTATTAAAGCTTGTCAACTTCGTGGGTTGCAAAATGCACGTGTTCAAAATGTATTAGAAGTTGAAAACGAAAAATTCGACACCATCATTTTACTGATGAATGGCACAGGGATTTTTGGAACATTAGCAGAAACATCAAGATACCTGCAAAAACTAAAATCACTTTTAAATTCAAATGGTCAAATATTGATAGACAGTTCCAATATCATTTATATGTTTGACCAAAAAGAAGATGGCGGTTTTATAGTTCCAACTGATGGTTATTATGGCGAATTGATATTTACTGTTTCTTATAAAGGAGAAACCGATGTTGCTTTCCCTTGGTTGTATCTTGATTATAATACGTTGCAAAATGCAGCACATGAAAACGGTTTGCAATGCGAATTAATTTTGGAAGGAGAACACTTTGATTATTTAGCAAAGTTATTCAAAAAATAAATCCCAAACTAGGTTTGGGATTTATTTTGAACTTTATTACTGAGCATATTTCATCATCATGGTTTGAAGACCTTGTCCCCATTCTTGACCTGCAGCTTGTGATTTTTCTAAAATAACACCTGATTTTTCATTGATTTTTTTCCCAACAGGGCTTTCATAAAACGCAATCATGGCTTTGATATCCTCTTTAGAGTATTCTTCCATATAAATTGTTGCCATTTTATCGTATAAACTTGGCAAAGTTGAGTCAAATTCAATAATAAAAGCAGCTTGCTTTTCTTTAGGAACCATTTGCAAAATTTGGTTTTTTGCTGATTTCATTTGATTGGTTGCCCCACTCATTTCAATAACTCTTAATACATCCTTTTTGAATGCTTCATCTTGTGCAAAACCTACGTGAGTTACAAACGCAAAGGCAACTGCCACTAGTAATTTTTTCATTTTTGTTATATTTAAAATTTTTTTAAAAATAGTATTTATTTTGATTCAAAAAAAGAATTTATCAATAATACTTAAAAAAAAATTAAGGAATATTCAAATATTTATGGGTTTGCAATGACACGCGCCATTTTGGGTTATTCATCACATAGTCAACAATCAATGGAGTCATGTCTTCTTTTTTGCTCCACTCGGGTTGCAAGAAAAGAATGGCGTTATTGTTAACTTTCACTGCTTGTTCTTCGGCAAAAATGAAATCGTGTTTGTTATACACAATCACTTTTAGTTCATTGGCAATCGCATACGCATCTTCGACTGGTAATTTATTTTTCTTTGGTGAAAGACAAAACCAATCCCAACTACCAGTTACTGGATAAGCACCCGAAGTTTCGATGTGAACTTTTAAGTTGTTTTCTTTTAGTTTTTGAGTAAGCAATGTCATATCCCAAGTTAAAGGTTCACCTCCAGTAACCACTACTGTGTCTGCATATTTTTTAGCATTTTCAACAATGTTATCTGTGTTTGTTGGCGGATGCAACGCTGCATTCCAGCTTTCTTTCACATCACACCAATGACAACCTACATCGCAACCACCAATTCTAATAAAATAAGCCGCAGTTCCGGTATGATATCCCTCGCCTTGAATGGTGTAAAACTCTTCCATCAAAGGAAGCATTTCTCCTTTATCGACTGCTAATTGTGTTTCTTTTGATAACATTTTTTAAACTCTAGTGGGCAAAGATACTTAATTTGCAATTTGCCGTAATAAAAAAACCGTCCTGAAAAATCAGAACGGTTTTAAAATATAATATAATGAGTTACATTTAAATATCTATCTCGAAGCAATTCAATCTATTAGATTAAAATGGAACTTTAATTTTAAAATCAACTCTTTTTCATTAAATATGATTGAACTCGGAACACCTTTATTTTCAAGAAAACTAATCAAAACTTGTGATAATGAAAATGAATATATTGTTGGTGAACTTGGACCAAACGGTGGTATAATTGCATATGACAAAGGCATTTATTCTAATGGTTGGCAATATATAGAAGTTGCACAAAATGATTTGGTAATTGAAGAATGGGGTTGTATAAGTTCTTCTGTAACTAATGCTCTTTTTGACGGAGTAGGTTCAGGATTTCAAAATACTGTAGCAATAGTTAATCATCATAATGGTTTAACAAACTATTATACAAATCCATTAATCTGTAGTAATCTAAATAATGGAACCTTAAGTGCAAAAAGTGTACTAAATTTATCAAACAATCCCTTTTTAATGTGGTCTATCCCATCAATTGATGAATTAATGCTCTTATATACCAATCTTCATTCCGAAAATATTGGAAACTTTAATGACTCATTTTATTGGAGTTCTTCCGAAACTACTATTTCTTCAGTTAAATGTATCAACTTTATTAATAGAGAAATCACAATGCTGGAAAAGAATTTAGCTGGAGTGAGAACAAGACCAATACATTATTTTTAGTGATTAAAATTCTTAACACTATTGTAATGTTTCTTTTCATTTTTGAAAGTTCAATTCGTTTAGTTTATCTAAATGTTTAATTTTTTTTATCCTTTTGTAACTTTTACTTAACATGCAACGTATAATCAACTGAACACTTTAAAGTAAAGGAGATAAAATACATGAGACAGCTCAAAATCACCAAGCAGGTAACCAACCGTGAAACTGCATCCCTAGACAAGTACCTACAAGAAATTGGAAAAGTTGACTTAATTACTGCAGATGAAGAAGTAGAATTAGCTCAGAAAATTAAGGCCGGAGACCAAAGAGCGTTAGAAAAATTGACAAAAGCCAATTTACGATTTGTAGTTTCTGTAGCAAAACAATACCAAAATCAAGGGTTAACATTACCCGATTTGATTAACGAAGGAAATTTAGGTCTGATTAAAGCCGCTCAACGTTTTGATGAAACGCGTGGTTTCAAATTTATATCGTATGCCGTTTGGTGGATACGTCAATCTATTCTTCAGGCACTTGCTGAGCAATCAAGAATTGTTCGTTTGCCGTTGAACAAAATTGGTTCAATCAATAAAATCAACAAAATGTACGCTTTGTTAGAGCAATCTAATGAAAGACCGCCATCTGCTGAAGAAATTGCAAAAGAATTGGACATGACTGTAAATGACGTAAAAGAGAGTATGAAAAACTCTGGTCGTCACTTGTCAATGGATGCGCCACTTGTGGAAGGAGAAGATTCAAACCTTTATGACGTTTTACGTTCTGGTGAATCTCCAAATCCGGACAGAGAATTGATTCACGAATCATTGCGTACAGAAATTGAACGTTCTTTAGAAACCTTAACACCACGAGAAGCCGACGTAGTTCGTTTGTATTTTGGTTTAGGCGATCAACACCCAATGACATTAGAAGAAATTGGAGAGACTTTCGATTTAACTCGTGAACGTGTGCGTCAAATTAAAGAAAAAGCAATCCGCAGATTAAAACATACTTCTAGAAGTAAAATATTAAAAACTTACCTTGGGTAAGTTTAAAATTCCAATAGAAAAATAACAAATTCCAACTTTGGAATTTGGTCCTGATGTTTCAGGATAAAAATTGGGATTTCACAATAACAACAGTCTGATTAACTGTTCGTTTTTTGATTGATGACCTGCCTGACGGCAGACAGGTTGAAACTCCGGCTGATTACCGGAGTTTTATTTTTTGCACGGCAAATAAAACTCCAGTCTGTTCTCCGCCATGGCGGATCGAGTTTCCGGAGTTTTATTTTTTTAATCTGAACTTGTTTCAGATTCTCATGGAACTTGTTTCAGATTCTCCAATCAATTTAAATTAGGGCGTGCCCCGCCGAGTCGGGTCAGGCTTTCGCTACTCGCTTTTTTAGTTATTACACAACTAAAAAGAGCTCAAACAAAGGCTCAATCCTTCACGCAATAGCATAATAATATTCAACGCTATATTTCTTTGCGAACTTCGCTTAAAAACCTTGCGAACTTTGCGGTTAAAAAACTAATTTTGTACACACGTGGTCATTTTGACCGAACTGTCGAAGTAAACAACACTAACAATGAAAAATACACTTATTGCACCATCTGTTCTTGCAGCCGATTTTGCCAACCTGCAACGCGACATTGAAATGATTAATAACTCTAACGCCGATTGGTTTCATATTGATATTATGGATGGTGTCTTTGTTCCAAATATTTCCTTCGGTATGCCCGTTTTAGAAGCGATTACAAAACATGCTAAAAAAACCATCGATGTTCATTTAATGATTGTTGATCCAGATAGATATATTAAGACATTTGCAGCATTAGGTTCCAATATATTAACCGTTCATTACGAAGCTAGCACTCATTTACACCGAACGCTTCAAGCCATAAAAGCGGAAGGAATGAAGGCAGGTGTAGCTTTGAATCCGCATACTAATGTAAGTTTACTAGAAGATGTAATTAAAGATATTGATTTGGTATGTTTGATGAGTGTAAATCCTGGTTTTGGTGGTCAGTCATTTATTGAAAATACGTATGCCAAAGTTGAAAAGTTAAAAGATTTAATTATTAAAAAAAATACAACCACTCTAATTGAAGTTGATGGTGGGGTTACCGATAAAAACGCCAAACAATTAGTTCAATCAGGTGCCGATGTTTTAGTAGCTGGGAATTTTGTTTTTAGAACCGAAAATCCAACAGAAACGATTGCCGATTTAAAGAAATTAACTTCATAGTCAAATTCATGTGAAAAAACTATTTTTTGTCTTAATCGTTTTAATTATTTCTTGTAATTCCGAAGACGAAACTCAAGTTGATGAAACAATTCGGGGTGCTGATATTTCCTATTTGCCTTTAATTGAAAGTGAAGGAACTATTTATAAAAACAATAATCAGCCCGAAAACTTAATTACTACTTTAAAAAAATCTGGATGTAATTACGTTAGAATTCGGCTTTGGCATACACCATCAGACGTTCATTCGAATTTAGCAGAAGTGAAAATATTAACAGAAAGAGTTCGTGTAGCAGGAATGAAAGTTTGGATAACTGTTCACTATTCTGATACTTGGGCCGATCCCGGAAGTCAAACAAAACCCATAGCTTGGCAAAATTTAACCTTCAACGATTTAAAAAATGCCGTTTCAAATTATACAGCAAATGTAATTACAGAAATTAATCCAGATATTATTCAAATTGGCAATGAAACAAATGATGGCTTTTTGTGGCCAACAGGGAAATTATCAATTAATGAAAACCAATATATTCAATTAACAAATGCTGCAACTATTGCCGTTAGAGCAAATTCAAATTCAACCAAAATAATGATTCATTATGCTGGACTTGAAAATTCGTTATGGTATTTTACCAAAATGAGTAGTGTTGATTATGATTATATAGGGCTATCCTACTATCCTATTTGGCATGGGAAAAACCTGAATGATTTAAAAAATACTATAAACCAACTTGGAACAACTCATGGCAAGAAAGTAATAATTGCGGAAACAGCTTATCCTTTTTCTTTAGGATATAATGACTTTACCAATAATATTTTAGGACAAATTGATCAAATAATTACGGATTATCCTCCAACACCAATAGGCCAAAAAAACTTTTTAAATGACCTAAAAAATACAGTAAAACTTAGCGATCACGGTATAGGTTTTTGTTATTGGGGCACAGAATGGATTGCTTTTCGTGGACCAACAGCAACCAATGGTTCACCATGGGAAAACCAAGCCCTTTGGGATTTTAACAATAATGCTTTACCTGCGTTAGATTTTTTTAAAAAATATTAAAGCTTTTGATTTAGCATTAAGCTAACGTTTAAAAATAAAAAAAGCTCAAAAAAATTGAGCTTTTTTTGCGACTCCTGCAGGGGTGACTCCGTCTTGCTAGACAAAGCTCCGCTTTGAAAATATAAGGGATTTTGCTGCGCAACTTCCCTCAAAGCTCCGCTTTGAAAATATAAGGGATTTTGCTGCGCAACTTCCCTCAAAGCTCCGCTTTGAAAATATAAGGGATTTTGCTGCGCAACTTCCCTCAAAGCTCCGCTTTGAAAATAGTGAAGCAGAAATAATGCTTGAGTAAACTCAGACATTATTTCTGCTTCACTATTTATTCGTGACCGCGAAGGGGACAGAACCCATGTATTTATATAAATTTTAAAAATACTTAATCACTTTATTTATTGTACTTTACTATTTTTTTGGTTCACTTAGATTTATTAAAATTCGGTTAAATTCGCGTTTCGTTGACTAAATGTTGACTAATCTTATTATATTTGTTTTTGATTAAACCATCAAAATATTATGGCTAAGATAAAATTTTTACTTCAAAGCAAAAGTGAAACTTCAAATATTTATGTTCGTTACTCGATTAACAGAACAACAGTACTAAAACGTAAAACTGGTTTTATTATTAATGCCAAAGATTGGAGCGTGGATAAAGCGCAACCTAAGATGGGAAGAGAGGATTTGCACATAATAAAATTAAAGCTCGATAAATTAGCAATATTCATAAATGATGCCCATAATGAGGGAGTAAGTAAAGGAGTTGAATTTACTGGTGATTGGTTGCAGTTTCAAATTGATATTTTTAACAATAAAATTGCTATTGTTGAACTCGATGTATTGACCAACTACATAGATAAATACATTGCAGAAGCACCCTATAAAACAAATCAAAAAAAGGAAATTGGACTAAGTACAGGGCGAATTGGGAATTTAAAGCTATTTAAAAATACTATTATGCGTTATGAAACGGAAGTACTAAACGGGAAAAGTATCTTAATCAAAAATATAAACCTCCAATTTGTAGAGAAATTTAAAACTTGGCTATTTGAAAAAGGTTATGCCGTTAACTACGTAGGCAAAAATATTGATAATATAAAAATGATTTGCAATGATGCTTTTAAAAATGATGTTGAAACCTCTAGACAATTAAAAAACATAAAAAGTATTTCAGAGAGCAGTGCTCCCGAAAATATTATTTATTTATCCGAAGAAGAGCAGGGGCAAATAAAAAAAGCAACGTTAATAAGAGAGGCACTCATAAATGCACGTAAATGGCTTTTATTGGGTTGTCAGATTGGGCAACGAGGTGGTGACTTATTGAGTATTAACGAGAAAAACATAAAAGAGTTAAACGGTATGAAAATTATCGAACTCAAGCAACAAAAAACAGGTAAACTCGTAGCAATACCTTTACTTCCCGAAGCACTGGAAATTATAGAAAGTGGAATGCCCTATAAAATATCGTTACCTCGTTTTAATGAGTATATTAAGGATGTTTGTAAAGAAGCTGGACTTAACGAGAGAATTATGGGCAGAAAAAAACCGAAAGCCAAAAGTCCTACTGTTAAAGACATATACCCAAAGCATGAAGTTATTACCAGTCATATTTGCAGACGTTCGTTTGCAACTAATTTTTATGGGCGTATTCCAACGCCTATATTAATGAATATAACAGCTCACGGTACAGAAAGAATGTTTTTAAATTATATTGGCAAAACCACTTACGACAACGCATATCAAATGCTCGAATATTTTAGTAAGTTAGCTCCAGTTAAGATTATATAATAATAACTTTTTTAAAATTTTGTATTAATCATGGATGATAAAAACTCGGAAAAAGAACCAATAGATTTTTCTTTCAATATAAAAAATTATTTTAATTACGATTTCATTTCAAAAAACAATTTTGATTTGTTTGCAAATAATCTATTTGACCTACATCGACCTCTTTGTAATTACTTTTACTGTAAAGTTGACGGTTTCCTTGATATATTCGGAGAATATACTCACCCAGAGCCATTAATAGCTTTATTGCATTCAAAAGAAAATCTTGAAAATGGACAGTATAAATTTGAAAAAGATGTTGTTGTAGAATTTAACAAAAGGTTCTATAAGTTATTTAATTTTAGTCATAATAATAATTTGTTTTACCATTGGTGCAGTATAAATGTATATCAACAAACTATAGAAGAACGATTTCGGGATTATGAAAACGAGATGATAGTAGAAAGCAAATTTGATTTCATGAAAAAGGAATATAAAACTATCCTACATTCATACAGTTTCATAGATAAAGCAACTTTTCTAGACGAAAAAAATAAAATAATATTAAAAAAATCTAAAGAACAAAAACTAACCTTTTTAGATAATTTTTTCAAGGAAAATAATTTTGACGTAACAGTGCTAGGTGGTGAAAATGAAACTTTTGAATTATTTCATCTTTCATTTAATGAGAGTAAAAATTATGAGAATGATTCAGATGATTTAAGCGAAACATCTGCCATTGAAAAAATTCTATACCTAAAAAAATTAGGCGTTTTAGAGTTTCTAAAAACAAAACAACCATTTTGTTCCTCGACAAATAGTTTAGCCACTATTTTAAGTGCAATTACAGGAGAAAAAGCTGGAACAATACAACCTATGTTAAACCCAATTTTCAGTAAAAATGTTGATGATAAAAACCACCCAGAGAATTCACAAAGGGCAGTAAATAAAGTAACAAATCAACTTATTCAAATCGGATTTAACCTAGATAAAACGATTTAGGGAATACCCTAAGCAAACCCTAATCTTTGTTTGTGCCTTAACTTTTAAAAAGGTACAAAATGAACAAAATTTTCTTAAATGGCATAACACTTGAACAGTTAGCCGAAGCACTTATTCCGTTGCTAAATGCAAAAGCAACAAATGAAACCATTCAACAGGATAATGAAATTTTAACAAGGGAAGAAACCTGTAAACTATTATCCATAAATAAGACTTCACTTTGGAAATATACCAAGTCTGGGAGATTAAAAAGCTTTGGAATTGGGAATAGGGTGTATTATAAGCGTAGTCAGGTTTTAGAATCGCTAACTCCACTTAATCATTAATTGTTTTGGAAGCGGGTAAAGAAGCCGTTCCAAAAAATTATATTTCTGATTGGATTAAACTAGATTTTTCAAATACTTCTAATTTAAAAACGGATATACAAAATCGTATTTCGGCTAATATTGATCGTGATTTTATTAATGCTTTAAATGAGATTAGAGGCGATAATAAAAACAATTATGGTATTTCGTTTTCAGAGATTACTCTTTTGGCATTGGCATATTTTTATGGTGAAATTTTGACAGATAAAGTAAAAAATCATTTTTATACTGTTGAAATGGCAAAAGGATTTCTTGATGGTGATAATTTGACACCATACACAGCAATTCATGAATTTGATGTTGAGTTTCGTAAATTAAAAAAAGTAAAATATTATAATCATTGTTGGTTGATAATTCAAAGTGCTTGGTTTTTTAATTCTGAATATTTTGGTAATCATCAGCATATTGATTATGTAAATCATTACATAAAAACAGGTAATAAACTACCAATTGAAAAATATAAATTTGACATTCAATATTTAGAAAAAAAATATGCTGACATAGATAATATCAAAGAAAAAAACATTCAAATTAATGGTTTTACTTTGGTTAATCATTGGTATCACAATATTTTGTTTCTAATATGTAAGGAATTAGGTTTATCCACTAAACATTTTATTGTTACAACTAAAGACAATAGAGAATATAATCCCTTGACGAAAACTTCAAGACAATTAAGACTATTAATGCCATTTAAAATAATAGAATGTGATATAAAAAGTGCATTTCCTACTTTTTTAGATGTAGAAGCTGGTTCTGACTTAAAAGATAATATTTATAATAATTTGATGAAATCATACACTATTTCGCGAACTGAAGCAAAAATATTATTCAATAAGGTTTGTAATAGTGGAAAGTATAAATCGCAACAAGAAACAATAAAGTTTTTTTTGGACTGCGGTTACTCTCAAAAACAATGTGAACATTTAATATCACTAACACATAATCCCAAAATTAAGTTTATTTCATCTATGACCGAATATGAAGAACTTGCTATTAGAGTTTTTGTCGAAAAAAACAACTTGCAAAGGGGAGCTAGATTGCATGATGCATTATTGTTTATAGATAATAAAGTTAAACCATCTATTTTTGAAGTTGAGCCAAATTGTGAATTTGGTTATAAAGAGCTAAATAAACCAGTTATTAAACATAGTTTTAGTTTGTCAAATAATCGTTTGCCTTATGCTCATATTAATAGTCATCCTAAGGGATTAAATTTGATTTCAAAATATGAAAATAAAAAGGGAGAGATTAAGGGAGAAGCATTTGGTTTCAGATTTTATAATTCAAAGTATAAATACTTAACGGCTGGTTTTAATATGAATGATTATAAAGCTGATTTCAATACTTTTTTTGAAAACTGTGAAAGAATGTTTTCTACTTTAATTTATTTAAACAGAAAGCAAATAAGTCATTTTCAATTACTAACAATATTAAAACACATGAGAGAAAACAGCAATTTTGTTTTTAATTTTCGTGCCATGTATTCAAAATTTATAAAATATCAATGCAACCTGACGTTACTAATATTAAAACAACGTGATTTTGATTTAATAGAAAGTCAAGATTTTAGAAAAAAAATTGATTTTTTAAATGCACTAAATAAAGCTAGAGGACAGGTAACTTTTAATGAAAACATTTATGATTTATTTTGTTTATTGGAGGAAAGAATTCATAATAACGATTATGAATTTTTAGAGGAAGTTATTGTTAAAGGGCGTAAAAATAAAAATATTTTGTCAT
>NZ_JBKCVI010000017.1:0-6237 GCF_046317795.1 Flavobacterium sp. | reverse complement strand
GGTTTATTACAGATGCTTTAACCTATGAAGATTTGGATTATACTATAAACGCTGTAAATAAAGTTGCCAAAACGCTATAAATAAAAAGTCCCGAAAATTTTCGGGACTTTTTATTTAAAAATCAGAAAGTAATTAATTAATTAATTTCTTTAGTAATTCTGGATTTTTTTCTAATTTTTCTATTTGATTTCCATCAAGCGAAGCTCTAATTTTAGCATCCATAACTCTTGTCAATTCTTGTTTTCTTTCTGCTGATAATGTTTTGTCTTCAAGAACAGTGTGTTTTTGAGTAAAAAGTCTCGCAAAGTCAGCATTTTGAGTATCGTTTAGTCCTAGAAATTCCGTTAACATAGCGGCCTCTTTTTTTCCTTTATCAGTTGAGGTTAACTCACTTTTATCTTGTGCATTTGCATTTATTGAAAATGCTAATAGTAAGGTTACAACAGCAATTAATTTTTTCATTTTTTTAAGTATTTAGTTTATAATAAATTCAAAACTAATTTATTTTTGTGTAAACTCAAAATTTATTTTTTATTTCTCGTCAGGAATCGCATTTATTTTTTTGTTTTCTCTTTTTTCTTTCATTTTTTCTTTCATTTTTTCTCTTCTTTCCTCATGAATTTTTTCCCATTTTGTAAATTGTTCAGAAGTCAATATTTTTCTCATTTCATTACTCATGGCTGCATACTCTTCATCTATTTTAGCTTTCATTTCAATTCTTTGTTTTGCCTGTAGTGCTTTCATTTCAGCTTTAATTGCATTTCTTTTTTCAACTTCTTTGGTTACTAAAGCTTTCACTTCTTTTACTTGTTTGTCATTTAAACTCAAGTCTTTTGACATTTTTTTTACTTGATATTCAACCTTTTGTTCCGGAGTTAACGAGGCAAATTTATCTCCATTAGGTCTTTTCATTTCTTTTTCTTGTGCCATTGCTGTTATTCCAACAATAAGTAAAAATGCTACAACTAATTTTTTCATCTTTAAAAGTTTTTAAGTTTATGTTGCAATAGGACATGGATAAATTTAAAAGGTTTAACCTTTAACAATAAATTATAAAAAAAGGAACTCAATTGAATTCCTTTCTATTTTTAGTTTAAAACTACCGTTTTGTTATCACCATCTACAATTACTTTAGTTAGTCCATGTTTGGCAAGACCTTTCATGGCAGCATCCCATTTTTTGCCGCTTAATTGTGATTTGTCTTTTAATTGTACAAGCGACTGATTGTTCTCTGCTTTTAACAAACTGATGATTATTTTTTCGTCTTCGGTTAAATCCAATTGCTTTTTCTCCGGACGCATTTGAGGAAAAAATAGCACTTCTTGAATGGAAGCATTATTGGTTAAAAACATGATTAATCTATCCATACCAATTCCAAGTCCAGATGTTGGCGGCATTCCATATTCTAAAGCTCTTAAAAAATCATTGTCTATAAATTGTGTAGCTTCGTCATCGCCGCGTTCTGCTAACTTTAATTGTGCTTCAAATCGTTCGCGTTGGTCTATTGGGTCGTTTAATTCAGAATAGGCATTAGCCACTTCTTTGCCACAAACCATCAATTCGAAACGCTCTGTTAATTCAGGATTATCTCGATGTTCTTTGCAAAGTGGCGACATTTCTTTTGGATAATCGGTAATAAATGTCGGTTGGATAAAGTTGCCTTCACATTTGGCACCAAAAATCTCATCGATTAATTTTCCTTTTCCCATGGTTTCATCCACTTCAATGTGCATGCTTTTGGCAGCTTCGAATAATTCATCTTCACTTTTGCCCGAAATATCAAAGCCAGTAAATTGCTTAATGGCATCAGTCATAGTAACTCTAACATAAGGAGTTTTGAAGTTTATTTTATGTTCACCAAAAGTGGCTTCGGTGGTTCCATTCACTTCTTTGGCACAATATTCTAATAAATTCTCGGTAAATTCCATCATCCAATTGTAGTCTTTGTAGGCCACATAAATTTCCATTGCCGTGAATTCTGGATTGTGCGTTCTGTCCATTCCTTCGTTACGGAAGTTTTTAGAAAACTCATAAACGCCATCAAAACCACCTACTATTAATCTTTTTAAATATAATTCGTTGGCAATTCTTAAATATAAAGGAATGTCTAATGCATTGTGATGCGTTATAAATGGGCGTGCCGCAGCACCACCAGCAATAGATTGCAATACTGGAGTTTCTACTTCCATATAACCCGCTGAGTTGAAAAAAGTACGCATGGCGGTGAATAATTTTGTTCGTCTGATAAAAACTTCTTTCACTTGTGGGTTTACCACTAAATCTACATAGCGCATCCGGTAACGCAATTCAGCATCATTAAAAGCATCGTGAACATTTCCTTCTTCATCTTTTTTTGGCAAAGGCAAAGGGCGCAACGTTTTGCTCAGAAAAGTGAATTTATCTACACGCACCGATTTTTCGCCTACTTTGGTTAAAAATAATTCGCCTTCTATTCCAATAAAGTCTCCTAAATCGGTTAACTTTCTAAAAACTTGAGTGTATAACGATTTATCTTCACCAGGACAAAGCACATCACGATTAAAATACAATTGAATTCTGCCTTCGCTATCTTGCAATTCTACAAAGGATGCCTTCCCCATATCGCGGTCGCTCATCATTCTTCCTGCCAAAATCACTTTCTTCCCTTCCTCGAAGTTTTCTTTGACCTGTTTTGAAGTATGGTCAACAGGAAATAAATTCGCTGGATAAGGGTTGATGCCTAATTCGCGTAGTGCGTTGAGTTTCTGTCTTCTAATGATTTCTTGTTCGGAAAGTTGCATAATCTAATTTTAAGAAGGCAAAGATAGGTTTTAGTTTAAAAGTTTAAAAGTTTACCCTGAAATTAATTCAGGGTTTAAGAGTTTAAAAGTTTGGAGCGACCCGAGCGAAGCGAATTGGCGAAGCAAAGGTTCGGGCTTTGTAACTAGTCCATTCCTGCCTGCGGCAGGCAGGTTCCTGCTTTCCGTTACAACCTGACTGCCGGCAGGCAGGTCTTTTTCTTTTGTCCCTTCGACAAGCTCAGGGTGACAAAAATAAAAAGGTCTTCCACTTCAAATGCGAAGCATTCACTGAACACCTATCATAAATATAAACTTTGTGAAGTACTCAGGGCTAAAGGATAAACTATTTGTATATTTGTCTACTAATTTAATTCAGTGTTCTCTCCCCTCTCTTTTGGAGAGGGTTGGGGATGAGGCTTATGAACAAAAAAATCCAACTTCAAGATTTAGGAAATAAAGATTACAAAGACACTTGGGATTATCAAGAGGAATTATTCAAAGCTATAGTTGCTGTTAAAGTTCAGAATAGAAATACTAATGCCCAAAATGTCACACTGAGCACTCCCGAAGTTTCGGGAGAAGTGCCAACTCCCAACTTCTTTCTTTTTGTAACTCATCCTCATGTATATACTTTGGGAAAGAGTGGCGATATTTCTAATCTTTTACTTTCCGAAAAACAATTGGAAGCCAAAGGGGCGACGTTTTATAAAATAAATCGTGGTGGCGATATTACGTATCACGGACCAGGACAAATTGTAGGTTATCCTATTTTGGATTTAGAAAATTTTTTCACCGATATACACAAGTATTTGCGTTTACTGGAAGAGGTAATCATTCTTACTTTGGCAGAGTATAACATAATAGGAGCAAGAAGCAAAGGAGAAACTGGTGTTTGGTTGGATGTGGGTACACCATTTGCTCGAAAAATTTGTGCCTTCGGAGTTCGTGCCTCTCGCTGGGTAACCATGCATGGTTTTGCTTTGAATGTAAATGCCAATTTGGGCTACTTTGATAACATTATTCCTTGCGGAATAAAAGGTAAAGCAGTTACTTCAATGCATGTTGAATTGGGAAGAGCTATTGATGAAAATGAAGTGAAAGAAAAAATAGTAAAGCATTTTCAAATTCTTTTTGAATCAGAATTTATTATTCAGCAGTAAATAGTCCATAGTGATTAGTCAATAGTCAATAGTTTAATCCCTAAACCCAATTCCCAAATCAAAAATCTAATATCTAAAATCTAAAGTCAATTGTTCAGGCAATAAACGAAAACTCATTCTATGGTATTTAGTTACACCATATTTTCTAATTGCATCTCGGTGTTCAAGTGTTGGATATCCTTTATTTTTTTTCCAATTATACATAGGAAATTCTTCATGAAGTATGTTCATATAGTCATCGCGATACGTTTTGGCTAAAACTGATGCAGCGGCAATACTCATATACTTACTATCGCCTTTTATTATTGAAGTGTTTGGTATCGAAAGCAATAACTCAATTTCGGAATCCGTAAAAAGTTTACCTCCTTTATTTTTAATTCCCCCTTTGGGAGTTAGGGGGCTATTTCCATCTACTATTATATAATTAGGTAAGGGATTTAATTTCAAAATACTTTCTTGCATGGCTTTTATGGAAGCGTTTAAAATATTTATTTCATCAATCTCTACATTATATATATGTGTCACCGAAAAAGAAATGGCTTCCTCTATTATAATAGGTCTTAGCTTTTCTCTAACTTTTTCTGAAAGTTTTTTTGAATCATTTAACAAATCTAAATTGAAACTATCCGATAGTATCACCGCAGCGGCAGTAACTGGGCCAGCAAGACAACCTCTACCAGCTTCATCAGTGCCGCATTCTAGATTAAAATTTGTAAATTTATTTTTTAGCAATGGCTGGTTTTTAACGCATTAACATTATTTTTTAAAAATATCAAAATTGACGCAACCTTTTAGAATATTTTGAATCAACAAAATGAGTTGTGCAAATATCATTAAAACATTATGGTTAGGTAAATTTTTTAAAAAATTTAATTGTTAATATTTGGTTAATTAAGAAATAATTAAGAAGTTTGCAGAATAACTAACTCAAAAAAAATTAATATGAGATCGAAGTTCAAATGGATTTTTACGCTTTTACTAGCGTTATCAATGCAGTTTTCGTTTGCACAAGAGAAAACTGTAACAGGTGTTGTTTCTGATAATAAAGGACCAATACCAGGTGCAAATGTTGTTGTTAAAGGAACAACACGAACTACACAAACAGACTTTGATGGAAAATATTCTATTAAAGCAAAAGTAGGAGAAGTTCTTGTAATTTCTTTTGTTGGAATGTCAGACAAAGTAGTAACTGTTGGTACTGCCAATAATTACAGCGTAATACTAAAAGATGGAGTATTACTGGAAGAAGTTGTAATCTTAGGGTATGACAAAACAGCTGCTAAGCCTTTATCAACAGCTGCGGTTGTAACAGTAACATCTGAATCATTGAAAAATAGACCAAACGTTACTGTACTCCAGTCTTTACAAGGTCAAGCGGCAGGTCTTAACGTTTTTGCATCTTCTGGTTCTCCGGGTTCTGCAAAGTTTGATTTGTTAATAAGAGGTAGAGGTTCTTCCAACAGTTCAACAGATCCTCTATATGTAGTGGATGGAGTTCCAACTAATGCTGTTGTTTTTAGAAATATTAACCCAGAAGATATTGATCAAATTTCAGTTTTAAAAGATGCCTCTGCAACTACAATTTATGGTTCAAGAGCTGCTAATGGTGTGATTGTCATTAAAACTAAAGGAGGTTCTTATGAGTCACCTCTGAAGGTATCTTATTCAAGTACTTATGGTGTTTCTGAACTACCTAAAGACGATTATAATTTAATGAATTCAACCCAGTTATTAAAATTGCAAAGAGACAGGTCAGTTAGTGCTGGTGCAGGAGGTAATACTTTATTAAATTTAGCAATTGGTCGTGTTGAGGGTTCACCAAATTTTAATGCCCCTCTAACGGACTCAGAGATTTCCAGTGCACCAAATCAAAATTGGATGGACGTTTTTTTTACCACTTCTACAACTCAAAATCATAATTTGAGTTTGACGTCTGGCGGTAAAAACTTAAATAATTTTACATCTTTCAGTTACACTGAACAAGAAGGTATCGTTAGAAATACAGATTTTCAAAGGTTTACTTTTAGATCTAATATTAATGGAAAAAGTGCTAATGAAAAGTTTAAGTACAACACTAATTTGACTATAGCTTTTTCAAAGCGTAATCAATTGAATCAAGAAACTAATGGAAATATTAATAATAACGTTGTACAGAATCCACTTTTAGGAGGTCTGACGGCTGTTCCTTATTATGGACAAGATTTCTATCCAGGTTCCGGTCAAGGGTTATATGATTTAATTGGAACTGATTTCGATGGTGGTAATACTACTTTAGTTTTGCAAGACTTTCTACTAGG
>NZ_JBKCVI010000016.1:0-21567 GCF_046317795.1 Flavobacterium sp. | reverse complement strand
GTCCTGCGGCGATTGATTGTTTTTTTACTTTTCCTACACCGATCACTTTTACTTTCACTTTTAAATTCTCCAATAATGCTACTGCATCCATACCTGCCATTCCTTTTAAATTTGGAACAACTTTCAAATCTGATTGTGAGGAAGCATAAAAAGCATTGAATGACTTTTCTTGGGTAGTAACTTTTCTATTGAGGTTTTTAATTTCGTTAGTCGAAGGCGAATCAGTGAATATTTTTTGAGCAATACGCTTAAAAACAGGTCCAGCTACATCAGCGCCATAATAATTATTGCCCGAAGTATTGGGTTTGTGAACTACCACAATACAAGAATATTTAGGTTTATCAGCAGGGAAAAAACCAACGAAAGATGAAATATAATACTTATCATTTCCACCATTTTTACTATAATTGGCTTGAGCTGTACCGGTTTTACCAGCCATGGAGAAATCTTTAGAATATAAGTCTTTACCTGTCCCTCTTTTAACCACATTTTGTAAAACCGCTTTAAGCTTTCCAATGGTTTCATCAGAACAAATCTTTGGATTAATGACTTCTTTGTTATACGTTTTGATAACTTTATTCCACTCTTTTATTTCAGAAACGAATTGTGGCTTAACCATTTCGCCATTATTGGCAATAGCATTATACAAAGTCAACGTTTGTAAAGGTGTTACAGAAACCCCATAGCCATAAGCCATCCATGGCAATGATAAAGCGCTCCAATGTTTATCACTAGGTTGTGGAATATAAGGTTTGCCTTCTCCTTGAAATGGTAATCCTAAAGGTTTATTTAAACCCATTTTGTCGATTCTGTCAACAAATTCTTTTGGGTTATTTTTATAATTTTCGTAAACGGCCTGAACCATAACTGTATTTGAAGAAACTTCAAATCCTTTTGCTAATGAAATACGACCCCAACCTCCTTCGTGAGAGTCTGTTACTTTTTTACCTTTAAAGGAAGGGTAACTTATTACTCCGCCTTTACAATCATAAACTTTACTAGTGTCAATTTTATGATCATCAAGCAATGCAATCATATCCACCAATTTGAAAGTTGAACCAGGTTCGTGAGATTCTTTTATAGCATAATTTTCGGTTTCAAAATAAGTTGAATCGGATTCTTTTAATTTTCCTAAATTTGAAATTGCTTTGATTTTCCCGGTTTTGGTTTCCATTACAACCACGCAACCGTGTTCGGCTTTAAATTCTTTTAATTGTTTTAATAAAGCATGATGGGCAATGTCTTGAATGTAAACATCAATTGTAGAAATCACATCATAGCCATCCTGTGGGTCAACTTCATTTTGATCTCGAATTGGTTTCCATTGTCCTTTGGCGATTTTTTGTTTGAGAACTTTACCATCTTTTCCGTTCAGGTATTTTCTAAACGACCATTCAATTCCTTTTCCGTCTAATTCGCCATTTGGTTTCACACGTTCGTAACCAATAGTTCTCTCTGCAATTTTTCCAATTGGGTGTTCTCTAATCGTTTCTTGTTCAACAATAATTCCGCCTTTGTTTGCGCCTAAATTGAAAAGCGGGAAACTTTTTATTTTTATGTATTCCGTATAACTCAAATCACGAGCCACCAATAAATACCTGTTTTTATTAGTTCTTGCCATGTTTAATTGGGATTGATAAAAAGAACTTGGTTTTCCCAAAAGTTTGGATAGAGAGTCGGATAATGGTTTTACGTTTTTTTCAAAAACAACACCTTTTGGAACTACTGCATCAAATCGAATGTTGTAATTAGGAATTGAAGTGGCTAATAAACTTCCATCAGCCGAATAAATATTTCCTTTATTGGCAGGAATGATAAAACTTTTTACCGTTTCTTTCTTCGCTAATTCGCGAAGTCTTGGCCCTTCAACCCACTGAATTTTGGACAACTTAAAAGTTATAACCATAGCCATTATAAAGATGCAGAATGCAACTAAATAAATTCTATAAGAGATATTTTTATCTTCTACTGCCATAGTTTTTGAAAGAAGGTTTTTTCAGTTGGTTTTTTTATTTTTATTTTTTTTGGCGGCACCGATGATGGAAATATTTTTCTCTCTTTCATTTTTTCTGAAACTGTTGACTCCATTTTTAATTTCATTAGTTCGGAACGCTTATCAACAAATTCGGAACGCAACTCTTTTACTTCACTTGTTAATTCGGTAATCCGAAATACTTTTTGTTCAAACGAGTGTGAATTGGCAATCATTAATATTGCAAGGAGCACTATAAAAACTATAAATCGCCAATTTTTTGTGGCATCTTCATTGACTAAAAATCGAGCTTTTACTATGCTATACACTCCTTTTTTCATCGTTTTTCTGCTATTCTTAATTTGGCACTTCGTGCTCTATTGTTGCTTTTTATTTCAGCTTCATCAGGAACAATAAGTTTTCCAACTAGTTTAAATGGCACTGAAAAATTTCCAAAAAAATCACGTTCTGGCTCACCTTCAAACATTCCGTTTTTCATAAATCGTTTCACTAATCGGTCTTCTAATGAGTGATAGGAAATAATGCTTAATCTTCCTTGTGGCTTCAAAATTTCAAGCGATTGTTCCAAAAATTCTTTTAAAACATCCATTTCTTGGTTTACTTCTATTCGTATTGCTTGATAGATTTGGGCTAAAATTTTATTCTTGAATTGCTCTGGTAAAAATTTTGATAAAATCATCTTTAACTCATCTGTTGTATTGATAGTTTTCTTTTCTCTTGCTTCAATAATTGTTCGAGCCAAAACGGGAGCAACTTTCAATTCGCCATAATCCAAAAACACTCTTTTTAAATTAGCTTCATCGTATTCATTAATCACTTTATAAGCATCTAAATCATTTTTTCTACTCATTCTCATGTCTAAATCGGCATCAAATCGTGTAGAAAATCCTCTCTCTGGAACATCAAATTGGTGTGATGAAACTCCTAAATCGGCTAAAATTCCATCTACGCTTTTCACACCATGAAATCGTAAAAACCGTTTTATATATCTAAAATTTTCGTGTATCAAAGTAAATCGTTCATCTGGCAACCCATTTACCAAAGCATCTTCATCTTGGTCAAACCCAAACAATCTTCCATTTGGTCCTAAACGTTTCAAAATCTCTTTTGAATGTCCACCGCCGCCAAAAGTCACATCCACATAAACTCCATCATGCTTGATATTCAATCCGTCTACAGTTTCATTTAATAAAACCGGATTATGATATTCCATTGTTGTCATCATTACTATTTCCCATTACATCTTCGGCTAAATCGGCAAAATCTATATCATCACCTGCAATTGATTTTTCATACAACTCTTTATCCCAAATCTCAACTATGTTTACGGCTGAGGAAAGCACAATGTCTTTTGAAATATGACTGAAGGCAACCAAGTCTTTTGGAATTAATAATCTTCCTAAATCATCCACTTCAATCACTTTTACTCCCGCCGTAAATCGACGAATGAAATCGTTATTCTTCTTCACAAATCGATTGAGTTTGTTGATTTTTTGCATCATCAAATTCCATTCGGTCATAGGATACAATTCTAAACAAGGTTGAAATACAGAACGTTTCAAGACAAAACCGTCTTGAATGGAATTGGCAAGTTGCTTCTTTAAAGCCGAAGGAATTAGCAACCTTCCTTTGGCATCAACTTTACATTCATATGTCCCGATTATGGTGTTCAATTGCAATAGTTATTGGTTAGAAGCAAAAATATAAAAATATTTACCACAAAATACCACTAATTACCACTTTGTTAATAAGTTTTACCACTTTAATTCATTTTGCTTAAAAAAACCCCATGGAATCAGATAAAAACTATTTTGAAAAAAATCTTAAAGAAAAACAGCTTTCTCTTATCATATAAATCATAAACAACTGATTTAAAAACATTTTTATTGCTAAATTTTTATTTTTTTTAAGTATGAATAATTATCAAAAAGCCAAACTGTTTTGTTACTAATTGTTAATTGTATTAATTTTTAAATGTCACTATTTTTCATTTTTCTGAAGGAAAAAAATGGAATTGAAAAAGGGTTTTTAGGTATAAAACCATATATTTGCTACCGATGTAAAAGTCAAAAAAATCATATGGAAGGACAATTTAAAAAAGAGGGAAGATATTCCTATTTCGAAGCTGGAGAAGGAACGCCAATAGTTGTTTTACATGGCCTGATGGGCGGATTGAGCAATTTTAGTGGTGTTGCTGAATATTTTTCTACTAAAGGATATAAAATTGTAATTCCAGAATTGCCTATTTATACTCAAAATATTTTAAAAACAAACGTAAAAGCTTTTGCAAAATATGTGAAAGATTTCATCACTTTTAAAGGATTCGATAGAGTTATACTGCTGGGAAATTCGCTTGGTGGACACATTGCTTTATACCATTCTAAAATGTATCCCGAAAAAGTTGCCGGATTAGTAATCACAGGAAGTTCAGGACTTTATGAAAGTGCCATGGGCGATAGTTATCCTAAGCGAGGCGATTATGAATACATTAAGAAAAAAACAGAAGTTGTTTTTTATGACCCAAAAGTGGCTACAAAAGAAATGGTAGATGAAGTTTTTTCGATTGTAAATGATCGCATTAAAGTAATAAAAACGTTAACAATTGCTAAAAGTGCTATTCGTCACAATATGGCTAAAGATTTGCCAAAAATGCACGTAAAAACATGTATTATTTGGGGCAAAAACGACCAAGTAACGCCACCAGAAGTTGCTGAGGAATTTCATAAATTGATGCCAAACTCGGAATTATATTGGATTGACAAATGTGGCCATGCTGCTATGATGGAACATCCAGATGAGTTCAACAGATTGCTACACGAATGGCTTAAAGAAGTGCATTTATAAATATTATGGACAAGAATATTGAAAATAAAATTCCTAAAATTAAAAGTCTTTTCATCAAATATGGTGTAAAAAGGGCTTTCTTTTTGGAAGCATTGCTAAAGGTATCAATACAAATAAAAGCGATGTTGATTTTTTATATTCTTTCCCGGACGATTTAGATTTTGAAACCTATTCCTCAAATTATTTTAAGTTAATAGAAGAATTGGAAAAGCTACTGAATAAAAGAGTAGATTTAGTTGCTGAAAAAACTCTTAAAAATCCTTATCTTATTGAAAGTATCGAAGAAAGTAAAATACAATTATTATGATAAATAGAGATGAAAAAAAACTTCTACTTGATATAATTGAATGTATTAATTTCATAATTGCGTTCCGCTCTAAAGCCGTGAAATAAAAATAGTAAACTAATAATAAATGGAAATGCATATTAAAATTACGATAAACACTTTAATCATTCTACTATCTGGTATAATGATTTATTCTCTTTTGGAAATCGTATTAATTACAATTAGAGCAATTGTGGTAAAAAATGAAATTTTCAATTTTCTTTATCCAACAATTCATAGGAGTAATTTATTTATTTCATCGGTACAAGGATTTATTGCCGCAGTCTTACTAATTAGCATTCTAATTGAGGTAATTGAATCATTGCGGGAATACAAACAAAAAATCATATCAACTATACAAAAGTAATTATTGAACTTGCAATTATTACAGTAGTTAGACATGTTCTAATATTGGATTTTGAACATATAAGCAGCATTACTTAAATAGGCATTTCATTTGGGTCTTTTATAATTAATACTAAAAAACAAAATTAAATTAGGTAAAAATGAAAAATAATTTAAAAAATGGATATATTTTATTTTTACTATTTTTCATATCTAAAACTGTCTTTGGACAAACTGATTCATTAGCCATTGAAAAATTAAGAACAGAATCGGGTGTAGATCCTACAAGAGTAAATTCCAGAGTAGGTTACTCTATTTTATACTTTGATAAAGCGGATAACGCCTCTTCCATTAGCAATAAATTTAATATTGTTCTTGGGGTAAATAGATGGAGTTTTTCTATAAAACCAGAAATAATGACACTTCATAATGGAATTTCCGGAACTGGTTTTGAAACATCATTTTCTGATGTTAAATTTTCGATACTAAATGCTTTTTATGTAAAAGGTAAAAACTCAGTAGCAGGTTCAGTAGAATTCAATTTGCCTTTTGGAAAGCAAGGTTTTGGAAGTCAATATTTTTCAGCAACACCAGCAATTACTTATTCTTATACAATCAATACAACCTTATTTTTAGCCATCCAACCACAATATTCTTTTGCCATTGCCAAAGATGCAATATACCCTAATTTGTCATTTTTAACCAACCGTGTTTTCATCGCAAAATTTACAAATTCTGGAATGTTTTATGTTTTTGAACCCAGAACAATAATCGATTTTGAAAACAAAAATTTTGATTTAATTCTCTCCCCTATAATTGGCAAATCACTTGGCGCGGGTTTCAATTTAATTGGATTAATGGAAATACCAACCAAAAAATCTACAATTGATGGTAGAGGAATACTATATCAAATAGGTTTTAATAAGAACTTTTAAATATTTAATTTTGAAATCAAAGACACTAAAACTCTTACTATCCATTTTGCTGATTTCTATATCATCCAATATATGCGGACAAGGACATTACAATGGAGGAAGTTTTAATACAAACGACTATTTTATTCCATCGGCAACAGGTTGGGTATTTTCATTATACTACTCTTTTTCTGAAATGGATTATTATAACAACTCAAGGAAAAAAACAGATGTCATAGAAATTAATGAAAATCCACCTTTTTCGGTTTCATTAGGTCAGAAAGTAAAGACGCATTCAATTATTCCAATGATTAGTTATTTTGGCAAAAACAAAATTTTAAATGCTAAATGGGGTGTGCTTGTTTTACCTATGTTAAACAATCCAAATGCCAACATTGCTTTGGATTTTTATTCTGAGCAGTCTTTAATTGATAGTAAAAAAATTAACTTAAATTCATTTGGGTTAGGTGATTTTTATTTGCAACCCGCTTGGCTTACTTGGGAGAAAAATAAGTTTTCAACCACCTTTTCCTATGGAGTTTGGATTCCTTTAGGAAAATATGAGGCACATAGCACCGAACATGTAGGGTTGGGAGATTGGTCACATCACATTAGAGTCATGGGAAGGTATAAACCAAAATCTAAAATTAGTTTAACTACCGGATTTACTTATGAAATAAACAGTAAACAAAAAGAAACCGACTTTAAAGAAGCACCTCATTTGACTTTAGATTATGGTGCGAGCTATAATTTTACCATGGGACACGAAGTAGGTTTATATGGTTTTGGAACATGGCAAACAGGTGAAGATAAAGGTGAAAAAGCTTTTTTGGATAAAGACCAAATATATGGTTTAGGAATCTATGGTTCCTATTGGCTCAGACCCGGTAAAATTGGTGTTTTATCAAGATTTACTAATAACTTCGGCGCAAGAAATAGATTTGGAGGACCATCTTTTCAAGTAGGCATTAATTATTTATTATTCTAATATCAACTTTAAAAACAAAAGAAAATGAAACATTTAAAATTAATTTCAGTAATGAGTTTTGGAATATTGATGTTCATATCCTGTAAAGAGGATAAAAAATCCATGGAAACCAATGAAACGGTTTCATCAGAAAGTCAAAGTAGTTATCCCACAAAAAACCCATTCTTATCCCAAGCTATTTATGGTGTTACACATGTCAACTCTGGGCAAACAAACTGTGTTCCCTACAAAATAAACGATGGCGAATACAAAGCAGATTTAAACAAACTAACACCAATTTGGGGTGGTCCGGTAAATAATGTTACCTATGCCTCTGCTGATACTAATTATATGTGGTCTGTGTCAACAGATCGTATTGCTTTGATTGATAAATCGGGTAATAATTGGAATATAGTTACCGATATTGACCTTCCTGGAGCAAAGCGATTAACAATTGACCAATTAAAATCAATAGCAGATGTAAAGTACACGTCATTAGATTTTGCAACTAAACATCTGAAAGGAATTTTAGGGCCAAATCCTGGATTGGTTTTACCTGCAGGAGTTTATGCTTTGGTAAGTTCAGAGGATTATGTATATTCCAATGCGGGTACAGTAGTTTCTGCAGTGGGTTTAATTGATAAAAAAGATCCTAAAAAAGGACTAGAAGTAAAATACAGATTTGATGTTTCTTCTCTTATTCCTGCTGCTGAAATTGCACCAGGTGTAAAACGAATTAATATGGTCGGCATGAATATGACCTATGATGGAAATATCATAATTGGTGCTGTGAATGGACTAGCCGTGATTGATAAAGAACTAAAAGGACCAGGAAAATTTTATGCCTTTAAAAACACGGAATTATGCACCAATTCTATGGCAGTAGATGAAAAAAATGGAATTTATGTGGCTACCGGAAGCAAAACGCCAAGAGGAGACGGAATGATGCGTAAACTAGTTTGGACTGGTAACGAAATTTCAGATAAAGAAGCAGATGGTGCTTGGATAAGTCCTTATAATGGAGGTGATTGGCCTCCAGCTATCAAGGCAGGTACTGGCGCGGGCTCTACACCAACGCTTATGGGATTTGGTGATGATGAAGATAAATTAGTATTAATTACAGACGGTCAGAACAGAATGAATTTAGTAGCATTTTGGAGAGATGGAATTCCCGAAACACACCAACAAAAAGCAGGTGCAAAATCTAGACGAGTTGCAGGTTTAATTCCAATAAAAGCTGGTTTACCAGAAGATAAACCATGGGTTCAATCGGAACAAACAATTGTTGTAAATGGTTGGGGTGCATTCCTAGTTAATAATTTAATTGATGAAGGCCATCCAGATAGAATTATTGATGTAATGACAGTTGGTCCTATTCATCCTGGTCCTAAAGGAATGGAGAGAGTAGAATGGAATACAGAAAAAAATGAATTTGAATCGGTTTGGACAAGAAACGATGTGGTATCAACAAGTATGGTTCCGTTAGTGACTAGTGGTTCAAACATGGTTTTAGTTAACGGATATACTAAAGAAAGAGGTTGGGAAATTACAGGTTTAGATTGGAACACCGGAAAAAATAGAACAAGAGTAGAATTTGGTCAAACCAATAGAGGAAATGGAGCTTATGCTATTCTTCAACTTTTAGAAAATGGCGATTTGCTTTTTAATTCCGTTATTGGACCATACAGAATTCCACTAAAGAAATAAAAGCGAGCCGCTAAAATAGGTTTTTCAATAGTTTAGAATTAAGTGCCTTTCAAAGATTTGAGCATGGTTAAACAGGAGGATTTTATTATATAATCTATCCTTTACTTGCACCAATTACCCTATATTCATATAAAAATTGAAACACATAAATACATAGATTTTGCTACTTTAAAAGGATTTTTCGATTTTCATAGTTTATAGATATATATAAAATGATATGCTCATATTTAGTCTTTATATTCATTCTTTTCTTATATTTCGTGCAAGTACTGAACCTAAAAATGTGTTTAAATAATAATTTAGAATAATGAAAAGAAGCAACAAAACTCATAAATGAAAATTAATTCTGCCGAATTTATAATAAGCAATTCCGATGTGAGCAAATGTCCGCAAGAACGTTTGCCCGAATATGCTTTTATTGGTCGTTCCAATGTGGGAAAATCATCTTTGATTAACATGTTAACCAATCATAAAAACTTGGCCAAAACTTCAGGGAAACCAGGAAAAACACAGTTAATTAATCATTTTAAAATCAATTTGAATTGGTTTCTAGTCGATTTACCTGGCTATGGCTACGCAAGAGTTTCTAAAAAAACCAAGGAAGTTTTTCAGGAATTTATTACTGATTATTTTGAAAAAAGAGAGCAACTCGTCTGTGCTTTTGTTTTAATTGATATTCGGCTGGAAGCGCAAAAAATAGACTTGGAATTCATAGAATATTTGGGAGAAACAGAAGTGCCATTTTGCATTATATTTACCAAAGCTGATAAAATTAGCAGAGGTAAAATCGACTCGCATGTTGCCGCTTATAGAAAAGCTTTACTGGCTAATAACTGGGAAGAAATGCCACAATATTTTGTCACCTCGGCAACGGAAGGCACCGGAAAAGATACTGTTTTAGCATTTATTGATGGTGTGAATGAAGAAGTTTTTAAAGATTTGAATCAGTTTTAGAATGAAAAAGACAACTCTTTTGCTACTGTTTTCACTACTATTAGTTTCGTGTAATTTGCCCAGCTATGTTTTTGTAGACAATGCCATCGCGACGGGATTAGATTTAAGAGAAGGCAAATGGCTTTTAAATGAAATTGTAGATCCAACAACTACTAGTAATGCTGCCAAAAATCTTATTGTCAAAAAACTAGGAAACAGACTAGGAAACAGACTGACTTATACAAACGATAGCAAGGGTTTATTACTTCCCAAAAATGTCAAATCAAATCCAACAAAAGAAAATATAAGGGATTTAAAAAAAGGAAGTGGGTTTGATTTTTTTATCAATGTAAAAATCATTTTAAAAAACAATTCTTTATCAGACCTTGATGTAACTAATCATAAATTCAATAAAAACTTATCAAAATCGGTTGAAGTGCTATTTGAAGTTTATGATTTGAATGGTATTGCAATTACTTACTCTAAAAAAGTAATTGGAAGTGTTGGCATTGCAGAAAATAATAATAGCGATATCAATTTTAGTAAATCAACCTCAAAATTAGTACTCGGATGTTTAAATAAAATTATTCGAGACATCGAAAAAAAATCGATTAAGTAATTTTTTACTTCTTCAACTCTAGTTTTTCAGCAAAATAATCACAAAAATCTTTCATGGTATCTGCCATCTTTTCATCGGCAGTAGCACGTTGAAAGGTATCAGCCATAGCAACAAGTGTTTGATGGAAAAACAACTTCATTTCGTCTACAGGCATGTCTTTTGTCCATAAATCAATACGAAGAGTTTCTTGCACTTTACTGTCCCAAATAGAAAGCATTATGGCTTTGGCTTCCTCCAGTTCAACTCCACCATCTTGTGCTGTCCAAGATAATTTTTCGGGAACACGATTTTCGTCTAATTCAACATTGAATTTTATTTCGGATTGTATGGTTTTGCTCATGGTTTTTTGGGTTTGTATTTTGATTTTTCGAATAGCTCTTTCGTATCCATTTTTAGCATATCCTGCAAACTTACATCATTATTTTTCATAAAGGAACGAACAATTTGCCAGCCAATCCACTGCCCAACTCTTCCGGGAGATTCGTTGTCTATTTCGAGATAAAATTTTGAAAAAGGTGCTAAATTTATAAATCGGTTATTAAGTTTAGAATCGGAATCGAAAAGTAGATTTTCATCAATGAAAAAACGCCACATATAACTTTCGTTTTCTTGACACCAAATGATTTGCTCCGGTTGATAACCTATTTTTTCAGCATCAGTATAATCGGGAAGTAGGACGTCTTTTAGATACAATTCTTTTCCGTAAAAAATCATATTGGATAGCAATGTTTTATCTTTAGGTGCTGGAATTTTTCGAAATGAAAAACTCGAAACAACATCGGGCATCATTTGTCTTTCTTCAAAATTTTGCCTCAAATAGTCTGGAAACTGATAAAATTTCACGTCTTTTCCGAGGTATAATTCTAAAGAAATTATCAACTTGTCATTGGCATAAATGGCTTTGTTGTTATAGTCCATTTCAGCAATTACGGTATAAACTTTTGGCGTGATGGTTTTTGGAAAATAATACTTTAAATGTTTAAATAATTCTTCAATTGCAGTTGCTTGCTTATCGAAATTTGGATATTTTTTTTGTACTTCATTATAAAGTGCTCTCCAATCTTTGTTTTGCATTTTATCTATCCAAACTTTATCATCAATATCTTCAGGGAAGAAAAAAGGATACTCGGTTTTAAGACTTGCCAAATCTTCAGGTTTACTCTCAAAAAAAGCTTTATCAAATCGATCTACTTTTATCTCTACAGGAATTTCTTCTACTGCTTTTTCAACTTTAGATTTTTTGTCACATGAAATGAATAAAAAAACGAATGAGATAAGCAAAAAGTGTTTTGTCATTTTAAAAAATTTATAGAAATGAATCAGGTATAAAAACTTATGATTTTTTACATTTGCAAATATACATTGCAGTTTTTAAAAAAGATCATAAGAAATGTCTAAAAAAAGTAAAATCAAGGTAGTTGAAACTAATGACTTTATTGTTTCTTGGTTGAGAGATTATGCAACTAATGCAAAAGTGAATGGTTTTGTCATTGGAATTTCAGGTGGCGTTGATTCGGCAGTAACCTCAACATTATGTGCGCAAACAGGTTTAACTACTTTATGTGTTGAAATGCCTATTCATCAACACAGCAGTCAAGTTAGTAGAGGACGAGAACATATTGAACAATTGAAGAAGCGTTTCCCAAATGTAAAAAATGCAGAAACTGATTTAACTACCGTTTTTGAGTCGTTTAAAAAAGTAATTCCAAGTCATGAAGATACAGTAAAAATAGATTTGTCATTAGCCAATACTAGAGCACGCTTGCGAATGACAACATTATATTATTATGCCGGAATATATGGTTTATTAGTGGCAGGAACTGGAAATAAAGTGGAAGATTTTGGCGTTGGGTTTTATACAAAATATGGAGATGGTGGAGTAGATTTGAGTCCAATTGCCGACTTAATGAAAAGTGATGTGTATGCGTTAGGTGACTATTTAAATATTCCAAATTCCATACAAAATGCTGCTCCAACAGATGGCCTTTTTGGCGATTCAAGAACTGATGAAGAGCAACTTGGCGCCAGTTATGACGAACTCGAATGGGCAATGCTCGAAGCAGAAAACTATAAAAAGAAAGAAGATTTTTTGGGAAGGGAAAGAGACGTTTTTGAGATATTTTCCAAATTAAATAAGGCAAATAAACACAAGATGAATCCAATTCCCATTTGTATTATTCCAGAATTTTGTAAAAAAAAATAAAATTTTATAACAACAATTATTAAAAAAAAAATTAACTTTACAGTAAATTTCTATTAATTTTAATCAAATACCACAATTATGATTAATGTATGTGTAGCTGATAACTTTCCAGTTGTGCATTTTGGAATGAAAGCTTATTTTAAAGATCATCAAGAAATAAGCATTGTTTCTAATGTAGGAAATTTTTTTATGGTGCCTGATGCCTTGAGAAACAAAGAAGTCGATGTCTTAATTATCGACCTTGATCTTGAAGGATTAAAGAGTATTTATGAGCTCAAATCTATCATTAAAAATTTTCCAAAAACAAAAGTTATTGTATTTAGTAGTATGTCTGAACACATTTATGCACCAAATGCTATTAAGGCAGGTTGTGCTGGTTTTGTTCACAAGACATCAAAACTTGAGTATTTAGGAACTACTATTGTCAAGGTTAGCCAAGGACAAATTATCCTAAATGAAGAAATCAAGAAAAGTTTAGCTCTAATCGCTAAACAAAACAAATCTGAACGTTTGTACAGAAAACTTTCCAATCGAGAAATCGAGGTTCTTCGGTTTTTAAGCGATGGAAAGAAAAACAATGAAATCGCTAAGATTTTAAATCTTAACGAGAAAACCATTAGTACGTACAAGCTCCGGTTATTAACGAAGCTAAGTGTAACCAATTTGGTTGATTTAGTGAACAAAGCAAAAACTTTGGAAATCGTTTAAAAAAATTAAAACCTCGCAATAGCGGGGTTTTTTTATAAATAAGTGGAGCGTATTCTTCCTATTTTATTGGTTAAGCTGACTTTTAATTTGTTGTAATCGTTGATAGTTGACTTCAATTCTTCTAAGTCATTTTCTTCTCCTTTATTGAAATTATTCATCATATCCATAATTAATTTATTGATGAGATATTCGCGTAAAGAAATAATAGTTTCTGAAACGTACTGACCAACGTTTTCCGTTTTCTTTTTTACATAAATTTGTTTGGTTTCCCAATTATGCAATAATTCCTTTTCTTCAAGCATCAATATATCTGTAACCATCTCTGAATGTTCTGGCGATAATTGCATCAAATAATGTTCAATATTGAAGTTTTCATTTTGATTATAATAAGCAATCAAATCATTGTAAATTTCTTTAAACATGGGATTAGCCAATTCCACTTCATCTTCATGCAAACTCAAGTAAATGCGTTCAAAAACTTTTGAAGACTTGATTTCTTTTTCTTCAATCATTACACCTTCTTCATTCGCTTTTAGAATATAATCTTCAAAATCAGCTACAAGTGAACCATACAGCAACAACATTTCTATTATTTTTCGTTCTAATTCGTAAACTATATCAACTCTGTCTCTTGAAACTTGGATATCATCTTTTACAACTTCAAAAGCTTTTTGTTCTTGTTTCAGTTTTTTTCCAGCTTCCGAAATATCTTTTTGAACCAATTGAGCCAAAGTATTTTGCAAAACTTGTTCCGAAATATCCATAATGCGAGCACATTCTTGAATATATACTTCCCTTTTGATTCTGTCGGGGATTTTGGAAATACTCACTACCATATCCCGAATTAAGTCTGCTTTTTTGATAGGATCATTTTGTGCTTCATTCATCAATAGCGATGCTTTGAACTGAATGAAATCTTTGGAATTGTTTTCTAAATAAAAAACCAAATCGTCGTAAGAGTTTTTCCGAGCAAAACTATCGGGATCATCGCCATCAGGGAAAGTACAAACTTTTACATTCATTCCTTCTTCCAATATCAAATCGATACCACGAATAGAAGCTCTAAGTCCGGCTGCATCACCATCAAAAAGTACCGTGATGTTTTTGGTCAATCGATTTATTAATCGAATTTGATCAGGAGTCAAAGCAGTTCCGGAAGAAGCAACAACATTCTCAATTCCGGCTTGATGGAGTTGAATTACATCAGTATAACCTTCCACCAAATAACAATTGTTTTGTTTGGCAATGGCTTGTTTGGCATGGAAAATTCCGTACAGCACTTTGCTTTTATGGTAAATTTCACTTTCGGGTGAATTGAGGTATTTGGCTGCTTTCTTGTCGTTAGTCAAAATTCTTCCGCCAAAACCAAGATTTCTTCCCGACAAACTTTGAATGGGAAACATCACTCTTCCTTTGAACCGGTCAAAATGTTTGCCATCTTCTCTAGTGATGGTTAATCCAACTTTTTCAAGAAATTCTAGTTGATATCCTTTGGATAACGCTTCTTTTGAAAAAGCGTCCCATGTTTCGGGTGAATAACCTAAGCCAAATTTGGCTATCGTTTCATTGGTAAATCCTCTTTCTTTGAAATAGGTTAATCCAATGGCTTTACCTTCTTCGGAATTTAAAAGTGTTTCTTGAAAATAGGTTTTGGCAAATTCAGAAACCAAATACATGCTTTCTTTTTCATTGGCCTCTATTTTATCTTCTTGTGACGTTTCGGTTTCTTCTATTTCGATATTGTATTTATTGGCCAAAAACCGAATGGCTTCGGGGTATGTAAAATGTTCATGTTCCATCAAGAAAGTCACGACACTTCCGCCTTTTCCTGAGCTGAAATCTTTCCAAATTTGCTTTACAGGCGATACCATAAACGAAGGAGAACGTTCATCCGAAAACGGGCTCAATCCTTTATAATTACTTCCGGCACGCTTTAGTTGGACGAAATCACCTATGACTTCTTCCACTCGTGCGGTTTCAAAAACTTTATCTATGGTTTCGCGAGATATCAACTCTTTTGTTTAAAATTGTTTAAGGGTTTAAAGTTACAAAGTTTTTCTATTTAAAAACCCTGTCAGAGTTTTAAACTCTGACAGGGTTAAAAAAACTAACAACACTTCGACTGCCTGTCTGCCGACAAGAAGACGCTCAGAGTGACATAAAAGAAATTAATTTTAATTAAAATCAAACCTTACACCAAGAGAGATGTTATTTTGATCGATAGCATTGTTTTTAAACAACGGATTTAAATCGTATTTTAAATACAAACTGGTTTCTTTATAACCAATGTAGGTACTCACACCATAAATGAAATCATTCACATTGAAATTTCCTTTTTCTTTTGTTGACGTATCGTTACCATTAACGTCAAAGCATAATTTTTGCTTTGATTTTATTCTAAAACCTCCGTATCCTCCTATTCCGAAACGGACACTCTTGTGGGTTTTGAATATTTTTACTCCGTCTTTATCTTTGGTTTTTGTAAAATCAAATTCTAAATGTAGAGGAAAAGTCATAAATACATTTCTAAATCTTGAATCTTTTAGATTATATTGAAATGATTCTAAACTCGTTTGGTTTCCGTTAGCTACAAAAACCCTATTATCTGTTGGACGAAGATTATTGTACATCAATGATACTCCGTATTTCAAATGCAATAAATTGTCATTTTTAAAAATTCTAGTATTTCCGGTAACACCCCATTCATAAAAATGTGACCCCCAATATTTAAAATCAGAATTAGCAACCGCACCATCTGTAACTAAATTATTTACTCCAGCGGCAAAAACAAATTGTGATGTGGTTCTTTTTTCTCCTTTGGACCTTTTCTTAAGTATCGATTTTTTCATTCCAGAAAGATCAATATAAATGCTATCTGAAGTTTCATAGGTAATTTTATGATTTTTCCCGTCAAAATAAATACTGTCTTTGTCATTATCCCCTTTAAAATCAATAGTGATAATGAATTTATTTTTATCATTATTTTCAGCTATTTTTCCATCTACTTTTTGTTGCACCAAATCTTTCAATTTATCTTGTTCAACCGCAACTCGGGTTTCAATATTCTTGGAACGTATTTCTGCTATTTGTAATTTCTTTTCATCGGCTTGTGTTTTGGAAATCGTTCCTGCTTCCAATTCCTTATTCACTTCTTCCAATTCAACTTTTAACGCCTTTTTTTCTTCTTTGGTAATTCTTTCTATTTTTTCTGCTATAGTTTTTGCTTTTGCTTCAAAGGTCTCTTGTGCTGAAAGTTTGCTTGCAAAAAGACAAGCAGCAAGGGCAATGTAAATGGTAAAATTTCTCATGATTGATTTAATGATTGATTAATGATTGAATACTCTCTTTTATTGATTATTTCTATTGGCTAATGCCTCTTTAACTTCTTTATAATTTTTGTTTATTTTGGTAATAACTTTTTCTCTAAACGTTTGTTCCAATTCGCCATCCACTTGAGAAAGCAAACTTTTGGCATCCACTTTAATGGAGGATTTTGAGTTAGTGGATTTCATTGTGGTATTATTTAAATCTGCTACTAAAGCTTCATCCGATTTAATTTGTTTCTTACCTTCGCTAATAACTGGATTTGTTTTTTGAATTCTTGGCAATTCTTTTAACGCAACATCTTCAGTTATTACATATTCTATTTCTTTGTCTTTGATGATTTGATTTTGATTACTGTTCGTTTTTTGATTTATTTTTTCTTGATTGTTGATTGAAACCCCTTGATGATTCGTTGTCGGTTGTCGGTTGTTGGTTGTTGGTTGAACATCCGAAGTTGCTACTTCTTCATTTTCTTGTTTATCTTTAGTACTTGGAATTTGGAATTTGGAATTTGGAATTTCTACGTTGTCTTTTTTAATTTCTGTTCCAACAACTGCATTTGGAGTTTCAATTTTGGTGGTGTTTTGATTGAACAAAAGCAAACCAAGTGTTACAAAAACCAAAATGCTGGCAGCAATCCCGAAACTTCGGGATAAAAATCCAAAAGAACGCTTTGTTTTTTTTTCTTCGGCTATAGTAAGCATAGCATCTAATCTGTCCCAAGCTTGTGGTGACGGTTGAATTTCTCTGGCATTCAACTTTTCTCTTATTTGGTTTTCAACATTATTCGGTTCCATTACTGTAATTTTTTAATTTAATAATAGTGTCTTGAAGCATTTTGCGTGCGTGAGACAATTGTGATTTCGATGTTCCTTCATTGATACTTAACATTGTTGCAATTTCTTGATGCTTAAAACCCTCTATGCAATATAAATTAAAAACCATTTTGTAGCCATCTGGTAAATTGTCAATCAAAAACTGAATGTCTTCTACTGAAAACTGGCTTTCTATATTGTTATGTGTCTCTTCAAAATAATTCTCGTCTTCAATAAACGTAACTTTTTTATGAACTCGGATATAGGATATACATTCGTTAATCATTATTCTTCGAATCCAACCCTCAAAACTTCCTTTGTGTTCAAAGTTTTTTAAATTGGTAAAAACTTTCATGAAAGCCGTAATCATAATGTCTTCTGCTAGATGAACGTCTTTAATGTATTGACGACAAACGCTCAACATTTTTGGGGCGAACTTGGAATAAATCTGATGCTGGGCATGACGATTATTATCGACAGCCAATTCGATTACTTCTTTTTCTTCTTGATGTAAGTTGATTACTTTCATAGCAAAAGTCAAAATTCAATTGCAATGTCAAAATTCAATTTAAAAAATTGACATTGAAACTGTCATTGATTTTTGATATTGATTAAGACCTCTATTTGCATAGACGAGATTGGTTGAAAAATGGTTGCATGGAGCAATTTAAAAAGTTGAAAATTATTTTATAATATCTTTGAACATAAATAAAATTAGCATCTCTCAATAAAAAAAATATTTATTTTTTAAAATTTTCCCAATAGCTTTCGGGATTGATTTTTGAAATTGTAATTGATTTTTGAAATTGGTTTACTTTTTTCTTTCAATAACATAATTTACCATGAGTGAAAGTGCCTCTCTATATTCCGTTTGTGGGAAATTTTGAAGAATTTCAAGTGCTTCTTCTTTGAATTGACTCATTTTTTGTTCGGCATAATGCAAGCCATTTTTGTCTTTCACAAATTGAATAACTTCCTTGACGCGTTTTTTATCCTTATTGTAGTTTTTGATGGAATTAATACACCAACTCTTTTCTTTATCTGAACAATTGTTTAAAGCATAAATTAAAGGTAATGTCATTTTTTGCTCTTTGATGTCTATTCCTGTTGGTTTTCCAATGGCATCATCGGTATAATCAAACAAATCATCTTTTATTTGAAATGCCATTCCGATGAGTTCGCCAAATTTTCGCATAGCTTCTACTTGACTCTCATCTTCGGAAACTGATTTTGCGCCAAGTGCACAACAAGAGGCAATTAAAGTCGCAGTTTTTTTTCGGATGATTTCATAATATATTTCTTCAACAATGTCTAATCGGCGTGCTTTTTCAATTTGCAATAATTCCCCTTCGCTCATTTCGCGTACTGCCACAGAAATAATACGGAGTAAATCAAAATCGCCATAATCAATTGATAATAATAATCCTTTGGATAATAAATAATCACCAACCAAAACGGCAATTTTATTTTTCCACAAGGCATTGATGGAGAAAAATCCGCGTCGTCTGTTACTATCATCTACCACATCATCATGAACCAAAGTAGCCGTATGAATTAATTCGATAACGCTAGCCCCACGATAGGTTCGTTCATTTACTTCATTAGTATCGGAAAGCATTTTGGCTACCAGAAAAACAAACATGGGTCGCATTTGCTTTCCTTTTCTATTCACAATATAATAGGTAATTCGATTAAGGAGTGCCACTTTGGAAGTCATCGATTCGTAGAACTTTTTTTCGAAAAGCTCCATTTCTTCCTGAATGGGTTGTTTTATTTGTGAAGTGATGTTCATCGATTTCAAAGATAATTAATTTGAAATCGCTTACAAGTGATAAAACTAAAGGAAATAATAAAATTACGATTTATTAGCTAATTGTCCACAAGCCGCATCAATATCTTTTCCTCTGCTTCGGCGTACTTTGGCAACAATATCATTTTGTTCCAAAGCTTTAATATAATTAGCAATTGCTTCATCAGATGCTTGTTGAAAACTTGCCTTACGGTAGTCAGGTCCGCCATCATCAATGGGGTTGTATTCGATTAAATTGACTTTACACGGAACCTGTTTACAGAATTTAACCAAGGCGTCAATAGAAGCTTTATCGTCATTGATCCCTTTCCAAACCACATATTCATAAGTCACTTTGCTTTTGGTTTTTTGATACCAATATTGTAAGGCATCTTTCAATTCGGGCAATTGGAAGTTTTTGGTAAACGGCATAATGTGGTTCCTAGTTTCTTCAATTGCCGAATGTAATGAAACGGCTAATTTGAATTTTACTTCATCATCAGCCATCTTTTTAATCATTTTAGAAACACCCGATGTAGAAACAGTAATGCGTTTTGGAGACATTCCTAAACCTTCTTCGGATGTAATCATATCGATGGCTTTCATCACATTATTGTAATTCATCAACGGTTCGCCCATGCCCATAAATACAATATTGGATAATGGTCTATTGTAATACAAACGGCTTTCTCTATCAATGGCAACTACCTGGTCATAGATTTCTCCAGGTTCGAGATTTCGCATCCGTTTCAATCGTGCTGTGGCACAAAAATTACAATCCAAACTACAACCTACTTGGCTGGAAACACAGGCAGTAGTTCTGGTATTGGTTGGGATTAAAACACTTTCGACAACCAATCCATCGTGTAAACGAACCGCATTTTTTACGGTTCCGTCTTCACTTCGTTGCATCGTATCCACTTTGATGTGATTAATCACAAAATTGGTTTCGAGCATGGCGCGTGTTTCTTTGGAAACATTGGTCATGTCTTCAAAACTATGAGATGCTTTGCTCCACAACCATTCATAGACTTGATTGCCTCGAAACGCTTTATCACCATTGGCTACAAAAAAATCTCGCAATTGTTCTTTGGATAAACTTCGGATGTCTTTTTTCTTGATTTCCATGGCGCAAAGGTAATGAGTATTCTGAATATTTTTTATAACTTTGTTTTTCAAAACTTTGCAAAAATGGGACTTCCTGAATTAAAAAATAAAATCCAACAACAAGTTGAAAGTGCAGATGAAAAAATTCTAAAGATTGTTTCTTCTGTTTTTGACAACTATTATAATGATGAAGGAACAACAGACGTTATTATTAATGAGCTACTTGAAATTAGTGAAAATGACTATAAAGAAGGATTAACCGAACCTTATACGACGATTTTAAAAGAAAGTAAAGCCATTTATTTCGGAAAATGACACTAATTTGGACTCTACTTGCAAAAAAATCATATAACAAAAACATTGAATTCATTTTAGAACTTTGGAATATAAAAATTGCTCAGAATTTTATATTAGAAGTTGAAAAAACAATGAATATCATTGAAAACAATCCAAATTGTTTTGAGAAATGGGAATTTAATCCCGATTTTAGAAAAGGTTTTATTCACGAAAATGTGAGTTTCTTTTACAAAGTTAAGCCAACAGAAATTGTTGTTTATTTATTTTGGAATAACCTTCAAAATCCTAAAAAATTAAAAAAAATACTTTTAAATTCAAAATAAAAAAATGAACTTCATTTCCGACGAATTAGACACTTATGTAACCAATCATTCCGAAAATGAACCCGAATTATTGGCACAATTGAATAAAGAAACCCATCAAAAAATTTTGCAACCACGCATGTTGAGTGGTCATTTTCAAGGCAGGGTTTTGAGTATGCTTTCGAAAATTATTCATCCAACAACCATTCTTGAAGTAGGCACATATACAGGTTATGCCACACTTTGTCTAGCTGAAGGTTTAGCCGAAAATGGCACTATTGATACTATTGATATTGAAGAAGAATTAGTAGATTTTCAACGCAACTATTTTAACAAAAGTCCTTGGGCTAAGCAAATTAATCAACATCTTGGTGA
>NZ_JBKCVI010000015.1:0-12109 GCF_046317795.1 Flavobacterium sp. | reverse complement strand
CTAATATCCACTTCTACAGGAGTTAACTCGCCATCCACAATAATATTCGTAATAAAATTGTTGTTTGGGAATTGGGTTTGTCTAAAAACCATTTCGCTCTGCAGTTCGAGTGTCAAATTGTTCCAATCTTTTTTGTTGAACGAAATTCGGTTGTTGATGTTCAACGGAGGCATATCGATAATAAAATCGTCATTGGTTTTATCTTTTCCGTTTACATACGATAAAAGCAAACGATGTTGCCAATGTTCACTGATTTGCCATTCCGAATTCAAATCAATTCCAGTCAACAATGCATTGATTTGTTGGTATTCCCAAACTGGAAAAGCGCCGCGAATAGTAGTTTCAAAGCCAACGGGTTTCAAAAACATATAATCTTCGATGTAATTCAAAAACGGATTGATGTTTACCTTGAAATTCTTCCATTGTTTTTGCAAAGAAGTACTGATTTTATTCGACTTTTCTTGTTTCAAACGCAAATCGCCCAATTCAATCATACCACTCGAATGATGCAATCCATCACTAAAAAATTCAGAAGGATTCGGATTTCTTACAGCACGACTGATATTGAAATACCATTCATATTCGTTTCCAAAGGAATATTGCGTTCCAACACTTGCAGAAAAATTGTGGAAAGTAAACGTTGGTTTGGTCAACCATTGTGTTCCAAAATCTCCTTCAATAAAATTGTTAAATTCTGGACTGTAATTTCGTTCGTTCCAACGTGATTTCAGATAATATTTCGTCGCTTCAATCGTTGAAAAATCATATCGAATTCCAGCTTCTACCGAAAAATCATCCGAAATATGATTGTCAACAATAGCATAAACTCCGGCATCAAACTTATTATAACTTGGAATTAACGGACGAACACCAGTATTGGGATTTGCCGAATTATTTTGGAACAAACCCATAATTCCTGATTTAAAATCCCAAGTGTCAATGCTCAATTTATAATCGGCATTAAAAGTATGCGTCATCAAGTTTAAATCTAAAGCTGCTCTAGAATCTGAAACTCCGGTTCGCAAATCAAATTCTTTTCGATTATTGAATTGAAAAGCATATTGCAAACCAATAGACTCGCCATCTTTGATGTAATAATTGTAATTCAGCTTCGCTAAATGGTGTTGTACTCTTTGTTTTGGATTTCCAATAGCATAAGTAAAATTTTCAATCACAGCCGGACTTTCGTTATTTATAGAGTTGTATAAGTCGTTGACATTCCCAATGTGAGAAGCACTCAAAATTCCTATGGTTGCATTGTACAAACTGTAATAGGCAGAAAAATCGAACTTTTTGCCAATATATTTTACGTCGCCAGAAAAATTGGCTTCACGGTTTCCGGTATTGGACAAAATGTAATCGGGTGATTCTCGGTCACCAAAATATTTGAAACTTCCTTGCGCATTCCAACTCCAGTCGCAAAAATTTCCTTTGTGTAAACTAGACGAAATGGTTCCGCCACGACCATTGGATTCCATTGTCATAATGGTTTTTCCAAAAAGAGTGTCTTTTTTTGTGCTGAAAGGTTCTATAATTACAATTCCGCCAATGGCATCGCCACCATATTGCAAACCAGATGCGCCTTTTAAAACGGTTATTTTTCCAGCTGCATTCACATCAAAGTTTGGTGCATGTTCCGTTCCCCATTGTTGATCTTCCAGTTTTACATTGTTATTGTAAATAGGAACTCGATTACTGTGCAACCCGTTAATTATAGGTTTTACAATAGTGCTCCCAGTTTTTAAAACTGAAATTCCCGAAACTTCCTTAAGCACATTACCAAGTGACTGACTACTATATTTTTCAATGGTTTTCTCTTTAATTTTTTGTTCTGATACGGAGTGATTAAAATAATTGTCTTTGTGTTTTACAACAATTTCCTCTAATTGTTCGCTCTTTTGTATCATCTTAAAATTTAACTCAAGATTGCCACTAATTTCAATTATAGTATCAATGGGTTTATATCCAACATAAGTTATTAAAACCTTTGTAGATCCATTTGGAATATTGTGAATGCTATAAGAACCATCTTTTTTACTGTTGGTTGTTTTTGACGAAATATGGATATGACTTTTTTCTAATGCCTTCTCATTTTCATCAACTATTTTTCCGTTTACGGTGTTTTGACTATAAACATTACCAAAACACAATAAACAAAAAAACAAACTGAATTTTTGCATTTTTATTGTTTTCTAATTCGTAAACACTAATCCTATGTGAAGAAAATTTAAACAATTGGCGGGCCACGCAGCGAGAAACTACTTCCAGAGTAGCAAGTTATTTTATCTTTTGAGTGATAAAATGAAAGTTGACAAAAAATGGGTTTTTTTAAAAAAGATATTTCAGCAAATTTTATTTCAGTAAAGTTACTATATGCAAATTCGCAGACATGACATTTTTCCCAGTAATGACTGTGATTTAAAGTTGCTTTATCAGAATATTTATGATAACAACTACCTTCGGAAAACTGTTTGGCTAAATGCTCAATAGCGTGAAGAGATTGAAAAAGTATTGAAAACAATACTAACAATCCGAGGAACGCATTTGACAAATTTAATTTTCTTTTCATCCCAACAAAGGTAACCATTAAAAAAAAAAAAAACGTTCGATTTTAACAAATTTTAGGATTTGCAAAAAGCCAACAATTACTTCCTTTAAAAAAGTTAGCTACAGATATACACGAATTAATTTGTGTTGAAAAAAAATCTATATCAATTTATTTGCCACTAAGTATTCTGCAATTTGTATGGTATTAGTCGCAGCGCCTTTTCTTAAATTATCAGAAACAATCCACATGTTTAATGAGTTCGGCTGACTTTCATCACGGCGAATTCTACCCACAAACACATCGTCTTTACCTTGCGCATACAATGGCATCGGATACGTATAGGTGTCGGTATTATCTTGAACTGTAACACCATCAGTGTGGTGTAGAATGTTTCGAATTTCATTGATGTCAAAATCATTCGAAAATTCGACATTTACTGCCTCGCTATGTCCGCCAACCACTGGAATTCTTATTGCGGTTGCTGTTACTGCGATTGATTTATCGCCAATAATTTTTTGGGTTTCACGCACCAATTTCATCTCTTCTTTGGTGTACCCGTTAGCTTCAAAGCTGTCGCATTGTGGAATGGCATTTCTATGAATTTGATATTTATAAGCCATTTCGCCTTGAACTCCGGCATATTCATTTTCCAATTGTTGCACTGCTTTTACACCAGTTCCAGTGATGGATTGATACGTAGAAACGATAACACGTTTGATGTTGTATTTTTTGTGCAATGGCGCTAAAACCATTACCATTTGAATGGTGGAACAGTTGGGATTGGCGATGATTTTATCGTTTTTGGTTAATTCGGAAGCATTGATTTCGGGTACGATTAATTTTTTACTCGGATCCATTCGCCAAGCCGATGAATTGTCGATTACTGTTGTTCCTGCTGCAGCGAATTTTGGAGCCCATTCTAACGAAGTTTCGCCACCAGCTGAAAACAATGCAATATCGGCTTTCCTATCCACAGCGGTTTGCAAACCAACAACTTTGTATTTATTTCCTTTGAATTCAATTTCTTTTCCAACCGATTTTTCGGAAGCCACAGGAATTAATTCTGTCACCGGAAAATTTCTTTCGGCTAAAACTGTAAGCATTACTTCGCCAACCATTCCGGTTGCGCCAACAACAGCAACTTTCATATTTTTATCTATTTATTTTTGAAGTACAAAAGTAGGTAGAAAAAAGAGAATAGAATATAGAAAAAAGAGAATAGAAAAAAGAAAAAAGAAGGAAATGCAGATAGGTTCTCACTAGCCCCGATAAGAGCCTTTTTTGAAAAAAAAGATATAGCGGATAGCGGGAGGATACTTCCTGATTAAACGGATGCCGTGCTCCAAATATAAAAAAAAGACCCTGAAACGAGTTCAGGGTTAAAATAGAATATGCTATGTAGCGGTATTATTTTTTTAATAAATCTCTGATTTGAGTAAGCAATTCTTCTTGTGTTGGGCCGGCTGGAGCAGCTTCTTCTTTTTTCTTCATGCTATTTATTCCTTTTACCATGATGAAAATTACAAAAGCAATAACAAGAAAACTGATTACAGCAGCAAGGAATTTTCCGTAAAGAATTCCGCCTCCTGTTTTTAAATCGGCTAAGTTTTCTACTTGTGCCGCTTTGAGGGCTGGATTTAATAATGCTGGCGTAATCACATCGGCTACTAATGAATTTACAATAGCGCCAAATGCTGCTCCAATAATAACTCCTACCGCCAAATCCATGGCATTACCTTTTGCAATAAAGTCTTTAAATTCTGAAATCATTCCCATATTTGTTTTGTTTTTATTTGGTTAATAGAGCACTAAAATAATAAAATTTTAAATAGTTCAAAAAAAAAATTATTCTCTAAAAAAAACGCGCTTTACTCGTTGCGAAATACTCGTCAAAATTTCATACGGAATTGTATTGAGCTGTTTAGCCATGAAGTTAACCGTAGGGTTTTCTCCGAAAACAATAACAGTTTGACCTTCTTTGCAATCAATATTGGTAACATCAACCATCAACATATCCATGCAAATGCTACCAATAATTTTGGCTTGTATATTATTGATAACCACATAGCCAACACCATGTCCCCAACTTCTTCGAATTCCATCCGCATAACCTATAGGAATCGTAGCGATTATAGTTTCCTTTTCTGCAATGAATCTTCGACCATAACCCACACTTTCTCCCTTTTCAATAGTTCTAATTTGGGAAATGATAGATTTCAACGTGCCAACATTTTCTAATTCTTTTTGCTCTTCATAGTCATTAGAAATTCCATATAAACCAATGCCTAAACGAACCATGTCGTATTGTGCTTCGGGATAATTAGTAATTCCAGAGGTGTTTAAAATATGACGAATAGGTTTGATGTTTAATGATGTTTGCAATTGAGAAGACAATTTTTCAAACAAAGCGATTTGCGATTTTGAAAAGGCATCGTGTTTCAAATCATCGCTAGTTGCCATGTGAGATAAAATACTTTTGATTTGTACCGTTTCATTCCCTTTTAAAGTTTGAATTAATTCGGTTAAATTTTCTTCTTCAAAACCCAACCGATGCATTCCAGTATCTAATTTAATATGAATAGGAAAGTATTTCAGTTTCTTTTGTTCGGCAATTTTTAAGAATGCTTTTAGTCCTTTTATCGAATATATTTCGGGTTCTAATTGATGTTGAATTAGGGCAGAAAAACTGGTACTTTCTGGATTTAAAACCATTATTGGAACTGTAATTCCAGCACTTTTTAAAGAAATGCCTTCATCGGCAAAAGCCACACCCAAATAATCCACTTTGTGATGTTCGAGTAACTTCGCTATTTCAAAACCTCCATTACCATAGCCAAATGCTTTGACCATGACCATCATTTTGGTTTTTGGAGCTAGTTTTGATTTGTAGAAATTGAGGTTATGACTGATAGCATTCAGGTTAATTTCTAAAACCGTTTCATGTGTTTTTTCTTCGAGCATGGAAACGATTTCTTCAAAGTGAAAATCGCGCGCCCCTTTTATGAGTATGGTTTCGTTTTCAAAATTCAAGTTCTCAAAAGAAGTAATAAAATCATCTATATTTTTGAAAGCTATACAATTAATGAACTTGTTTTTATACTGCGAAATTGTTTCGCCAACGCCAATAACTCGATTAATTTTATTGGAAATAATTAATTGTGAAACCTGTGAGTATAATTCTTCATTATTCAATCCGCTTTGAAAAATATCGGATAGAATAACAGTTTTCTTTTTATGTTGTTTTTGATTTTCTAAAAAGTCTAAAGCAATCTTCAACGATTGAAAATCAGAACTGTAGCTGTCATCAATAATTGTAGTATTGTTGATTCCATTTTTAACTTTTAAACGCATTTCTACTGGATACAATTGCGCCATTCGGGTTTGAATAACTTTTTGGTTGTATCCAAAATAAAGCATCACCATCATACAATGAATGGCATTTTCAATCGAAGCTTGATCATGAAAAGGAATGGTAATTGTGAAAGTATCTTCTTGATACGTTACACACAATACAGTCAATTCATCGGTGTTTTTTTTAGTAATATAAACATCCGCACTTTTATCGTCTGAACACCAACTGAAGGTTTTAATTTTTGGGTTAACAAAAGCACTTATGCTTTTATTTTTGTTCAAAATCAGCACTTTTACTGAAGTGAAAAGTTTTAGTTTTTCTTTTATTTTTTCGGCAACACTTTGAAAACCTTCGTCGTGTGCAGAACCAATGTTTGATAATATTCCTATGGTGGGTTGAATGATTTTTTGCAGTTTTTCCATTTCATTGGTAGTGGAAATTCCGGCTTCAAATATTCCTAAATTATGTTTTTCTTTAATGCCTAAAATAGAAAGTGGCACACCCACTTGTGAGTTGTAACTTTTTGGACTTCGAATAATATTATAATCGGGACTTAATAAGAAATTCAACCACTCTTTGATAATGGTTTTTCCGTTGCTACCTGTAATTCCAATTATTGGGAAATCGAATAAACTGCGGTAATAAGCAGCAAATTTTTGTAATGCCTCAAGGGTATTTTCAACTACCAAAAAATTTCCTTTTTCTTTTACATCTTCAGGAATTCTAGTGACTACAAAATATTGAGTACCTTTACTAATTAGCTCTTCTATATATTGATGCCCATCATGGTTGGGTCCAGAAAGCGCAAAAAATAAAGTGTTTTCGTCATTTTGTAACGAACGGCTGTCAATAGAAATATAATCGATAATGGCTACATCATTTTGACCAATCCAATTGGCTTTGATGATGGGAACAATATTTCTAATGGTTAGTGTCAAGGTTATTATAGTTTATTTATCGATACTAAAAATTCTGATGGAGTCATTACAGGAATTTCAGAATTTTTGAAATCTTTTTTATTTCTAGTAATGAGAATGTCACATTTGTCATACAAAGCGCTATAATGTTGAACGGCATCTTCAAAATCGTTGAAATTTGAAATTAAACTTTTATCAATAATAATTTTATCAATATTTGACACTTCACATATCAGCCTGTATTTCATTAAAGAATTAATTACAAGTTTATTGTCAAGCTTTTTAGAAAGCACATAATAAGTGTTTACAAATGAAAGTGAAGATGCTGCTATCCTAAGTTTTTGTTGTTCTGCTAAAGTTGAAATTATTGCAACATCATTATAATAAGGAACTCTTTTGTCGATCAAATCAATTAATACATTGGTATCTATAAATATTTTTTTCATTATTTATATTTTTCAATTAAATGATCTTGACGGGCTTTTTTGTAATCAAAATCGACTGGAATTTCTCCATTGCCAACAGAAATACTTTTAACAAATTCAGATATTTTAATTTCATCTTTTGCCTCTGATTTTTCCGTTGAGGTAATGGCATTTAGATAATTTTCAACAATAAAAGAAATACTAATTTTCTGTTTAGCAGCATAAACTTTAGCTTTTTCAATTACGTTTTTATCCAATTTCAAGGTGAGTTTAGTGTCCATAACAAATTTAGAATTTAAATTATACGTACAAATATATAAAATATATCCGTACATCTTAAAAAATTAAATTTTTTTGGAGCATTTCTCATTAAAAACAACACTTCTTTTTCAAGATGATTTATTCTATAGTTGAAGCTTTTCATGAGTAAGGTAGAGAAGTTGTTGTTGAAAGTTTGAAATTTTCCTGATTGCGAACAATTATAAAAAAACCAAATTATCATCAAAGGAAATTAAATCAAATGTTTCTACATCAAGGATTTTTGAACTTTATTCAATTCTACCCCTATCAAGTTTGATCTCGTTGATCTCTATTTTGCTTTAAGCACGTTCGGACATTTCTAGTTTTCCCACCATATAATCCTTTGTGAAACCTTTCAGTTCTGTAACTTTTCTGACTTTATAACCAATATTTTCTTTTATAATTTACCGTTTAGTTCTTGTTTAGAACCAAATAGTTAAAAAATAGAACAAAAATTTATAAATTTTCAAGATTTTTTTAGATTGATTTGAAATTCAAATTTTTTATAACCCCATATATCTAAAAAGTTTTTTTAACTTATAAAAGTTATTTTTCCTCATTCTTTTCCATCGCATAAAAATAAGCAGCTCGACTCAACGGTTCATATTCTTCGGTTTCACCCAGCATGACCAGTTTGTCGTTATCAGTTTTTCTAAAACTATAGTTTGCTAAATTCCCGGTGCGAGTGCAAACAGCGTGAACTTTGGTAACATACTCAGCAGTGGCCATCAATGCTGGCATTGGCCCAAAAGGATTTCCTTTAAAATCCATGTCTAAACCGGCAACAATTACTCGAATGCCTGAATTGGCTAAATCATTACAAACGGATATAATTTCGTCATCAAAAAACTGCGCTTCGTCAATGCCTACAACATCACATGCTTGTGCCAAAATCCGAATATTGGCAGCAGCAGGAACTGGTGTAGAACGAATTTCATTAGAATCATGAGAAACAACCATTTCATCATGATAACGAGTATCGATGGTAGGTTTGAAAATTTCCACTCTTTGTTTGGCAAATTGAGCTCTTCTCAATCGGCGAATGAGTTCTTCGGTTTTTCCCGAAAACATTGAACCGCAGATGACTTCAATCCATCCAAATTGTTCTTTATGATTTACTGTATTTTCGAGAAACATTTTGTAATTTTCAACCTTTAAAATTTGATTAGTTTTGTTACTTTGTAACGCAAACAAATTTATTAAAAAAGAAACGCCTTTCACTATAATTTTTAAACTTATGAAAAAAAGATTAGAATCCGAGTTAATCAGCATTGCGCACCGAATTTTAAAACTTAAAAACAAATCGGAAGTTGATCAGTTGTATAAAGAAACCCAAAAATTATATGAAACACTTTCTGTTTTAAAGTTTTATCAAGATAATTTTGAGTCCATAAAATCAGATGTAACCCAAGACGATTTAGAAGAAAAATTAGATCAATCTAAAGAAAACACTACACCATCAGGAGATGTTGAGCCAATTGCTGAAGTAGTTCTTGCAACCGAACCAGAAATAGTTGAAGAAGAATTGATACAAGCTGATGAAGACGAAGAAACGCCCGAAACTGTTTTTGAAGACGAAGAATCATCAGAAGAAGAAATTGTAATTGAACCAGAAGTTGATGAAGAAGAGCCAGTTTTTAAACCTATTTTTGAATTGGAAGTAGAAGAGGAAGAGCAAATCGAACCAGCAGAACTAGCTTCAGAAGTGAAACCTGAAGCCAAGCAAGTATCTTTTGAAGAATTACTGGGCGAAAATTATGCCGATACGGTTTTTGTAAAACCTGATGAAGTGTCTTTGTTTTCAGCTGACCCGAATGCAAGCCAACAGAAGAAACAAACAAACAAGGAAAATGAAGAAAAATCAGTTTCATCAAAATCAATTGAAATTGGATTGAATGATAGAGTTGCTTTTGTGAATAATTTGTTTGGCGAAAGCAATGAAGATTTTAATCGTGTGATTTCTCAATTAAATACGTTTGACACTTTTGAAGAGGCCAAAAACTTCATCAACGAAATGGTAATACCGGATTACAACTATTGGGTTGGAAAAGAAGATTATCTCGAAAGATTTATGGAAATTGTAGAGAAAAAATTTAACTAATAACATTACTAATCTAATGGATTTAAACCAATAAATCTGTGAAAATCTGTGTAATCTGTGTTTGCTTTTATGTCAAAATTATATATTGTTCCCACGCCCATTGGCAATTTGGATGACATGACTTTCAGAGCGATTAAAGTTTTGAACGAAGCCGATTTGATTTTGGCGGAAGACACACGCACTAGCGGAAAACTCCTCAAACATTTTGAAATTGCTACCCACATGCACAGTCACCACATGCATAACGAGCATAAAACGGTGGAGAATTTAATCAAACGATTACAAGCTGGCGAAACCATTGCACTTATTTCAGACGCGGGTACACCAGCGATTTCTGATCCAGGATTTTTATTGACTCGTGCTTGTGTCGAAAACAATATTGAAGTCGATTGCTTGCCTGGTGCCACCGCTTTTGTTCCCGCTTTAGTGAATAGTGGTTTGCCTAATGATAGATTTATTTTTGAAGGTTTTTTACCTGAGAAGAAAGGAAGACAAACACGATATTTAGCATTGGCTGAAGAAACGAGAACCATGATTTTCTATGTTTCGCCACACAAATTAGTCAAAACATTAGCGGAGTTTGTGCACTATTTTGGAGCTGAAAGACTTGTTTCCGTCTCTAGAGAATTGTCCAAGTTACACGAAGAAACCATTCGCGGAACAGCCAGCGACGTTTTAAAACACTTTGAAGAAAAAGCTCCGAAAGGAGAAATAGTAGTGGTTGTTGGAGGAAAGAGTTTGAAGTAACAATTAAATTCAACCATTTAATTTTCAATTCATTTTTATACATTTGTCAAACTTTTACACGCCATAAAAACATAATTCATAATTTTTAATTCATAATTAAACTATGCGTTGGACATTAAAATCGAAGCCAGAAAAAGAGAAAGTTCAAAAACTACAAAACGAACTTCAAATCAATGAGATTATTGCTACTCTTTTGGTGCAGCGAGGCATTGAAACCTTTGACCAAGCACGACAATTTTTTCGTCCGAGTTTAGCCGATTTGCACGATCCGTATCTGATGAAAGATATGGAAAAAGCCGTTTCTCGCATTGAAAAGGCAATTGCTGATGGTGAAAATATTTTGGTCTTTGGCGATTATGATGTTGATGGAACAACAGCTGTTTCATTGGTTTCCTCCTATTTAAAAAGTTTTTATCCTAATGTTGCGACATACATTCCCGACCGTTATGATGAAGGTTATGGGATTTCGTATAAAGGAATTGACTTTGCCGAAGACAATGAATTTACCCTGATTATTGCGCTGGATTGTGGTATTAAATCGGTTGACCACGTTGCTTATGCTAATGAACGAAACATCGATTTTATAATTTGTGATCACCATCGTCCAGGTGATATGTTGCCAAAAGCCATTGCTGTTTTAGATCCAAAAAGGGGAGATTGCAGCTATCCTTATGATGAATTGTGCGGTTGTGGTGTTGGGTTTAAACTTATTCAAGCATTGGCACAAAATAGAAATCAAACTATTGACGATTTACTCATTTATCTCGATTTGGTTGCGACTGCAATTGCTGCCGATATTGTTCCGATTACGGGTGAAAATCGCGTGTTGGCTAAGTTTGGATTGGAAGTGATCAACACCAATCCAAGACCAGGAATAAAAGCGCTAATTCAGAATTTGAAGAAAAAAGTTTTGACCATTACCGATGTTGTTTTTATCATTGCACCTCGAATTAACGCTGCCGGAAGAATAAAGCACGGCAACGAAGCGGTTGCTTTACTAACGGAATATGACTTGGACCAAGCCGAAATTTTCGCTTCCGAAATTGAACAACACAACTCAGATAGAAAGGATTTGGACAAGCAAATTACAGTAGAAGCGCTTTCCCAAATTGAAGAAAATAACGAAACAAATCGATTTACAACTGTAGTTTATCAAGAGAATTGGCACAAAGGGGTTATTGGAATTGTAGCGTCAAGATTGACAGAAACGTATTATCGACCAACGATTGTCTTTACCAAAAGTGGTGATAAACTGGCTGCTTCGGCTCGTTCTGTAAAAGATTTTGATGTTTATAATGCTTTGGAAGCTTGTGCGGAACATCTCGAACAATTTGGCGGACACATGTATGCCGCAGGAATGACGTTGAAAGAAGAAAATTATACTGCTTTTAAAGAAGCTTTTGAACGTGTTGTTGAGCAAACTATTCATCCTGATTTGTTAATTCCTGAAATATCGGCTGATGTAGAAATGGAGTTATCCGATATTAACGAAAAATTAATTCGTTTATTGAACCAATTCGAACCTTTTGGACCGCAAAATATGACGCCTGTTTTTTTGACAAAAGGAGTAAAAGACACTGGTTATGCTAAAGGAATTGGTCAAAACGAAGAACATTTGAAGCTTTTTGTCAAACAGTCCCGAAGCTTCGGGAGTAGCGAAGGTTTTGGTGCTATTGGTTTTGGACTGGGAAATAAATTGGAACTAACCAAAAACCAAAA
>NZ_JBKCVI010000014.1:0-3464 GCF_046317795.1 Flavobacterium sp. | reverse complement strand
ACACTTGGCGCTTACAAATTATTTATTGAAGGAAAGGACAGTCGCAATTCGATTGTATCTATGGCGTCGTCAAATTACAACAGAACAGTAGGTTTATCTGGTGAAGCAGTTGATTTTACAGTTGCTGCCGAAAATGCCGTTAACACTGTGGTACACGTAAAAAATGTTTCTATTAGAACGGTTTCTAATCCTATAATGGAATATATCTATGGAATTCGTGGCGGTCAACAACAAGAACAAGTTGGCACTGGTTCGGGTGTAATTATTTCTGAAGATGGTTATATTGTAACCAATAATCACGTGATAAAAGATGCCACAGAACTTGAAGTTACATTAAATAACAATAAATCGTATAAAGCAAAACTCATTGGTACTGATTCTAAAATGGATATTGCTTTATTAAAAATTAATGCAGACGAAAAATTACCCTATGCTACCTTTGCCGATTCAGATACTGTAAAAGTAGGCGAATGGGTTTTGGCGGTTGGTAATCCCTATAATTTAACTTCAACCGTAACAGCAGGGATTGTTTCGGCAAAAGCCAGAAGCGTTGACACAAAAGGAATTCAATCTTTTATACAAACAGATGCTGCTGTGAACCCAGGAAATTCTGGTGGTGCATTAGTTAATACTCGTGGCGAATTAATTGGTATTAACACGATGATATCTTCTCCAACAGAAGTTATGCTGGCTATTCATTTGCGGTTCCTTCAAACATTACAAGAAAAATCATTGAAGACATCATGGAGTTTGGTGGTGTTCAAAGAGGAATTCTTGGTATAGAAGGGAATGAACTAAACAGTAAAATATCAAAAGAACTTGGATTAGAAGACGCCGAAGGATTCTATATTGGGAAAGTGACAAAAAATTCTGGTGCTGAAAAAGCAGGTTTAAAAAAGGGAGATGTAATTAAAAAATTAGATACTCAAAAAATCAATTCTTATGCTGAACTTTCGGGCTATATCAATACCAAAAGACCAAATGACAAGGTTGAAGTTACTTTTGTAAGAGATGGTGAGACAAAAACAGCTTCGGTAACTTTAATAAAGAATGATGTTTTAAATACAGAATATAAAGGATTGGAATTAGAAAACATTGATTCATCTGATAAAAAGAGATATAAAATAGATTATGGTGTTCGCATTAAAGAAATTAATAATGAAAATTTAAAACCCTATTCTGAACAACTTAGAGGCGGAATTATTTTGTCTGTTAATGGAGTAAAAGCTACCGATGTGGAAAGTATTTCAAGTTATTTAAACAAGAATGACGAAAATCAAAATGTTAGCATTCAAATGATTAATAGAAACGGTCAGGTCATGCAAGTTATCTTATAATTCATCTTACTTTTTTCTTTAAAGCCAATCCAAAAAATGGATTGGTTTTTTTTATGAAAAAAAGTTACGAAATCGTTTTCGTGAAACACTTCAATTTTATACTTTTGCGCCAAATTAATACGATTCTGAAATATCCTGAAGCTTCGGAACAGCATAAAAACACAACTAAAACTTTTTCTCTTTTTATGAACAGTACTACTTTATACGAAAAGGAATTATCATTCCAAGCCGACAGACGTAAAGCTGCCGTGGAATTCATTAAAATTATCAGCGATTTATGGTACGACAAATCCATCGAATTGATGCTTTTCAGAAATCAATTAATCGATAGAAATGTGAGTGACATCATGAATCTTCATGAATATGCTGGCGAGTTTGTTCAAAAACCAATTAATGTTTTTGATACTGTAGAAATTGCGAGAGCTATTGAAAATCTTGATTTACCGCCATCCCGAATTGACATTGGAAAATTGACTTATGAATACCATTTAGAAGATAATAAATACCATGATTGCAGAGCGTTTGTCATTGATAAACTTAAAAATGCTAAAAATTCGAAGGACATAAAACCAAAAGATGTGGTGCTGTACGGTTTTGGGCGAATTGGTCGATTGCTTGCAAGAGAAATGATGAGTAAAATTGGCAAAGGACAGCAATTACGACTTCGGGCAATTGTAACTCGTGATAAAAATGATGCTGTTTCTTTAGAAAAAAGAGCTTCATTATTACGTTATGACTCAATTCATGGTGATTTTGAAGGTTCCGTGCAAGCCGATGTAGCCAATAATGCTTTGATAATAAATGGTACTACTGTTCATATTATTACAGCAAATGCACCAGAAGAAATTGACTATACAAAATATGGTATTGAAAATGCTTTACTGATTGACAATACAGGTGCTTTTACTACTGAAGAAGCATTGAAGCGTCATTTAGTTTCAAAAGGTGTTGACAAAGTACTATTGACAGCGCCAGGAAAAGGAGTTCCAAATATTGTTTATGGTGTAAATCATAACGAATACAATCCAGATGAAGTGGTAATTTTTTCTGCAGCATCATGCACAACCAATGCAATCACACCCATACTAAAAGCTGTAGAAGATACTCTTGGCGTGGTGAAAGGACATTTAGAAACCATTCACGCCTATACCAATGACCAAAACTTAGTAGATAACATGCACAAAAAATACCGTCGTGGTCGTGCCGCTGCTCTAAATATGGTAATTACAGAAACTGGTGCCGGAAGTGCTGTTGCCAAAGCGTTACCGAGTTTGACGGGGAAATTGACTTCCAATGCTATTCGGGTACCTGTTCCAAATGGTTCTTTAGTGGTTTTGAATTTAGAAGTTAGCAAAGAAACTTCATTGGAAAATATTAATGCTATCATGAGAAGCTATGCTTTGGAAGGAGAATTGGTAGAACAAATTAAATATTCATTAAATAATGAGTTAGTTTCTTCTGATATTGTGGGAACTTCTGCACCATCAATTTATGACAGCAATGCCACAATTGTTTCAGGAGATGGAAAAAACATTGTGCTCTATGTTTGGTACGATAATGAATATGGTTACACCAAACAAGTCATGCGTCTTGCGAAATACATTTCAAAGGTGAACCGTTTGGTTTATTATTGATCTGATTTTTAAAGTATTTTGAAAAGTCCGGCCGATTTGGTCGGACTTTTTTTTATGCTTTGCATAACATATATTTGAATATGCATCTACCCCAAAAACTGGATTTGCCTCAATGTGAAGTGATTTACCATGCCAATGGCATTACGCAAATCAATTACAAGGATGTATACCTTACTTTACAAGATTCAAAATATATTTTTCAGGAGTCGCGAAAACTTTCGCCTTGGGAAAGATCACCCATTTACCTGACAAGTGCTTCATTTACAAATCAGGACAAAGCTTCACGTGAATACAATGGAAGTGAGGAAGTCACACAACATTGCTCGGTAATTGCTATGTTGTCAACCTCGCTGGCTCAAAGAATCATGGCCAATTTTTTTATCAGAATCGTAAGACCCAAAGTACCTACGCGATTTTTCGCATCAGAACAGGAAGCGATGGAATGGTTAAGTACATTTTTACCTGCTGAACCAAAAGCATCTTAATATCATTG
>NZ_JBKCVI010000013.1:0-7944 GCF_046317795.1 Flavobacterium sp. | reverse complement strand
AAAATAACACCACCGCCACCACCAAATATTTTGATGTGTCCAGCACCTTTTTCTTTCAATAAGTCATGCATATACTTGAAATACTCATTGTGACCACCTTGATAGGAAGTCATAGCAATGGCATTGGCATCTTCTTGTATGGCAGTATTCACTACTTCTTCCACACTACGGTCGTGCCCCAAGTGAATGACTTCAACTCCGGTAGCTTGAATAATGCGACGCATGATATTAATAGCGGCATCATGTCCATCAAAAAGAGAAGCAGCAGTAACAATTCTAACTTTATTTTTAGGTATGTAAGGTATTTGTGGTTCCATTTTGCGAATATGAAAATTTTGAGTGCGCAATTTACGCAATAAATAAAAATTGTTACAACGATTTCGTAGAAAACATAAAAATAAAACACATCAAAAAAAAGACTCTGGTTAATAATAACATAATAGTAGTTTTGCAAAAAACAACTGGCTTAATTTTTGATATTTAGTATAAAAAAATAAAATATGAAAACAATAATAACGCTGCTTCTGTTAATTCCTTTCCTAGGTTTTGCTCAAATAAAACTACCAGATCAAGTCAAAAAAGTTATTCCAACAAAACTTCCCAGTAGTAGTTCTGTTTTAAATTCTACCGATATTTCCAAAGGATTGAAAGAAGCTTTAAATAACGGTATTACCAAACAAGTTACCAAATTGACTGCCGAAGATGGTTTCTACAAAAACGAATTAGTTAAAATTCTTTTGCCCGAAGAATTGCAAAAAGTGGATAAAACATTGCGAAAAATGGGACTTGGCTCACTTGCTGATGAAGGGATTTTGATGCTGAACCGCGCTGCCGAAGATGCCGTAAAAGAGGCAACACCAATTTTTATGGATGCTGTGAAGAATATCAGTTTTAACGATGCTAAAAACATACTCATGGGAAATGAAAGCGCAGCAACAAACTATCTTCAAACTTCAACTAGTACTGCATTGTACACCAAATTTAATCCTGTTATTCAAAGTTCTTTTGCTAAAGTAGGCGCCGATAAAGTTTGGGCAAGTATCATCAAAAAATACAATAGCATTCCATTAGTAAGCAAAGTCAATCCCGATTTAACCGATTATACCACCAACAAAGCGTTAGAAGGTGTTTTTAAAATGATTGCGGTTGAAGAAAAAGAGATTAGAACTAATTTGAATTCTAGGAGTTCAAGTTTGTTAAAAAAAGTATTTGCGGCTCAGGATAAAAAGTAATTTATACTTAAATGTATTTTTATTATTTAAAAATATCCTAATTTTGAGTTTATATCTAATTCAGAATTATGCAAACCAAAATTAAGAACTTCCTTATTTTCGTTTTAATTCTTCTTTTACATTTTAGTCACGCACAAAATAATGCAAACTATGTCAATGTATTTATAGGCACAGACGGAACGGGACATACTTTTCCAGGTCCTTCTAAACCTTTTGGCATGGTGCAACCCGGACCAGACAATCGTGATGAAGGTTGGAACCACACCAGCGGTTATCAATACAAAGACACTTTATTGATGGGGTTTTCACAAACGCGGTTTAGTGGTACCGGCATAGGTGAAATGGGCGATATTTTGCTAATGCCTTATTCGAAAACAAAAAAAAAAACTGCAAAATTCTTATTATAAAGAAACCGAGAAAGCCAGTGTGGGTTATTATACCGTTACCAAAAAAGATGATGTAAAAGTGGAATTGACTTGCTCGGATAGAGTTGCTTTTCATCAATACACTTACCCAACCAAAAATGCTAATGTACTAGTTGATTTACAACATGGTTTGCGATTTTTAACGGATAGCTTAGTGCTTGAAAGCGATGTGAAAACTGAAAACAATCATACTATTTCGGGTTATTGCAAAACCAAAAATTGGGTAACCCGAAAATACTTTTTTACCATAGAGTTTGATACTCCTTTTTTCGAAGAAGAAAAACTCCCAATGGGCAAAAAAGACAAAGCGCCAAAGTTCAATCTGTCTTTTACCTTAAACGAAAGCAAAATTCTAAAAGTCAAAATTGCCTTATCAACAGTTTCGGTTGATGGCGCCATAAATAATTTACAATCCGAAATTCCGCATTGGAATTTTGAAAAAGTAAAAAATGAAAATGTCAACGCTTGGAACAGCTATCTCAATCGAATAGACATTGAAGCATCGCAAAAGCAAAAAGAAATCTTCTATACTTCACTGTATCATTTGTTTTTACAACCTTCCAATATTACTGATGTGGATGGAAAATATCGCGGTGCTGATGATAAAATTAATAGAGCTCCAAACAAGGAATACTACTCTACTCTATCTATTTGGGATATTTATCGAGGTGCTTTTCCGCTGTTACAAATCATAGCTCCAGAGAAAGTAAACGGAATTGTCAATTCCATGCTGATACATCACAAAGCAGCTGGATTTTTGCCCATTTGGACAGCTTGGGGACAAGATAATTATTGCATGATTGGCAACCATGCTATCCCAATGCTACTATCTGCTTACAACAATGGATTTAAAGGTTTTGATGCTAAGGATGCTTTGAAAGCCATGGTAGAAACATCTACCAAAAGTCATATTAATTCTAATTGGGATTTGTATAATCAGTATGGTTATTATCCTTTTGATAAATTAGATAACGAAGCGGTTTCACGAACATTAGAAAGTGGTTTTGATGATTATTGTGTAAGTCAAATGGCAAAAAAACTAAACGATAAAACCAATGTAATTGCCTTCGATGAAAGAGCAAATTATTATAAAAACCTCTTTGACCCCGAAACAAAATTATTCAGAGGAAAAGACACCAAAGGAAATTTCAGAACGCCTTTTGATCCATTAACCGCAACATCACCAATGAACAATCCAGGCGATTATACCGAAGCCAATGCCTGGCAGTATTTTTGGACACCAGCGCAATATGATGTTCAGGGAATGATAAATTTATTAGGTGGAAAAGACAATTTCACCAAACAGTTAAATACTTTCTTCACTATTGAAACACCTAATCCGAACAAGTTTCTGGGGCAAGAAGCCATGATTGGGCAATATGCACATGGCAATGAACCTAGTCATCATATTTTGTATTTGTATGCCTATTCCAACGAACCTAAAACAGGTCATAAATACATTCACAAAGTCATCAATGAATTTCATAACAATACCCCCGATGGTATGATTGGGAATGACGATTGCGGTCAAATGAGTGCATGGTATATTTTGTCAACGTTAGGGTTTTATCCTGTTAATTCTAGTAATGGCGAGTTTGTATTTGGAAGTCCACAAGTTAAAAAAGCTGTCATTCATTTAGATAATGGAAAAGATTTTAGAATAGATGCTTACAATTTTTCGAATGAAACTATATTCAACGAAAATAGATTTTTGAATGAAAGAAAAATTGCAAAACCATTCATCACTTATAGAGAAATTAGGGCTGGTGGAACGTTAAAATTTGAAATGATAAACAATTAATTATGAAGAAATCGATATTAATATTTTTACTATTTTCAGTATTTATGGCAAACGCACAAGAAAAATTTCAATCATTACCTTTTGGCAGCATCAAACCAACTGGTTGGCTTAAAACTCAAATGCAAAAGGACGTTGAAGGTTATTTAGGAAATTTAGATAAATTGGTTCCCGATTTGATTAATGACCCTATTTATGGTTCGGGCAGATTGCATAAAAATAGTCAAGTGAAAGATTTAGGTAACCTGAAAGCGGGTGATGCCGAAGGAAGTGATCAATACAAATGGTGGAACTCCGAAACGCAATCTAATTGGTGGGATGGTTATATTCGGAATGTGTTTTTAGTTGATGACAAAGCTGGAATTGAGAAAGTACATCAATATGTTCAACGGATTTTAGCAACCCAAGACGAGGACGGTTATTTAGGAATTTACGACAAAGAACTGCGTTATAATTTTAATTCAGAGAATGGTGAATTGTGGTCAAAAGCTACATTACATCGCGGTTTATTGGCATACTATGAAGCAATTAAAGATGAAAAAGTTTGGAAATCATTAGTTCGAGCGGTTGACAATGTGATGGTCAATTATCCTATTAATAATTCAAGTCCTTTTTCATCTGGTGAAAAATTTAATGGTGGTGTTTCTCATGGTTTGACCTTCACCGATGTTTTAGATAAAATGTATCAACTTACCGGAGATAAAAAATATACCGCATATGCTTTGTTTTTATATCAAGATTTTTCTAAAACATATCAATCAGAATGTGATGTGCAATTGTCTAATATTTTAAATCCAAACTATAAATTAAAATCGCATGGCGTTCATACCTACGAACATTTACGACCATTAATCGTGGCAGCTTATCAAAATAAGGATTTGCAAAAAGCGTTAACCATTTACCTCGAAAGAATAAAAAATACGACTACTCCCACTGGCGGACCTATTGGCGATGAATGGATTGCTGAACGAACTGCAGATGCCACACATACGGGTTATGAATATTGCTCTATTCACGAATTGTTAGATAGTTATACCGTATTTCTTCAAAAAACAGGAAATGCTAGCATTGGAGACGACATTGAAACTATTTTTTATAATGCCGCACAAGGATCTAGAAATCCGAACCATTCTTGTATTGCCTATTTGAAAACTGATAATTCTTATGAAATGTTAGGCACCAAAAATGGTGAAGTGGAACCCGATAGAAAGCAAACACGTTATAAATATTCTCCCGCGCATCAAGATGTGGCAGTTTGTTGCAACCCAAATGCAGGAAGAATTTCGCCCTATTTTATACAATCGTCTTGGATGAAAGAAAATGAAAATACAATGGTTGCCACTTTATTGATGCCAAATGTATTAGAAACCGAAATTAAAGGGTCAAAAATCAGGATTGAAAATAAAACCAATTACCCCAATGAGAATGCTTTTCATTTTCAAATACTATTAGATAAACCTACAACATTTAGACTTAAAATAAGAAAACCAAGTTGGACAACATCCATAATAACCAATGAAAAATATCGAGTAGAAGACGATTATATCATAATAGAAAGAACATTTAAAACAAATGACAACATTAAACTTGAATTTAAAACCGAGGTTAAAGTGATTACTGATAGTAAAGGGGAGCATTACTTTTCGTATGGAAGTTTATTCTATGCAAAAGAAATTTCTTCACTCCAAATTAAAGGAAAAGAATATGCTAGAGGATTTGAAGATTTAAATTATGAGCCATTAGATAAAACGCGATTTAAATTTATTGAAAATCATAGGGCAACTTTTAATAACAACAATATTAAAGCTGATTTAAAAAACATTGTAACCAATAAAACAGAAACGGTAACCCTTATTCCTTTCGGAAAAACAATATTGAGACAAGTCTCATTCTAAAATAAAAAGTTAAAATTTTAGAAATCAATAACATAAGTATAACATAACCTTAACACATACATTTGTAAAGAGCACGTATATTTGTGGTGTAATAAATTTGGTTTTTTATTATAATTGGTTTAGGTTAGTTAAAAGAATGCCGGTGTCCTCATAACATCGGCTTTTTTATTTCAAAATTTCTTGCATTTCTTGTTGGATTTTCAATGCTTCTTCTCGAGCTTTTTGGGCAAAATCTACTCCAGCAGATGCATAAATAATTCCTCTGGAAGAATTTATTAATAAACCTACATCTTCGTTCATTCCAACTTTACAAACTTCTGAAAGACTACCACCTTGAGCTCCAACTCCAGGAACTAACAAAAAACTGTTCGGAATGATTTTACGGATTTCAGTAAAATATTCGGTTTTGGTAGCACCAACTACATACATCAAATTTTGACTATTTTTCCAAGTTTTGGAAGTTTTAATTACGGTTTTATATAGCTCTTCGCTAACTCCCGAAACTTCGGGATTGGTTTGAAAATCAAAAGCGCCTTCATTGGATGTTAATGCTAAAAGTATCGTGTGTTTGTTTTCAAAATCGAGAAAAGGTTCCACACTATCTTTCCCCATATAAGGTGCAACGGTAACACTATCAAAATTCAAATCTTCCAAAAAAGCTTTCGCATACATAGTGGATGTGTTACCAATATCGCCTCGTTTGGCATCGGCAATGGTAAAAATTTCAGGATGCTTTTCGTTAAGGTAATTAATGGTTTTTTCAAGCGATTGCCAACCTTTTAAACCATAAGCTTCATAAAAAGCAGTGTTTGGTTTATAGGCAACACACAAATCGTGAGTGGCATCGATAATGGCTTTGTTGAATTCGAAAATGGGGTCTTCGAGTTCTAATAAATGGGTTGGAATTTTAGTTAAATCGACATCGAGACCAATGCAAAGAAAGGATTTTTTGGCTTTGATTTGCTGAACAAGTTGTGGTGTTGTCATAGAATGCAGTTGTTTGACAAAGTTACTTTAAAGTTTTTGAACTGCAATGACAAGAGAAAATCCAAAAGTTGTCAAATATTCAAATGATTTATCCTTTAGCCCCGATTATAGCGAAAATCCTTTTTCTTTTTGTCCCTTCGACAAGCTCAGGATGACAAAAAGAAAAAGACCTGCCTGCCGGCAGGCAGGTTGTAGCGGAAAGCGGGAATTGCCATAAATGATAAATCCCAAGCCATTTGCTCCAAAAAAACATCAAATTTTCAATTAAAATACTTCGCTTTCTTTTAGTTTTTCCATATTGTTAACCAACTGTAATTCGTCAACAAATTTTTGAATTTTCCCATTCATCACACCATCCATATCAAAAACATCCAAACCGATGCGGTGATCGGTTACACGACCTTGTGCATAATTATAGGTACGTATTTTTGCTGAACGGTCACCCGAACTTACTTGCGATGTTCGTTTGGTAGCATCTTCGGCTTGTTTTTTGGCCAATTCCTGTTCGTATAAACGAGAACGCAAAACTTCGAGTGCTTTGTCTTTGTTCTTGTGTTGCGATTTTTGATCTTGACATTGTGCTACTAATCCCGTTGGAATGTGTGTTAAACGCACTGCCGATTTAGTAGTATTCACCGATTGTCCACCTGGTCCAGAAGAACAGAAAAAATCAACCCGAACATCATTCATATCAATTTGTACGTCAAATTCTTCCGCTTCGGGCAACACCATAACCGTTGCTGCAGAGGTATGTACTCTTCCTTGCGTTTCGGTTTGCGGAACACGTTGTACACGGTGAACCCCTGCTTCAAACTTTAAAGTGCCATAAACATCTTCTCCGGTTACTTCAAAAATTACCTCTTTGAAACCGCCCGAAGTTCCTTCATTCATATCGACCACCGAAGTTCTCCAACCACGACTTTCACAATATTTTGTATACATACGAAACAAATCACCAGCAAAAATGGATGCTTCATCACCACCAGTCCCCGCACGAATTTCGACCATTACATTTTTGGCATCCTCTGGATCTTTAGGTATCAACATGAATTTGATTTCTTCTTCTAATTCTGGTAAACGGTCTTTGGCTTCATCCAATTGCATTTTGGCCATTTCCACCATTTCTGCATCTGAACCATCCGCTATAATTTCGTTAGCTTCTTCAATATTTCCGGTAACATTAATTAGCTCTTCTCGCTTTTCCATTAGCGCTTTAAGCCCTTTGTATTCTTGATTTAACTGTACATAACGCTTTTGATCAGAAATAACATCGGGCTGAATAATCAAATCGGATATTTCGTCGAAACGTTGTTTTACATATTGCAATCTTTCTAACATATTATTTTTTTTTCGTGTGCAAAAATACAATTTTTTGTTTCAAGTTTAAAGTTAAAGGTTTCAAGTTTTTTTCATAGTATTGTAACACTTAAAAAAGTTATCATGAAAAATGTAATAGTTATAGTAGTTTGTGTTTTATTTATTTCCTGCCAAAATAAATCGGAAAAAAACTTCGAACAATTAGAAAAAATGAATTGGCTTATTGGGAATTGGGAAAATAAAATGGACGACGGAATTTTATCCGAAACATGGAAGAAGGAAAACGATAG
>NZ_JBKCVI010000012.1:0-12480 GCF_046317795.1 Flavobacterium sp. | reverse complement strand
AAAAAACCTTGCGCACTTTGCGAAAAACTTTGCGACCTTTGCGGTAAAATAAAGCATAACATTGAAAACCAAAATAGCCATAACTTCTCTCGCTTCTTTTTCTCCCTTAGGAAATACTCCCGAAGGAATTTGGAACAATTATCTTTCTCCGAAAACATTAATTACTACAAAAGATTTTAATGGTAAAGGCCAATTTGTGGCTACTATTGCGGCTGAAATCAGAAAGGAAATTGATGGGTTGCGCAAGGAAGATAGTAAGTACAAAGCGTTAGACGAAACCGTTTTAATGGCTATACTTACTTCTCGAAAAGCTATTGAAAATGCAGGTTGGCATAAAGGTGATGATTTTGGTATAAATATTGGATCGTCTCGTGGTGCCACTCAATTGTTCGAAAAATACCATTCCGAATTTATAGCCACTGGTAAAACAGCGACCCTGACGTCACCTACGACAACTTTGGGAAATATTTCCTCTTGGGTAGCGCACGATTTAAAAAGCAAAGGTCCCGAAATTTCGCACTCCATTACTTGTTCTACTGCTTTGCATGCCGTGTTGAATGCTGTGGCTTGGTTGCAATCGGGAATGGCGACGAAGTTTTTAGTAGGCGGAAGTGAAGCGCCTTTAACTGCTTTTACCTTAGCACAGATGCATGCTTTAAAGATTTATGCCAAACAACAACAAGAGTTCCCTTGCCGAGCTTTTGATTTGACTAAATCCAAAAATACTATGGTACTTGGCGAAGGAGCAGCTTTGGCTTGCTTGGAACTTGGAGAAAAGGAAATCGCCTTGGGTTACATCACGGGAATAGGTTATGCCACAGACGAATTAGAACATAATATTTCAATATCAAACGAAGCGATTTGTTTTCAAAAATCGATGGCGATGGCGTTGAAAAACATGCCATTGGATGAGGTTGATGCTATTGTTATGCACGCACCAGGCACTATAAAAGGAGACACTTCGGAGTATAAAGCGATAGAACAATTGTTTAAAGACAAACTCCCTATGCTTACTACCAACAAATGGAAAATAGGACACACTTTTGGTGCTTCCGGTATCTTGAGTCTTGAATTGGCACTGATGATGATGCAGCACAATACTTTTGTTGGCATTCCTTATGTTTCTGAGACTAATCCTAGAAAAAATATTCGGAATGTGTTGATTAATGCCGTTGGTTTTGGGGGTAATGCAGTGAGTATTTTAGTTTCTGCCCGATGATGTAATCAACTGGTCAGGACGAGTTATTCAATTGACTACGGTCACTTCACAAAGTGATGTCAGTCTGTCCCGAAGTTTCGGGTGTCTCGGACAATTGAGGTTTGCACTTCGACAAGCTCAGTGTGACAAAGTGCTTTTTATTGTATTTGTTGTAAAAAGAGTAATTGTATTATCTAGGATTACAATTAAATACTGAGGTGTCAGTCTGATCTTGTCGAAGAAGATAACTCCTTCATCTTCTCATAGACTAAGTTGCTTTCCCATCCTTTGCGCAATAAATAATCGCACCATTTCTTTTTCTTTTTTTGTACATTGCTTTCTCGGATGGTTTCCCAATGGTGTTCGGCTAGTTTGTGGAAAGTGTCTTGGTATTCGGCTTCGGAGATTTCGGTTAGAGCAAAATTGATATTATTGGTAGAAATATGTCTGTATTTTAATTCGTTGACTATTCTGATTTTTCCCCAATTTTTGATGCGGTGTTTGCCTCGGGCAAAACTGCGGGCAAAACGCTCTTCGTTGAGGAAGTTGTTTTGCAACAAATGCACGACTATGGCATCTATTTCATGTGATTTCATGCCGAGGTCGTATAACTTTTGCACTACTTCTTGATGGCAGCGCTCTTGATAGGAACAGTAATACTCTAGTTTGAGTTGGGCTTCAGTGAGGGTTAGTTTTTCGTTCATTGGTGTGAAGTGAATCCTAATGAGGCAAAGTTAGCAAAACTACTAACACTTTAACTTTAAAAGTTCTATGATTATAACAGCGAAAAACGAAATAGGAGACTCCATTTTTACTCAGTAACACAATCAAAATCAATGGTTTTAATGATTAGTATTACAATTGTTGAAAAATACACCTTTTTATTAATAATTTCTTAAACCGAAACCCTTGTGAAATAGTAATTTAGCAGTAGTTTTGCACTCCCTTTTCTACTCATTATTTCTTAGCTTTTTTTGTGTCACACAATCTGGCGAATGACTGTTAAACTATATGAAATTCATTTTATGAAATTTAGAGTATTACTTGTTGCTGTTACTTTGTTTCTTGGTAATGTGTTTTCTTATGGGCAAGCTTTTACAGCAATCTATGATTTTGCTTCTGTAACAAATGGTTCATCAGGTTTAACAGATCCAACGCCGGTACCAACAGCTACAGGCGTTACTTTTGGTTCTTTTATTGCTGTTGGAACACCTGCAAATCCTAATGCTACGGGAAGATTTTCATTCACAAATTGGGATACAGGCGCGACTAATGGAAGTGATGTTTTCGTAGGTGTAATTAACGCTGGAAAATATTACCAAGTAACTATTACACCTAGTGCAGGCTATACTTTGGATATTAATTCAATTACCTTTAGATCTCAGCGTTCGGGAACTGGACCAAGACAGTTTGCTGTTCGTTCTAGTATAGATTATACTACTAATTTGCCAGCGAGTATTTCACCGGCTAATACAAATTTATCTGTGGTAGCTACCAATATTTTTCAGGTGCTTGATTCTTCAACAACAGCAAATGATGGAAATACTATTACTCTTGGAGCAAGTTATGACGCACTTTCAGGAGCAACCACTTTTCGATTCTATGCCTGGAATGCAGAAGCTGCCGGAGGTTCATTTGGTATCGATAATGTGGTTATTAATGGTGTGGCTTCCACTTCAACACCACCCGCAGTCACTCTAGCCGATAACGGTGCTCAAGTTACGATAGCCAATGTGGGTCAAGGCACTACCAATCATATTTTATCCACGTTTCAAACTACAGTGGCCAATTCGGCAGCATCACTCACTACGGCTGCTTTTGCCACAAGTGGTTCGTATCTTGCCGCTGATATTGTGGTGAGTGGTTTTACGCTATGGCGCAACTCAACGGCCAATAATTTTGCTACAGCTACTGCCATCGGTACTCTCAGTTCCACAGCAACAGGTTCGGGTGATATATTAATTTTTTCTCTTTCGCCTACGGTGAGTTTGCCTGTTGGTACTAGTTATTTTTGGGTTACTGCTACTATTGCTGCTGGAGCTATCGCAGGTAATACCATTGGTATAAATGCTATTGCCAATGCTGATTTGACTTTTACTACGGGAACTAAATCGGGAAGTGCTAGTGTAGCAGGATTTCAAACCATTACTATAGCACCACCCGCTGTTCCGGGTAGTCTCACTAGAGGTTGTACGACAAACACCACTCAGGTTTTAAACTGGACGGCACCAGCTACAGGTAGTTATGATGGGTATTTATTAGTGGTCAGACAAGGTGCAGTGCCTAATACAGTAACTACTATTTTTGTACCAACACAAACAACAAATTTGGACTATACATTAGCCCCAACCTATAATGCCACTACATCGAGAGTTTTGTATAAAACCACGGCAGCGGCCAACGTTAGTGTTACCGTAACAGGACTTACAGCTGGGTTGCCTTATACTTTTGCGGTCTATGCTTATAAAAATAATGGTGCTTCCACTTTGTATTCGGCAACGGCAACCACTACATCACCAACAATAGGACTTCCCAACGTGACAAGTGCTTCCACCACAGCTGGAAACACTTCCGCATCGCTCTCTTGGGTCAATCCAACTGCAGCTTGTTATGATCAAGTATTGGTTGTGGTGACAGCAACACCTGGAATTACTTTTGTTCCAACAGGAAGTACCAACTTGGCGTATACGCCCAACACTGTTTTTGCTGGCTTCAATCAAGCAGTTTATTACTCGAGTGGCAACTTGGTCAACATTACAGGATTAACCAATGGCACTACTTATTATTTAGAACTATTTGTTAGAAATGGTACAGAATGGAGTAGTGGTGTAGAAGTGAGTGTCACACCGCTCAATATTAATCCTACGGTTTTGAAAACAGGCGATTTAGTTTTGATTGCTTATGATAATAATTTGTCCGGTGGTGATGATTCTATTAGATTATTGACGATGGTGGATATTAATCCAGGTACCCGCTTTTTGTGGGCCAATGCTACTTATGAAACTGGAGGATTGCCTGCAAGCAATACAAGAACCGATAAATGGTTTACCTGTACAACAACTCCCGATGGGAACGTTCCTTTTTTAGAGTTTAACTATACTGGTGCTACAACTATTCCTGCAGGATCTGTTTTTTGTATAACTACTAAACTAAGCGATACATCTACTACTATAACTGCAATTTCGCCTACGTCAACTTCATTTACCAGTTTTACTACAACAGGAAAAAGAGCAGATGGGACATTATTGTTAACCAATCACGCTGATGTAAATGTTTCAACAAGCGCTCCTGATTCTATGTTCCTGTTGCAAGGGAATTTTAGTTATAATGTTGCTGGTTCCACTTTTGTTGGAACGGTGCTTTCAGGAGTGCAAGATGGAGGACTTTGGTATGATTTAGCAGATGATTTGAGTGGAATCACTGGAAATAATTTAAGAAGGTCAAGAAAACATCCTAAATTATTATGTGCTTCATTACAAGCTAGCACTTCACCAGCATCATATCGCGTTAGTTACGATTTATCACCTAACACAGGAACTGCGCAGTTTTTGTTGTTTGAAATATTAAATTATACTGCAAACTGGACAACTTCTTTTGGTGTTTGTCCATCACCATCACCATTTTCTATTTCGGCATCAGATACTTTTAATCGATGGACTGGAGGAATCAGCACTAATTGGTATGATTGTAACAATTGGGGGCAATTATCGGTACCTGATGAATTTACCGATGTAGTATTATTTTCCACAGCAGCTCGAGATGCCATTATAGATTTTACAGCACCATTTTCAACTTCTTTTTCAAATATTGCCAAGACTAGAAACTTAACCATTTCAGGAAGAAAAGTACAACTGGAAGCCAATGCCAACAATAAACTTGAGGTATATGGCGATTTGTTGATAAACACAACAGGTGTGCTCGATATGGACGATAGTAATAATAGTACTGCTGATGGCAATTTATTTTTGTATAAAAATTTCACCAATAGTGTAGCTACCGCCAACTTTTTAGAAGGCAATGGAACGGTTTCTTTTGTGGGTAGTTTGCCTCAAGTGATTAACAATAACGTGCACACCAATCCCGAAGATTTTTTCAATGTTATTTTAGATAATGATTTTGCAACAGCAACAAGCAATATCTTGATTGCCACAGGAGATTTAGAAGTAAAAACAAACAAATTTGTAACGATAGGTTCTGCCGCTTTTCCTAATGATTACATTAGAGTAAACAATCGATTGACTAATAATGGTGATGTCATTATTGAAACAGGCGGTCAATTGATACAAGTGAACGACAACGATACTAATAACGGGGATTATTCGGGGACAAAGTTTACTGTAAAAAGGGCTTACACGGCTAGAGATATTGACTACGTTTACTGGAGTGCGCCTACAAAATTGTTTGCAGTTTCCAATTTACCTAATGGATTTCGATACGAATGGAATCCGATTTTTCCAAATTCAAACGGAACTTTTGGAAATTGGATTGCGCCAGCAACTATCAATATGACTCTTGGAAAAGGATATATTGCCAGAACTTTTAACGGTTCAAGTACTCCAGCAACCAATACTTTTACTTTTAGAGGACAACCTAATAATGGTCTAATCAGTATACCAATCTCTAGAGGAAACATTCAAGGACTTATCACCGATCCACCACTTTCTTATCCTGTGATTGGCAGTACCACAAAATGGGATGACAACTGGAATTTAGTTGGAAATCCATACCCATCAGCGATAAATTCTTTAACTTTTTTATTGAATGCTAATAATCCTGATATTGAAGGTTTTGTTTACGTTTGGTCACATGGCACTGAACCAAGTGCTGCCATAATAGATCCGTTTTATGATGATTTTGCTATAAATTATACTTCTAATGATTACATTATATACAATGGAACAGGAACCGTTAGTGGACCAACAGGTTTTAATGGAATGATTGCTTCAGGGCAAGGATTTTTTGTATTGATGGAAGATGGACCAGCGGCGAGTGGTGCAGTTAATTTCAATAACAGTATGCGAAGAAATACAACAACTAACGCTTCCTATAACAATACACAATTTTATAGAAATGCTTTGGAAGTGCAAACTATTGTTGGCGAGGAAGAGAAAAGCCGTATTTGGTTAGACATTGTTTCTCCACAAAATGTAGTAAAAAGAACCTTAATTGGCTATGTTGAAACAGCATCTAACGAAAAAGACAGATTGTTTGATGCGGTAACTAAAGCCAACAGTTTGGACATTTATTCGTTTGTTGATAATGATTCGGTACAAGAATATTGCATACAAGGAAGAGCATTGCCTTTTACTGATACAGATTCTGTGGCCTTGGGTATAAAAATAGCAACAGCGGGGAATTATAAAATAGCCATCAGTGCAGTAGATGGCTTGTTTGAACAAGGACAACCTATATTTTTAGAGGACAACTTATTGAATATCATTCACGATTTAAGACTTGCACCTTACAATTTTTCTGTTGATGCAGGCCGTTTTGACAATAGATTTGTATTGCGTTATACCTCTGAATCTTTAAACAACCCTGACTTCGAATCGTTAAACAATAGTGTATTTGTTGCTACTAATCATGGTGAGTTGACAATCAAGTCATCCATCGATAACATACAAGGCGTAATGGTTTACGACATATTGGGCAGACAATTGTTTGAAGCTAATGGAATAAATACTACTGAATTTATGGCTTCTAACATTTCTATAAGTCAGCAAACACTAATTGTGAAGATAAGATTAGAAAACGGCTTAGTGGTTACAAGAAAAATAGTGTTGTAATCAACTCTACTTAAAATAAAAGTGCCAATCTAAATTTCAGATTGGCACTTTTTTATTGAGGTAAAATTAATATTTATTTACCTTTAGTAGACGCTTCAAGGTTGCGTGCTATGGTATGACCTGGTCTTGTCCATTTGGGTTTTTCACCTAAGGTAGTAAATTGAGAGTCTTCAGCTTCCACTGTTTTGGGCTGCATGATTTTAATGAAAGGTTTTTGAGCTACTAACCCTAAAGTTTCAAACATTTTCATGTCTTCGTTTACATCAGGATTTGGAGTAGTTAGTAATTTATCGCCAGCAAAAATAGAATTGGCACCAGCAAAGAAACACATGGCTTGACCTTCGCGAGACATTTCGGTTCTACCAGCAGAAAGGCGCACTTGCGTCTCTGGCATTACAATACGAGTAGTGGCTACCATACGAATCATTTCCCAAATCTCAACTGGTTTTTCATTTTCCATTGGCGTTCCTTCTACTGCCACTAAAGCATTTATTGGCACCGATTCTGGTTGTGGGTTTAAAGTGGAAAGTGCCACTAACATTCCGGCTCTATCTTCAATACTTTCGCCCATGCCAATGATTCCTCCACTACAAACCGTTACATTAGTTTTACGAACGTTTTCAATTGTTTGAATTCTATCATCAAAAGCGCGAGTAGAAATTACTTCTTTATAATACTCTTCTGAGGTATCTAAATTATGGTTGTAGGCATACAATCCCGCTTCAGCTAAACGTTGTGCTTGGTTTTCGGTTATCATTCCGAGTGTGCAACACACTTCCATATCCAGTTTGTTGATGGTTCTTACCATTTCTAAAACTTGGTCAAACTCTTCACCATCTTTTACATTACGCCATGCTGCACCCATACAAACTCTTGATGAGCCATTGGATTTAGCACGTAGCGCTTGTGCTTTTACTTGACTAACTGTCATTAAATCATTGCCTTCAATATCAGTATGATAACGAGCCGCTTGTGGACAATAGCCACAATCTTCGGGGCAACCACCAGTTTTTATAGATAATAAAGTGGATACTTGAACTACATTTGGATCGTGTTGTTCTCTGTGAATAGAAGCTGCTTCATATAGCAAATCCATCAAAGGTTTATTGTATATCCCAATAATTTCTTCTTTGGTCCAATTGTGTTTTGTAATACTCATAGGTGCTTGTTTATCGTGCTTCAAAAGTAGTTAATTTGTTATTAAGTAACAATTTTGAAATGTATTAATAGAAAGTTATTACAAACAAATACGTGAGTTTCGCATTTGTACCTAAACTACCGTAAGATAGTTACAGCTTTTTTATAATAGCAAGAGCCGTAATTTTATCTTTATCTAACTGCTTTTTTAAAGCATCCACTGACTCGAATTTTTGTTCAGAGCGCATTCGGTGTAATAGCGAAATGGTAATCTTTTGATTGTAGAGTTCTTTTTGAAAATCGAAAAAATGAATTTCTATGGTTTGCGTTGTCCCATCAACTGTTGGTCGAGTGCCAATATTCATCATGCCATGATACATTATTCCATCCAAGTTGCTTTGAACAATATAAACGCCATTTTGAGGAATGAGTTTATACTCTTCTACAATTTTTATATTGGCAGTAGGAAATCCAATAGTTCTACCAAGTTGTTTTCCTTTTGAAACAATCCCTGTTAACGAATAGTAATATCCAAGATAATTATTGGCTAACTCAATATTTCCCTCTGTCAGTGCGTTTCTAATTTTTGTGGAACTGATGGAAACTTCGTTAATTTGCTTTGCAGAAATTTCTTCTACTTCAAATCCAAATTTATTTCCAAATTCTATTAAATCATCAATGTTTGCTGTTCTATTTCTGCCAAAGCGATGGTCATGTCCAATAATAATTTTTTTAATTTTGAAAGTATCTACTAAAACTTGTTTGACAAACTCCTCGGCGGTTAATCTTGAAAAGGCCGCATCAAAAGGGTGAATAACCAAGTTGTCTATCCCTAATGCTGATAATAAGTTTGTTTTTTCAGCTAAGGTGTTAAGCTGTTTCATTTCAGAATCTGCCTGAAGAATGGTTCTTGGGTGAGGAAAGAAGGTAAGCACCAAACTTTCACAATTTTGAGAATGGGCATTTTCAACAATTTGTTCTAATATTTTTTTGTGCCCTAGATGCACACCATCAAATGTACCGATAGTTACAATTGTTGGTTTGTTAGCGCTAAAAGATTTTATGGAGTTGACTATTTTCAAGAAAAGTGAAATAATTAAAAAGCAAAAATAGATTTTTGAAATGAAAAAAAATAATTTAAAAGAGTATTAATAGAAATCCTTAGAGTTTATAAATTTCTGGATTTTTTGTTTTCTATTTAATTTAACTTTATATTTAAAAAACGGAACATGAATTATATAATATAATACTTAATAAAACAAATAATATATTGCGAATAAGAGAGAAGTGATTAAGATTTGTTTAAAAGTATTTAAAATAACCAACTCAAATTTGCAGATTATTGAAAGATAACTATCTTTGAAAGCTAGATTTTTAATTTTTTTAGTTATTCAGTTTTAGAACACAAATAATACTATCAACTAAAAAATAATACACTATTTAATTAACCAAATAATCATGAAAAAAACATTACTTCTTGTAATTTTAACAATTACACTTTCAAGTGCTTTTGCTCAAAAAAACACTCCTTGGCAACTTTTTGATAGCAATAAGACTATTAACTCTGAAAAAGTTAGACAAACAGATTATTCATTAAATCAAAAATTAGTTCAATTTAATGCTGTTCAGTTTAAGCAATTGCTTGCAAATGTGGCTACTATTTCGTCTGGACTTCCGGGCGTTGAAATTTCTTTACCAAATACAAATGGTTCGTTAGAAAAATTTATGATTTGGGAGTCTTCCAATTTTGATCCGTCCTTACAGGCAAGTTATCCCGAAATTAGAGCTTATATTGGTAAAGGAATCACAGATCCTTACGCAACATTAAATTTTAGTTTTTCGCCACTTGGAATACAAACCATGATTTTCAGAGCAGGTTCTGGTACAGAGTTTATAGAACCTTACACCAAAGACCGTTCAGTTTATGTGGTTTTTGACTCTAAAACAAGAATTAAAGGTAACTTACCTTTTGTTTGTTCTACAGAAGATTCTGCAGTAGTTGAGGAATTGAATCGAAATGGCAATGTAGTCATGGCTAATAATGAGGTATACAAAACAATGCGATTGGCTTTATCATGTACAGCTGAGTACACTGCATATCATGGAGGAACTGTCGCTTTGGCCTTAGCCGCAATGAACGCCACAATGACAAGATGTAATGGTGTTTTTGAAAAAGATTTAGCTATTAAACTTATAATTATTCCTAATAATAATTTGGTAGTCTATACCAACGCTGCAACTGATCCATACTCAACAGTTACTGGTGGTGTTGCACCAGCTGCTTGGAACTCTCAATTGCAAACTACATTAAACAATGTAATTGGTGCAGCAAACTACGATATAGGCCACTTGTTTGGCGCAACAGGTGGTGGTGGAAGTGCAGGTTGTATAGGATGTGTATGCGATGCATTAAAAGGGAGTGGAATTACTTCACCATTAGACGGTGTTCCTGCGGGAGATACTTTTGATATTGATTTTGTAGTCCATGAAATGGGACATCAAATGGGAGCAAACCATACTTTTACACATACTACCGAAAACAATACGGTAAACGTTGAACCAGGGAGTGGTTCTACAATCATGGCTTATGCTGGGATTGGTGGCGGCGGCACAGATATGCAATCTAATTCTGATGATTATTTTACGTATAGAAGTATTTTGCAAATACAGTCAAATATGGAAACCAAAACTTGTCCCGTTAGCACTAGTCTAGCAGTAACGAACCCTAGACCCACAGTCACAGCTTCTGGAGCCATAATACCTATTAACACCGCTTTTAAATTAACAGGTTCTGCTGTAGGTACTGCGGGTGAAGTGTTAACGTATAATTGGGAACAGAATAATGATGCAGCAGTAGTAGGAGGAACTTCAACTTTTCCGTCGCCTACAAAAACGGATGGCCCAAATTTTAGATCAGTTGTTCCAAATGCATCGCCAGTGAGATTCATGCCAGCATTTCAAAATGTACTTGCAGGTCAATTAGTGAATACATGGGAAACCGTTTCTTCGGTTCCTAGAAATTTAGCATTTAGTCTCACAGTTAGAGATAATGTTTTAGGTGGTGGACAAACCAACACAAGAGCAATTACAGTTCAAGTAGTAAATATCAGTGGTGCATTTGAATTTACAAGTCCAAATACTAATGTTTCATGGCAATTGGGCTCTACTCAAACCTTGACTTGGAATGTAGCTGGAACTACAGCTAATGGTATGAATACTGCAAATGTGAATATATTGATTTCTACAGATGGTGGAACAACCTTTTCTACTCTAGTAGCCAATACTCCAAATGATGGATCACAATCAGTTACTATGCCTAGTACACCAACACAAAATTGTAGATTGTTGATTGAAGCTGTTGGAAATATTTTTTATGCCGTTTCCAAAAATATTACTTTAGGATTTGATTGTAACGTTGCTTCTGAAAGTCCTGGAACAGCTATACCTGATGGGCTTGCAGCAAATTCCCCAGGAGCTGCTGCTGTCCGCACAATTAATTTTCCAAATAATGTTACGATCAACAACATGAAAGCCACGTTCAATACAAGTCATACTTGGATCGGAGATTTAGTTGTTAAATTAAAACACCCAGACGGTACAGAAATCAATTTATGGAATAGAACTTGTAATAATCCACAATCTTCGGGATTGAACGTAACCTTCCAAGACGGTTCTCCTGCTCCACCATGTGGAAGTCCAACTACAGGTACAGTAAGCCCAGTACAAGCATTATCAGCTTTTAATGGAAAACCATCAAATGGTGTTTGGACATTAACTGTTCAAGATTTTTATAATGCCGATACTGGAAATATAGTTTCGTGGGGAATTGACTTTGGTTGCACTCTAGAAAATCAGGAATTTGATACCTCAGATATAACAGTTTATCCTAATCCTAATAGTGGTAATTTTACACTTCAATATAATAACCCAGTTTCAAACGAAATCAACGTTACTGTTTACGATATGAGAGGAAGAAAAATATATGCAAACTCTTTCGCTAGTCAAGCTATAATTAACGAAACCATTCAGTTGAACAATACTCAAGCAGGGATTTATTTAATGACTATTACAGATGGAAATAGAAAAGAGGTAAAGAAAATAGTAGTAGAATAATTCTAGTCACTTAATTATAAAAAAAGGTGTTTTAAACACCTTTTTTTTTATTTTTCTAAAATTTAAAAATAGTTTTTAATAAACAAATAGTTTAAATTAACCCGTTGGGTGTAATTAGTTTTTAATGATAATTTTTCGTCAGTTCGAGTGATTTTCGATAGAAAATCGTATCGAGAACAAGAAAAATTTCATTAAAAACGGTTCTCGATACATTTTTTGTTCCTCTCGTCCAAAAAGACGAGATGC
>NZ_JBKCVI010000011.1:0-67245 GCF_046317795.1 Flavobacterium sp. | reverse complement strand
AAACACCTTTCTCCCAGGGATTGCCAAAAGGTAAAGCATCCACTTTCTCGGCAAATCGCTTGTTAAATTCTTCGGCAATAGACTCATGAACATATAGAATTTTGAGTGCTGTGCAACGCTGTCCATTGAAAGATAGTGTTCCCATAATACATTCTTGAATAGCCAAATCCAAATCGGCATCAGGAAGAATAATGGCTGGATTTTTGGCCTCTAATCCTAAAATTAATCGCAAACGATTTTTATTAGGATGCTGGTCTTGCAAAGCAATAGCCGACTTACTGTTACCAATCAAAGCCAAAATATCTATTTTCCCTGATTTCATTATTGGCGAAGCTACGTCTCTGCCTCTACCATACACAATATTAATAACACCTTTTGGAAAACTATTTCTAAACGCTTCGAGTAAGGGTGAAATCAATAAAACTCCATGTTTGGCTGGTTTGAAAATCACCGTATTTCCCATAATAATTGCAGGAATTAATAACGAAAAAGTCTCGTTCAACGGATAATTATAAGGCCCAAGACACAGCACAACGCCAAGTGGACCTCGACGCACCATAGCGTTCACTCCTTGACTTTTGGAAAAACGAGCACTATTTCTGTCCAATTGTTTGTAATCTTCAATTGTATAGTAAATGTATTCCACGGTTCGGTCAAATTCTTTTTCAGAATCGGCTAACGATTTTCCTATTTCCCACATCAAATAGTTCACTACTACGCTGCGTGTGACTTTCATTTGGGTGACAAAATCTTCCATACATTTAATTCGGTCACTCACTTTCATCGTTGGCCAAATTCCTTGTCCTTTGTCATAAGCAGCCACAGCCGATTGTACAACTTCATCAGCGGCATCTTCTCCCATAGTTGGAATAGTCCCTAATAATGTTGGTGCATAGTTATCGGTAGAAGAAATGGTGGAATATACTTCGGATGTTTCTCCTGTCCATTTTTTCAATTCGCCATTGACTAGATACGTATCTTGATGTAATAATTTGGTAATTTGAAATTCGGAGGGTATTGAATTCATTTAGTAGTAGTAAGTTAATTTGAAAGTTCTATAATTGAGTGATTTGTTTGATAAAAAGTTCTAATTTGTATATTTAGTATTGATAATTTAGTTTAAGTTGAAATTAAAACATATATTACCAGTCGTTAATCTATTAAAAACCAAAACAATTGTAAATTTACAAATTAAAATTAAAGAATATTGTTTATTTTTTTTTAATTTTAATTAAACAAAAAAACTGAACTGTTGAATAAAGTAGTAGCATCTTTTTATAATTCATTCTTATCTGAAAAAGTAAAAGAAAAAAGTGAAGTCATTATAGTATATATAGCTATTTTGAGTTTTATTTTGCATTTACTTTTAATTGGCTTGGTAAATTTAGATTTTATCACAGTGACTGATCATTCAAAATTATTGAGTAATCCGATTTCTGCTATTTATACACCATTTTCATTTATACTTATTTATGAAGTATACCTATTGTTATATTATCTACCCAAGTCAACCTCAATATATATTGGCAAACAGTATGAAATCATTTCTTTAATCGTAATTAGAAGGATATTTAAGGATTTATCTAATTTGGAAGTTTCGTTAAATTGGTTTTCAATAAAAAATGATCTTTTATTCACAGCTGACCTTCTGGCAATTGTACTTCTATTTTTCTTGATTTATATCTATTACAAATTGGTAAAAAACAGCAAAGTTGAAAAAGCAGAAATTATGACACCAGCGATTTCAAAATTTATATCTTTAAAAAAAACAATTGCTACCTGTTTAGTTCCTGTTTTCCTTATTTTATCAGTGTATAGTTTGGGTCATTGGCTATATGAAAGTTTCTTTTCATTCAGCAAAATTGTTATTGATATAAAAGACATCAACAAAATATTCTTCGACGATTTCTTTACCATACTCATTCTTGTTGATGTTATGCTGTTATTATTTTCGTTTTTACATTCAGATAAATTCAACATTGTCATCCGAAATTCGGGCTTCATCATTTCTACGATATTAATAAAATTATCATTCAGCACCGAAGGAATAATGAACATTGTGCTCATTGTAACAGCTGTTGTTTTTGGGGTTGCTTTATTAAAAATTCACAACCAATTTGAAAAAATATAGAAAATTTAATTCAAAGTTTTCGCAATCTTCAACGCACGTTTTTTAGCATCAATAGCCATAGAAATAATGCCAACTACAAATCCCGCACCTTCGCCAAATGGATACATTCCTTTGATTTGAAAGTGTTCCAAAGTTTCGTTATCACGATAAATTCTAACGGGTAACGATGTGCTGCTTTGGGGTGGATGAAGAATTGCATCATTTTTCTTTTGAACCAGTATCTATTTACCAAAGCATTGTACTTCCTAACGCTTTTTAATCTGAAAACATACTAGTAGTATCAATTATTGCAAATGAAATAACGATTTTAAGTTTGATTATTTGTAATACTTTTTTCCTTTAGATTTGGTATTTTATCAAAAAATCTCGTAAATTGATTTGGAATTTTATTAAAATAATATGAATTTTGCTTTTGTTTTTTAATAAATTTGTCGTATAATTAAATATTCTTATATGTATTTAGAAAGAAAAGTTGATACCGAATTAGAGAATTGGAAAAAATTATCAATTAGAAAACCTCTTGTTTTAAGAGGAGCGAGACAAGTTGGTAAATCTTCGGCCATAATGAATTTTGCTACTAAATTTAAATATTATATTGAAATTAATTTTGATGAAAACCCAAGTTATAACACTATTTTTGAAAACGATTTAGATCCAATCTCAATTTGCGAGAAACTTTCTGTAATTACAAACACTCCAATAGTTGTGGGTGAAACTTTATTGTTTTTCGATGAAATTCAATCCTGTATTCCCGCCATTTCTTCGTTAAGATACTTTTATGAAAAAATGCCTAACCTACATCTTATTTCAGCGGGTTCCTTATTAGAATTTGCCCTTTCAGAAATCCCATCTTTTGGTGTTGGGAGAGTTCGTTTCCTATTTATGTATCCGCTTTCCTTTGAAGAATTCTTATTAGCAAATAATGAAAATAGTTTAATTGAAGTGCTAAATAATGCTAAAACTCAAAAAGCAATACCCTATATTTTTCATCAAAAATTGAAAACATATTTAAAGAAATTTTTAATTATTGGGGGATTGCCCGAAGCCGTCAAATCCTATATCTTAAATGGCGATATTCTGGAGACGCAACGCATTTTAGACGACTTAATTCTCTCCATTCAAGCTGATTTTGCAAAATATAAAAACCGTGTAAGTTCATCGAGAATAAGGGAAGTTTTTAATGCCGTAGTACATCAAGTTGGCACCAAATTTAGTTATTCCTATCCAAATGCGACTTTGAATAATTTGCAAATAAAAGAAGCTTTGACCTTATTAGAAATGGCTGGATTAATTTATTTTGTTACCCATTCGGCATGTAATGGTATTCCTATTGGTGCAGAAAATAATCCAAAAAAAAGAAAAATCCTGCTCTTTGATACCGGTATTTTTCAAAGAATTCTAGGGCTAAATATTGCTCCTTTATTAATTGAGGACGATATTAATATTATTAATAAAGGAAATATTGCCGAATTATTTGTGGGAATAGAATTGATAAAAAACACCTCCTTTTATGAAAAAAATCAACTAAATTTCTGGCAACGTGAATCAAAAAATAGTCAAGCTGAGGTAGATTATGTAATCCAGAAACAAGACAAATTAATCCCTATTGAAGTAAAAGCGGGCACTAAAGGTGCGATGCAAAGTATGTATTTATTTTTAGAAGAAAAAAAAGCTGCTTTTGGAATGCGATTATCGTTAGAAAATTTTTCGGAAATGGATAAAATAAAAATCTACCCTTTTTATGCAGTAAAAAATGTTCTTTCGTAACAAGAAAAGATTGCCAATAGACGGTGTTAAATTTTTAAATTTCGTGCTAAACCATTTGAAGAATAATTCAATACGACAACGTTATCTATAAAGTAAGACAATTGTAGTGTTTATAAATTATTTACTAAACAAAACCACAGCAACCTTCAAAGCACATTTCTCGCCATCAATAGCCATAGAAATAATGCCAACTACAAATCCCACACCTTCGCCAGAAGGATACATTCCTTTGATTTGAAAGTGTTCCAAAGTTTCGTTATCACGAGGAATTCTAACGGGTGACGATGTGCTACTTTCGGGTGCATGAAGAATAGCGTCATTGGTCATGTAGCCGCGAATTGCCTTTCCGAATTCGAAGAAACCTTCGCTTATGATTTGCATATTTATTACAAAACAATTCGCCTAATTCGATTTCAATCTCGCTGTATATGCTATTTATTTTATAGTTACAGCAGTTTTTAACATTAATATTTGCTGTAAAATATATTATTTATATATTTACAGCGAAATCAAAATTTAAGAATATGATCGGCAGAGAAGATGAAATGACATTGTTAAATGAAAAATACGCCTCAGAAAAGTCAGAATTTATAGCACTATATGGAAGAAGGCGTGTGGGCAAAACCTATCTGGTTCGCGAAGCTTTTAAAGATAAAATCACTTTTCAACTCACAGGAATTGCAAACGCAACATTACATGACCAGCTTTTAAATTTTCACCTCGCGTTACAAGACCAATATCCTACTTTAAATGTAAAACCAACAAACTGGATTGAAGCATTTCAACAATTGAAAAAAAGTATAGAAAGAACAAATAAGACAAGAAAAATCATTTTTATAGATGAATTGCCATGGTTTGACTCACCCAACTCAAAATTCATTAATGCATTAGAACATTTTTGGAATAGTTGGGCATCGGCAAGAAAAGATATTATGCTTATCGTTTGCGGGTCAGCAGCATCTTGGATGATCAATAAACTAATAAATAATAAAGGGGGATTGCACAATCGCGTAACACTTCGTTTAAAAATTGAACCGTTTACACTCAAAGAATGCAAATCTTTTTTACAATCGAAAAAGATACATTTGGATAATTATCAAATCATTCAATTGTATATGGCATTGGGTGGAGTCCCATTTTATTGGGATGAAGTTCAGAAAGGTTTAAGTGCCACGCAGAATATCAACCACATTTGCTTTTCAAGAAATGGATTATTGGTAACCGAATTTTCCAATATCTTTAAATCACTGTTTTCTAAAGCCGAAAAACATGAACTCATCGTAACTGAATTAGCAAAAAAAAGTAAAGGTTTTACTCGAAATGAAATCATTTTAGCAACCAAAATATCAGATGGTGGCGGATTAACAACTTTGTTAAATGAACTTGAAGAAAGTGGCTTTATTAGAAAATACATTCCGTTTAACAAAAAATCGAGAGAGAGTTTGTATCAACTATCCGATTTTTACACTTTATTCTATATAAATTTTATCAAAGAATATCAAACAACAGATTCCGATTTTTGGATAAAAACTATTGACAGTCCAAAGTACCGATCGTGGAGTGGTTATGCCTATGAACAAGTATGTTTGTATCATTTGGCAACAATAAAAAAAGCGCTGGGAATTAGCGGTATCGAAACCAACACCTCGTCTTGGAGAAGCAAAATAGGAGTAAATGGTGCCCAAATAGATTTGGTTATTGATCGACGCGACCAAGTGATAAACCTATGTGAGATGAAATTTTCGATAAATGAATTTGAAATTGACAAAAAATATGATGCTGAATTACGAAACAAATTAGGCACTTTCAAAACAGAAAACAAAACTAGAAAATCAGTTTTTATGACCTTAATCACAACGTTTGGATTACAACAGAATCAATATTCGGGTAATGTTCAAAACGATTTGAAAATGGACATCTTATTTGAATAAAATGGAAGCAATTTTCAAAGCACACTTTTCACCATCAATTGCGGCCGAAATAATACCACCTGCAAAACCAGCACCTTCGCCGCAAGGATACAATCCTTTTATTTGTGGGTGTTCCAAAGTTTGGTTATCACGAGGAATTCTAACGGGTGACGATGTTCTGCTTTCGGGTGCATGAAGAATAGCGTCGTTGGTCATATAACCTCGCATGGCTTTGCCAAATTCAGTAAATCCTTCGCGCATAATTTGGGTTAAAAAGCTTGGAAACACTTGTCCCATTTCTACCGAAGTGGTTCCAGGTACATAGGAGGTTTTGGGAATATCCGAAGAAATTTTATTCTGTTTAAAATCAATCATTCGTTGGGCTGGCACTTTTTGAGTACTTCCGGCAAGAAGCCACGCTTTTTGCTCAATACTTTTCTGAAATTCCATTCCGGCTAGCGCACCAAATTTGGCGAATGGCTTGAAATCTTCCAATTTTAATTCGACCACGATCCCGGAATTGGCTGTTGCTTGATCACGTTTTGAAGGCGACCAACCATTGGTAACCACTTCACCCGGACTTGTAGCACAAGGAGCAATCACACCTCCCGGACACATACAAAACGAATACATGCCACGACCACTGACTTGCTTCACTATAGAGTAAGGCGCTGGTGGTAAATAATCTCCACGAAAATCGCAGCTGTACTGAATTTTATCAATCAATTCCTGTGGATGTTCTGCACGAACACCTATTGCAAAGGGTTTGGCTTCGATGAGAATTTTTTTTCTATCTAACAATTCGAAAATATCACGTGCTGAATGTCCAGTGGCTAGAATAACTTTATTAGCCGAAATAACATCACCATTTTGAGTTACGATTCCTTGAATTTCATTATTTTTTACAATAAAATCGGTAACGCGGGTTTCAAACAAAACTTGTCCGCCACACTCAATAATCTTCTCCCGAATGTCCTGAATGATTTGTGGTAATTTATTAGTTCCGATATGCGGATGTGCTTCTACTAAGATATCGGACGTGGCACCGAACCCAACTAAAAGTTGTAGAATTCTATCCACATCGCCACGCTTTTTGGAACGCGTGTATAACTTTCCGTCAGAATAGGTTCCTGCCCCGCCTTCGCCAAAACAATAATTGGAATCTTCATTCACAATATGGTCAACATTGATGGCTTTTAAATCGCGACGACGCCCACGAACGTCTTTACCGCGTTCGATAACGATGGGTTTTAATCCCAATTCTATTAATTGCAAAGCGGCAAAAAGTCCGGCTGGACCAGCACCAACGATAATTACTTCTTGAGAATTGGAAACATTTTGATAGTCGGGAAGTTCAATTTTTTGTTCAGAATATTTTTCATCAATAAGATAGACCGAAACTTTGAGATTGACCTTTATTGCTTTTTGACGCGCATCTATAGAACGTTTTTGAACTACTACTTTGTTTACTAATTTAGTTGAAACCCGAACTGTCTTTGCCACATAGTCATAGAGCAAATTTTCATTAGCTGCTATTTCGGGAGAAACTTGAAGTTGGAGTTCTTGCGGCATAATTTGATTTGTCTGACAAAAATAATCAAATGGAATTTATCATAAATAAAAAAGGTTTAACTTTCGCCAAACCTTAGATATCTGGAGGAGGACTGCCATTGTCAGTCAGGTACTTTAGCGATAACTAATTTTGAAATTCTAAACAAAAAATCCTTCTTTACTAACGTTCTCTGTTTATTTTATCAAATTAATTCTTAATGAATTTGTAATTACCAACCTGGTTGTTCATGGTTACTTTTACAAAGTAAATACCACTTTGTAAATCAGCTACTGAAATTGTAGTTAATGATTCTGTTGCTTTCAATGATTTTACTTTTGCTCCGCTAATAGAAAAGATATCGACTGAGGCGTAAGTTTCTGTAGTGTTATTTTGAATGTTCAAAATAGTTGTCGCTGGGTTTGGGAATACTCTTATTTGATTTGAATAAAAAGAAACAGGAGAAACTCCAAGTGCTACTAACGATTCAAGATAGTCAGGCAATCCGTTAGCATTGGTATCATCATTTGATGGATTTCCATCACGGTCATAATCTTCTAAGAAAGTAAGTACACCATCTCCATCATCATCATTATCTAAATAATTTACAATCCCATCATTATCGGTATCAAGAATTGCATTTATACTTTGCGAACTACTTGCTCGTGCAAATACATATTCTACATTCGTTAAAACCAAATCGCCATCATCATCGTTATCTAAGTAATTTGGAATACCATCAAAATCACTATCATCATTGGCTAAATTAGTATCGATATTCACATCTTCAGTAGCAGATGAAACAGTGTCAGTATCAAAATCAGTATCACAATCTACAACACTCAAAATTATTTGTTTAATAATTCCATTGCCACTTGCATAAATAGTCTGTGGATTTGTTTGATTTACATAAGTACTATTATTTACAATTGGATTAGTTTGATTTATTGCGTTAACTTGTGTTTCATAAAAAGTTATTCCTGATGGGTTTGAAAATAAATCGCCTAAAGCTACTGATAAATTGAATGTTTGAAAACCATCGTTATTATCATCACAACGAACAAAGGAATAATTGGTATAATAATTTGGGCGGTAATAACGCCATCCTTCATGATACGCAGCCCAAGTTGAAGTATTTCTTCCAGGCGCGGCAATTCCCATATCTCCGGCAGTATTTATTAAACCACTAACGGTTCTACCTACATTCCAGCTACTACATGTTTGTTTATCAATAAGTTGTACATCAATAATGTTTGACGTTTCATGAAGTATCATTTGAAAAGAACTTTTTGATGCTGTACATGAGAAGAATGAATTATTATAAAAATATACTACGAATTTACGATGCGGTGCAGTTCCATAAACTCCATAAGTAATTGTTCCTTCACCATTACTATTATTCAAATCGGCATAAGCGCCAAGTATTGCATTTTTTACAGGAAAAGCAACATTAGGAATAGTTTGTGTGAATGAAAAAGGAGAATTCGTATTGGCTAGGTTGGTTCTAAAATCGATATAACCATTAGTACTTACAAGAAGTTGATTGTAACTTACACCATAAAAATCAAAAGAAAAAGGTATCGTAATTATATCAGAATATCTGTCATCCATTGTTCCTTGAAGAACCGAAGTTGCTGTATATTGTTGAAATGGAATAGAGGTAACAGCATAATTATTTTGGGAATTCCCTTTCAAATAAATAGAAAATAATACAATCAAAAAAAGGTATTTTTTTATCATAATAATAAATATAAAGTTAGTTTTGTTTTGTCAAATATATTAAATAAATAAATATAAACATCTGACTTTTAAAAAGTTCATATATGATACGTCAAATAAAACTAATTTGGGATTTTCATGGAGAAGCTTCAGCTAAAACGGCCGAGCATCATGAAATTCATTTAAAGGAATATATTGCAATAGAAAAATTTCCAATAAACATTACTGGATTTGAGATAAAAAACGAACTGCATGCCATAGCGTTTATGGTTGTGACCGATGACAATATGATTGCAGTTAGAGATGCTTTAAAACCGCATCGTGGGGTGATTTTTGAAAGTTAAATTCCAATAAAATTTAGTTGGAATTTGGAATTTACTGTTTTGGAATTTCTGTTAATTCGCCACTTCACTAATAAATTTGATGCGCATTAATCGCAATTCTTCGATATCGTAATCGCCATCGAATTCCTTCAGTGCCTTTTCAATATTATCGGTTTCCGAATCCATAAAATAGTCATGAATTTCTTCTTGTTGGTCTTCATCTAAAATTTCATTAATCCAGTATTTGATATTCAATTTTGTACCCGAGTAGACAATTTGCTCCATTTCTTTGAGTAAATCGTCCATTTTCATTCCTTTGGCTTTGGCAATGTCTTCTAGCGATAATTTTCGGTCAATATTTTGAATGATATACAATTTATTGGTAGAGTTAGCACCCGTAGATTTTACTACCAAATCATCAGGTCGAATAATATCATTTTCGTCAACATATCGTGAAATAAGTTCTACAAATGCAGTACCATATTTTTTTGCTTTTCCTTCTCCTACTCCATGAACATTGCTCAATTCATCAATTGTAATAGGATATTTCAATGCCATATCTTCTAATGACGGATCTTGAAAAACTACAAATGGTGGAACGCCTAGTTTTTTGGCTTCTTTTTTACGTAAGTCACGAAGCATGCTCATCAAAGCTTCATCGGCTGTTCCACTAGATTTTGCAGCAGTCATTATTGCATCATCTTCGGCTTCGTTATATTCATGATCTTCTGACATCATGAACGATATAGGATTATTAATATACTCATGTCCTTTTTCGGAAACTTTCAAAATACCATAAGTTTCGATGTCTTTGGTAAGCATTCCATCAACTAAAACCTGACGAATTAATGCCATCCAATAACGCTCTTCTTGGTCATTACCTATGCCAAAGAATTTTTGAGTATCCGTTCTGTGTGCTTTGATTGTGGCGTTTACTCTTCCAATCAAAGTGAATACTATTTCTTTGGATTTGTATAAATACTTTGTATCACGAACTACTTCCAGTAATTTTTTAACATTGTCCTTAGCTTCAACTTTGGCTTTTGGATTGCGAACATTATCGTCCATGTCGGCACCTTCTCCGTTTTCGCTATCAAACTCTTCACCAAAATAGTGCAATAAAAACTTACGTCGAGAAATAGATGTTTCTGCATAAGCTACTACTTCTTGCAACAAGGCAAAACCTATTTCTTGTTCTGCAACAGGTTTTCCCGACATGAATTTTTCTAATTTTTCAACATCTTTATAAGAGTAATAAGCCATACAATAACCTTCGCCACCATCTCGACCAGCTCGGCCAGTTTCCTGATAGTAACTCTCCAAAGATTTTGGTATATCATGATGTATGACAAACCGAACATCGGGTTTGTCGATTCCCATTCCAAAAGCAATCGTAGCCACAACTACATCAACATCTTCCATCAAAAACATATCTTGATGCTTTGCACGCGTTTTAGCATCCAAACCAGCGTGATATGGAACAGCACTAATACCATTTACTTGTAACACTTCGGCAATTTCTTCTACTTTCTTGCGACTTAAGCAATAGATAATGCCCGATTTACCTTTGTGTTGTTTAATAAAGCGAATGATATCAGACTCAATGTTTTTGGTCTTGGTGCGTACTTCGTAAAATAAATTTGGTCGGTTAAATGATGCTTTAAAAGTAGTTGCATCAACCATATCCAAATTCTTTAAAATATCTTCTTGCACTTTTGGGGTAGCAGTTGCTGTTAAACCAATAACAGGTACATCACCGATTAGTTTTATAATACTTCTTAAATTTCTATATTCGGGTCTAAAATCATGTCCCCATTCAGAGATACAGTGTGCTTCGTCAATCGCTACAAAGGAAATTTTCACACTTCGAAGAAACTCTACATATTCTTCTTTAGTTAATGACTCAGGAGCTACATATAATAATTTTGTAATTCCAGAAGTAATATCTTTTTTAACTTGGTTGATTTCGGTTTTAGTCAGCGATGAATTTAATACGTGAGCAATGCCATTTTCAGATGACAAGCTTCTAATAGCATCGACTTGATTTTTCATTAATGCAATCAATGGGGAAACTACAATAGCTGTTCCTTCTTGAATTAAAGCGGGTAATTGATAGCACAAAGACTTTCCTCCGCCTGTTGGCATAATAACGAAAGTATTATTTTGAGTAATAATACTTTTTATGACTTGTTCCTGTAATCCTTTAAATTGGCTAAAACCAAAATACTTTTTTAATTCCTTATGGATGTCAATTTCGTTTAAATTCATTCTGTGTTAATGGTATTTTTACATAAATTTGCAAACATAAAGATACGACTTTCTTTTACACACACAAATTTTATACTATTTCAATTTTGATAAATAGAGAAATAATTCTAAATACGGCAAAAAACACCATTTTATCCGAGAGCATTGCTATTGCCAAACTGGTGGATTTTTTGGATGATAATTTTGTAGAAACAGTAGACATCATCTATAACTCCGAAGGAAGATTAGTAATAACCGGAATTGGAAAAAGCGCTATTATAGCTCAAAAAATTGTTGCCTCTTTAAATTCCACAGGAACTCCCTCTCTTTTTCTTCATGCTTCAGAAGCCATTCATGGTGATTTGGGTATGGTTCAACCTGGTGATGTAGTGATTTGTATTTCAAAAAGTGGTAACAGTCCAGAGATAAAAGTATTGGTTCCATTATTAAAAAGATTTGGAAACAAATTGATTGCAATTACAGGGAACACTACTTCATTTCTTGGTAAAGAAGCCGATTATGTTCTTAATACTTATGTAGAAAGTGAAGCATGTCCAAACAACTTGGCTCCAACAAACAGCACAACCGCTCAATTAGTAATGGGTGATGCTATTGCCGTATGCTTGATGGAAATGAGGAACTTTACTTCCGAAGATTTTGCCAAATACCATCCTGGCGGTGCCTTGGGCAAAAAATTATTGTATCGTGTTCGAGATATGCTAGATACAACTCATAAACCTATCGTTGCTCCTGACGCCAACATCAAAAATGTTATTGTTGAAATATCTGAAAAACGATTAGGTGTTACCGCAGTTGTAGATAAAGATAAAGTAATCGGAATTATTACTGATGGAGACATTAGACGAATGTTGAATAAATCGGAAACAATATCTGGTTTGACAGCCCTCGATATTATGACTAAGAATCCAAAAATGATTAAGTCTACCGATTTAGTGAGCGATGCTTTGAATATTTTAGAAGATTTTTCTATTACCCAATTAGTTGTGGTAGATAATGATGAATACAAAGGAGTGCTTCATTTACATGATATTTTAAAAGAAGGCATTGTATAATGGCAAAAAAGTCGCTCGGAGAAATGTCATTCCTAGACCATCTTGAAGAATTAAGATGGCTTTTGGTAAGAAGTACGATTGCCATTGTGGTCATTGCTGGTGCTTGTTATTTCATCGATGATTATATTTTTGACACCATTATTTTTGGACCAAAAGACCCCAACTTTATTACTTATCGCTTTTTTTGTCAATTAACACGTTTTTGTGGTGTAGATGATAGCTATGCATGTGCCACTGAGTTTTCATTTATTATTCAAAATACTGAAGTTGGTGGACAATTCTCAATTTACCTTTGGATTTTAATTACAGCTGGGTTCATTCTTGGTTTCCCTTATATTCTTTATGAATTTTGGCGATTCATAAGTCCGGCATTATATGAAAACGAACGCAAAAAAGCGGGACTTTTTATTATAGTTTCTTCCATATTGTTTTTTATTGGAGTGCTTTTTGGCTATTTTGTTATTGTTCCATTATCCATTAATTTCTTTGGAACATTCAATGTGAGCAAAACTATTGTGAATCAATTTACCGTTGACTCCTATATTAGTATGATTAAAACGTCAGTCATTGTTAGTGGATTAGTATTTGAATTACCTATTATCATTTACTTTCTAACAAAATTAGGCCTTATAACTCCTGCATTTTTAAGAAAATATAGAAGAGCTGCCATTGTAATCATACTTATTGTAGCTGCCATAGCAACACCTCCAGACATTCCAAGTCAAGTAGTGGTTTCTATTCCAATATTGATTTTGTATGAAGTAAGTATTTTAATTTCTGCATTAGTTGTGAAAAAAGAAAAAGAAAATGAGCAAATTAGTTGAAGAATTTAACGATTATCGTTCTAGAATGAACGAAAAATTATTGGCAGATAACAATAAAATTGTAAAACGAATTTTTAATCTTGATACCAATGCTTATGCTGAAGGTGCTTTGGATGTTAAAACCAAAGAGCTTTTGGGATTAGTAGCATCAACTGTTTTACGCTGTGATGATTGCATCAAATACCATCTAGAAACCAGCTATAAAGAAGGAATTACCAAGGAAGAAATGATGGAAGCCATGGGAATTGCAACATTGGTTGGCGGAACTATTGTTATTCCACATTTGAGAAGAGCTTACGAGTTTTGGGAAGCGTTGGAAGAAAACAAATAATTGTTAATGTGTGGATTTGGTTATTTGTTTATTCGTTTATTTGCATAAACTAAGTACCAAGAGATACTGAAATAAATTCAGCATAAATGAAATTAAGAGCCGAAAATTTAGTCAAAACTTACAAAGGCAGAAGTGTTGTAAAAGGCATTTCTGTGGAGGTAAATCAGGGAGAAATCGTTGGGTTATTAGGTCCAAATGGTGCCGGAAAAACTACGTCTTTCTACATGATTGTGGGATTGGTAAAACCAAATTCAGGAAAAATTTTCCTCGACGATATGGATATTACTGATTACCCAATGTACAAACGTGCACAAAACGGTATTGGTTATTTAGCACAAGAAGCCTCTGTTTTCAGAAAATTAAGCATTGAGGACAATATTTTGAGTGTACTGCAATTGACCAAGCTTTCCAAAGAAGAACAAGTGGCAAAGATGGAAAGTTTAATTGCTGAATTTAGTTTGGAACATATCCGCACCAATCGCGGCGATTTACTTTCTGGAGGAGAAAGACGACGTACTGAAATTGCAAGAGCTTTAGCTACTGACCCAAAATTTATTTTATTAGACGAACCATTTGCTGGAGTTGATCCAGTTGCCGTGGAAGATATTCAACGAATTGTTGCTCAATTGAAAAACAAAAACATCGGAATTCTAATTACCGACCATAATGTTCAGGAAACTTTAGCTATAACTGATAAAACATACCTAATGTTTGAAGGTGGAATTCTAAAAGCAGGAATTCCAGAAGAATTAGCCGCAGATGAAATGGTAAGAAAGGTGTATCTCGGACAAAACTTTGAATTGCGAAAAAAGAAATTAGACTTCAAATAAAACTTTGAGAATATAGTTGACCGCGAATTCGCAAATTGTTTAAATAAGAATTTGCGAATTTGCGGTATTTTTTTTTTAAAATATGAAAAAAAATGAGGTTTAGCTTTCTAAATAGTAACCTTTTTTTTAACCATATTATTAATTACTGACAGCAATACATAAAGTATAATGATCATTGGCACCGCCAATATTTGAAGGAAGATTAGCATTAGTACTGAAAACGCTAAAAAGAAAATTTGCAGTTTATATTTAGCAAAACTGAAATTTTTAAACTTCAAGGAGAACAAAGGTATTTCAGCGTTCATGATGTAAGCGCTAATAAAGCTTATAACTAACAAACCTACTTTGATAATTGTGGTCAATTTATAACCGAACGGATCGTTATCAATCAGAAATGGAATACTCATAATAAACAAAGCATTTGCAGGCGTAGGCAATCCTATAAAATTATCTGATTGTCGTTCATCAATATTAAATTTTGCCAAACGATAACAAGCACCAAGTGTTATAACAAATCCTAAAAAGGGATAAAATCCCCAAAAAGATAAATCGATAATAAATCCTTTCAACAAAGTAAACATAAGGTATCCCGGAACAACGCCACTAGTTACCATATCTGCTAACGAATCCAATTGAACTCCCAATGGTCCAGCAACATTAAACTTTCGAGCAAAAAATCCATCAAAGAAATCGAAAAAAATACCAAGGGAAACAAAATAAAAAGCGAAGTCAAATTTATAATCAGAAACCATTGCCAAAGCCACGCAACCACAAAACAGATTAAGCATCGTAAATAAATTGGGAATCTGCGCTTTGATATTCATCTGTAATCGTTTAGTGTTTGCAAAGAAAAACAAAATTAACACAATAACTTAAAGGTTTCTGCGTTTTGTAATAGAGATTTTTATATGATATTTGTAAAAAGAAAAATTGCCTTGAAAAAAAAGATTGCTATTCTACTGCTTTTTATTAGCATAATTACTCATGCTCAATCGGTTAGAAAATATTCGAATGAGTTCATGAATATTGGGGTTGATGCAGCATCTCTTGGAATGTCCAATGCTGTAACGGCTTTTAGTGGTGATGTAAATTCAGGGTATTGGAATCCGGCAGGATTATTAAGAATTGAAGATAGCGAAGCGTCATTAATGCATGCCAGTTACTTTGCCAATATTGCACAATATGATTATGCTAGTTATGCCAAGAAGATAGATGACCGAAGTGCTTGGGGTGTTTCTCTAATTCGGTTTGGCGTTGATGATATTTTAAACACCACGCAATTAATTGATGGTGAAGGCAATATTGACTATAACCGAATAAGTCTTTTCTCGACGGCTGATTATGGTTTGACTTTTTCATACGCAAGAAAACCTGTCCTTTATGAAGGTTTTCAATATGGTGTGAATGCCAAAATTATTCGAAGAGTAATTGGAGAATTTGCCAATTCTTGGGGTTTTGGTTTTGATATTGGACTTCAATATGAAAATAATGATTGGTATTATGGGTTAATGCTTCGTGACATTACTACAACTTACAATGTATGGGCTATAGATGAAGATAAATACAACGACATTAGAGATGCCGTTTCTGGTCAAAATCAAGAATTGCCAGAAAGCACAGAAATCACTTTACCAAAAGCACAATTGGGAATTGCCAAAAAATTTGAATTTCATTATGATTACACGCTTTTGGCTGCCGTAAATTTGAATATGCAATTTGCACAAACCAATGATGTAATTTCTTCAGAAATAGTGAGTATTGATCCTGCATTAGGATTTGAATTTGGCTACACTGATTTAGTTTTCCTTCGCGCTGGAGTTGGGAATTTTCAAAATGTGTTACAAATTGATGGTACTCAAAAAGTGAATTTTCAACCTAATATTGGTTTAGGATTTAAATACAAAGGCATTCAGATTGACTATGCCTTAACCGATTTGGGAGACCAAAGTGCCGCTTTGTATTCAAACATTTTTTCTGTTAAAGTAGATTTGAGTATTTTTAGATAAAATGGATATGTTAAAAAAAACACTGCTACTACTTTTCTTTTTTAGTGTAAACTCATTTTCACAAAACCCAAAACTTTCTGAGAAGACAAAAGTCAGTATTTTTACTTGCGGAAGAGGTGAAGAATTATATTCCACTTTTGGTCATACAGCGCTAAGAATAAAGGATGATGAAAACCTATTGGATGTGGTTTTTAACTATGGAGCATTTGACTTTAGAACCGAAAATTTTTATTTGAAATTTATAAAAGGTGATTTACAATATTTCATGAATGTCACTTCTTATGAAGATTTCATTTTAGAATATCAAACGGATGAAAGAGAAGTAATTGAGCAAACACTAAACCTACCATTAACAAAAAAACAAAAACTATTTGAAACTTTAAGCGCTTCTTTATACACTTACGAAAGATATTATACCTACAAATTTATTGATAGAAACTGTACTACTATGGTGGCTGATAAAATTAGTACTTTGATTGGACAAAAACCACTTGAAAAGGTTGATGATACAAGTATATCCTATCGTAAAGTATTATATCCTTATTTTGAAAATTATTTCTGGTACAAGTTAGGAATCAATATTATTTTTGGAGCAAAAACAGATGCAAAAGCAGCAAAAGTATTTCTTCCAATTGAACTAATGCACAGTTTAGACAAAGCAATAGTTGACGGTAAGCCATTAGTATCAGAAAAAAAAACTATTTTAAAGGGTAATAAAAAACAGGTTGCCTTTTCATTTTTTAATAGTATCTATCTGATAATCATGATACTACTGTTATTAATACTGATGAATAAACGATTTTTATTTTTAAGCTATTTATTTCTGTGTGGGATTTTAGGAGTGTTTCTGTGTATTGTTGGTTTATATTCTCAGCATCAAGAAGTACTTTGGAACTATAATGCACTCCTTTTTAGCCCTTTATTTTTTACATTACCTTTCCTTAAACAAACTAATTTAAATAAGATTTGTAAACTTTCAATAGCAATTATATTCATATATGCCATCATTATGATAAACAAACCTTATTTGTTAATCATGTTGCCGTTTATGATAAGTACAATTTATATGCTATTGAAAATTAGTGGTAAAAATCCACTGAAACTATTGCCCTCTATAAAATAATATTGTGCTCAGTGTCTTGAACATAATATTAAAGTCAAGAAAAAGACTACGATGTTTGATATAATACAAGTCATATTGAAGTTTGATCAAGCTATCGTTTATAGTTTCTCCATAAGAATAGTTGACTTGTGCCCAACCTGTTAACCCAGGTTTAATAACGTGACGTGTTTCATAAAATGGCATTACAGCCGCAATTTCATCCACAAAAACAGGACGTTCGGGTCTTGGTCCAATAACAGCCATATCTCCCTTTAATATGTTGTAAAATTGAGGAAACTCATCAATTCTTGATTTTCTTAATATTTTACCAAAAGGAGTAACTCTTGAGTCATTAAGAGTTGCAAAAACTGCACCTTCATTTTCGGCATCTTTAATCATGGTTCTAAATTTTACAATATTAAAAACCTTACCATTCTTTCCTACTCTTTCTTGTGTATAAAATAGTTTTCCTTTATTTCCTATAATATTTCCTATAATCACAATTGGAATTAAAATGACACCAAATGCTAACCCAATTATTGCAGTTATAATTTCCAAAAGCCGAACAAAAAGTATATAAAAATGATTTTGATTGCTTCTACTAAATGGGAAATAGCGATAAAAATCCCGAGACACATATTGAACAGGAATACGATAAGTAAGACTTTCATAAACCTGAGTGTACTCTCTAATTATATAGCCATTTTCTAATAAATGTATTAACTGATTATATAAAGTAATGCTAATTCCGTCTGTTTTTTGGGAAGCAATAACTATTTCTGAAATGGAATTTTCTTTTACAAATTTTTCTAAATTAGTAATATCAATATTTTTAACATTATTTAATTTAGTTTCATTTGAACTATCCGAATTAACAAATCCAAGAACTTTATAGTGTGGGTCAGCACTTTCTAGTCCTTTTACAAGCTCTTTTACTTGATCATTATCACAAATTAATATTACTTTTTTTGAAAATCTATTGGAAGCAAAAAACCGGACATATATCATTCGCCAAGAAAATAAAGCGACAAAAATAGAGACAAAAAAGATAAGTATTTGAATACGATTTGTAGGTAAAATAGGAGTGTAAATAGGTGTCAATAAATAAACCAATACAGTTGTGGAACTAGTCAATATAATACTTTTAACGACTTGAAATTGACTACTCGCAACTTGCAGGTTATACATTTCAAAAATTGAACCTATAATAGTTAAATAGAGTCCTAAGACAAACGTCCAATAAAAATTAGTCTTTGAAATATTAAAATAATCAAATTCAAAAATAATTCCAACCAAGTACAAAGAAAGCAGCACAGAAACTACATCAAAAATTCGTAAAAGAATTTTTCTTTCTGAAACTTCAAAATGTATGTCCTTGTATTTGTTCATCTTATAAAAAAAGTAATCTTAGAAGTCGCAAGTTACTAAATTATACTAATTATCGCAGTAAATCTTTCCATTGCTTTTTAACCATATCCCAATCAAAACTTTTAATTGACTCCTTGGCATTTCCTGTCATTTTATTAGCTAAATTAGGTTCAATAAAAATTCTGTTTATTTGTAGAGTCATGGCTTCAATATTATTATCTGAAACTAACAAAGCGTTATAATCATGTTTCAACAAATAGGGAATTCCACCTACATTCGTTGAAACAACAGGAATACCTAAAGCCATTGCTTCAATAACGCTAATCGGGGTATTATCAAAATGTGTGGTATTTATAAAAACATTATAAGCAGCCGAAAGTTCAATCCATTTTTGTTTTGATAATTTACCCATAAAATTAACTTCAACATTATGATTTTTTGCAAAACGAATTGCTTTTTCGAGGCTGCTATCCTTTTTTGGTCCTACCATGCATAACTCAGCATCTGGATACATCATTTTTAAATTTATAAATACTTTTATAGCCATTAATGGATTGTATATCACAGAAAAAGACCTAACCCAAAGCAATTTTGGGGATTTAAATTGTTTGTTAAATGATATATATTTATCAAGCTCGATAGTATTTGGAATATAGTAAAGATTTGTATAACCATTATCTTTAAAGGCATTTAACAAATAATTAGAGGGAGCAATATTGACAAAGGCATTATTAAAAATTAATCTGGAGAAGAATTTTGATTTAACAATTCTATTTGGTAAATCTCCACCATGAAGTTTAGGAATATATTTTAACTTTAAAATTCTGCATAGCTGAGAAATAATAAAAGCATACCAAAAATTGTTTGTACTATAGGTATCAATCAATACGTAATCAACTTTATTTGAGTAGCTTATGGTCTTGCCAATCATTTCCATCATTCTAAAATATTTGTTTTTTTGGGATGATGCATAGTAAACAGTATAGCCATCACTTTCTAAAAACTCACCTAATGTTTCTATCGAAGTAGAAGTGTAACCGTGTTCAGACAGTTTATTCCCTATGTAAAGGAGTCTCTTCATCCATATAAACTTTTAATAATGATAACGAATATACAAAAGCCGGTGCTGCTATTCTCATAGCAGCATGATTGATTGTCATTAACCAAAAAATTAAAAAACAAAAGATAAATATATTTTGTTTATTATCTAAATATAAAAAAAAAGGTGTAAAAAAAACAATTAATAATGCAATAATACCCATCGTACCATGTTCAGCAAGTGTTCTAGTAATTTCATTGTGCGATGTTACAGTCTCTCCTGTCTTTTCTTTCCTTATTTCTAAACCTTTGGCAACTCCAACACCAAAGACTGGATGATCTTCAAATGCTGCAATTTCGCTATTCCATATGTCTTCTCTACCTGTAAATTGACTTTCTTTCATTCTTCCTTTTGCGTCTTGGTTTGCATATCTTTTATCAATTAAACCACTTGTTTGATTTGAGGTATATATCCAAGTTAGAGCAAATGCAGCTATCATAAATACAAATAAAATATAAAGTCGTGATCTAGCATAACTACTTATATCTTTGTATAATATCACTAAAAAAAGTGTCATCATAACTAATCCCGTCAACATACCACCACGGGAAAAAGTTACCAATCCTCTATAAGAAATATTGAGCAAAATAATTAGATTAATTATAAAAAGCAGTTTCGTTTTCGAAGCCAAAATCAATCTTGTAAAAAAGATAAACATCCCAATACCAAGCATTGTTGCAACTTGATTGGGACCAAATCCTCCTGAAGTGGCTAGATTTGAACCGGTGCTAACTAAAATTGTTTTTAATTCAGGTGTATATAAAATTAAATAGACTGTGGTAGAAATAATGGGCAAACCAAGTGTAAGCAACATATTATTTAGTTGAGAAAATAATATTTTCCTGTTGTAAGTATAAATCGAAGCAATACCCAAACAAACAGGACCAGTAATATTAAAAGCTATTGAGGTTCTTAAATCTGATTGCAAGTTTAAAGTTTCTGTGGCAACTACAACTCCTGGCAATAGCAACAATAGATAAATCCATAAAGGGACAGCATTTTTAGAAAATCCACTGTAATACATACCCATTGATAAAAAAATCATCACTCCATATTTTGAGAATTCATAAAGAATATTTCCACCTGTCATTCTCAAAAAAACCTCACTACCGACAATATAAGCAGCTACAAATAGTACATCATTGTTTCTATTGCGAGTTTTTATTACATAATACAACCCTAATATTAATATTGAAAAACCATATAGTTTAGATATTGGTGGAATTAGATAAATTAAAACTCCAATTGCTACATGCAATAAAACTAAAGCGATATAATTTTTTTCGTTTTTATCCATTATAACGTTTCAATCCAATTTAAATACTTAACAATTACACCTTCCTCCGAATGATTTTCTAAAATAGTTTTATGCAAATAGTTGCCAAAACGTAGTCTTAAACAAGAATCATCAATTAATTGAATTAATCTTTCATAAAACATTTCTACTTCATTGACTCCAACAATAAAACCATTAATTTCATCTTGAATAATAAATGGAATTTCACCAACATTTGTTGTAATAACAGGTTTGCTCATTAATCCATACTCAATTAAGGCAACTGGTAAACCTTCCGATTTTGAAGTTAAGATAGCAATATCTGCCTGATTAATAATATTATTCACATCATTTTTTGAACCATAAACAAAAACAGTGTCATCTAATCTTTTACTTAAAATTAAGCTTTTAATTTTTGTAGAGTAATCATCTTCAAAATCTTTTCCAACTAAATGGAATGACCAATCAGATTTAATTTTCTTCAGTTTTTCAGCAACTTCTAACAACAAAAAATGATTTTTTTGATCTCTCAAATTAGCCAAACATAAAATGCGTTTACCAGTAACACCTTTTAAAATTGTATCAGGTTTTATAGTAGAATTTTCAATGGTAAAATTAGGAAGATATAAAACATTAGAACAATTCAATTCCTTTTCAGCCCATTTTATCAATTTATAATTTACACCTATTAAACCAATTAAAAAATAAGATGGAATTTTAAAAAAAAGAGATCTTTCCAAACTAATATTCTCGCTTGAACCATAATGATCATGCCAAATAATTTTTATTTTCGGATAAACAATTTTCAACAACACTGATAAAAAAAAGGAAGTACTGTGAGCATGGACAAAATCAATGCTATTCTCGGTACAATATCTTTTTAATTTAAAAATAGCAACAAAATCAATAGTTCTTTTTTTTTTTAAAAAAAGATAAGATACCTCTTCATATAGTTGCTTTTTTAAATTTCCTTCTGCTCTTGTAGCAATTAAACCCGAAAACTCAATTCTTTTTGAGAGTGAATTGGCATAATTAACTGCCATTTTTTCGGCTCCACCTACTTCTAAGGAATCTATAACTTGTACTATTCTCATGATTATATAAGGTGTTTTATTTCTTCTTCAAAAACATCTAAAGTATATTTTCTTGACCAATTAACAGCATTATTAACTTTTTCTTGATACAACTCATTTTTATCCAGAACAGATTGAATATTTTTTATATCATCTTGTAATGTAAGCTCTAAAATAATTCCTCTGTCACCGTTGTCTAACATATTTGGAACACAGGAAACTCTTGTTGCAATAGGCAAACAACCCCAAAACATACCTTCAGCAACAGCTTTTGGCCAACCTTCGCTTAATGAGGGTAAAATTATGAAATGATTTTTTTGATAGGCATTTTTGATGACTTCTTGATTTTGGTTTCCTTTTAAATTTACAATATTTTTTAGTTTGTTTTTTGCAATATAATTTTCTATACTTACCCTTTCTTTACCTTCTCCATAAATACATAATTCAACTTCATTACCATTTTTATGGAGTTGTTCAATTAATTGAATAGCATACAAAGGTTGCTTACCATTAGAAAGCGTACCAACAAAAATAAATGTTATCTTAGAATTTAAATCTTTAGGGCTGAAATCAATTTTATCTTTTTCAAAATAACTTGCTGTAAAAAAGGATTTGATATTTTTAGAACTATTTTTCCATTCGCCATAAACTAAAACCTGCATGTTTCTGGTCAAAAAAGTATTACTCAAAATCCATTTTTGAATACGGTAACTAATTGGTTGTTTGGCTTTTAAATCCCAATTTCCTGCATATTTTGCAGTTTTTGATTTAGACGGAAACAAAATCTGCACAAAACATCCCAATAACCCCATATTTCCTGGACACCGCAAATGGATATGGTCAGAATGCTTCATCGCTTTATAAATTTCAAAAATAATTTTTGGTAATTTGAAAAGGGTAATTAAAATTGAATTTAATGTTAAAAAATTAAAGTTGGAAACATTTCTAAAATCTATAACTTTATGGGTATAATCCATATCTATTGAAGTACTATTTTTCAGATGTAAAGGTGCAACAAGAACTATTTTTTCTACATACTTCGACCAAATATTCATTTCTCTCACGTAAGGAGAATAGGCAAAATAATTGCCATTTTGATAACCGTGTGGAACATGTGTAATGATGCAAAAAGTCATTAATCGTTAAGTCTCTATTTTTGGTTTACTAAAGAACAAACTCAACCAGCCAACAGTTCTCCCCATAGTTTCTGTAAAAGCTTCTTGTCGTTTACTTGTGGTAAATATATTGCTAAATCGGATGAATGATAATAATAATATGATAATATTCCATTTCAATTTGGCGGAAAATGATGGCTTTGGATATTTTACTCTCCAAACATACCATCCGTTTCGAACAACCATTTTACCATATTTATATTTATTTGGCCTACCTGATGGGTCATGATAATGTGATAGTTTTGCTTTGGTTGTGATGACGTTTTTACCAAATTGCTGAGCTCTTATACTAAAATCGGCATCTTCATACAGTCCGTATCCTTCAAAATAGGTAGAGAATTTTATATTGTCAAAAACGATTCTTTTAAAACTAAATGAAAGACCCATTAATAAATCTACTTCATAAGTTTTGCCAGTTAAGGGAAACCCACAATTTCTTCCGTTTGAAAATTCAGGCATTTTGCCAGAACCTAAATTGGATTGTAATCCTAAAATATTTCGGACTCTATTTCTAATTCCTTCTGGATAAACATAATCTTCAAACTCATAATATTTTATTTTATTATAGTATTTATTTGGATTTTTTTTAATCCATTTATTTTCGTTTATTTCAATTCCGGCAGCGCCTACAATATTCAAATCACTTTTAAACACATTTAGGATTTCTTCAAAATAATTGGGCGTTAACACCGTGTCATCATCCAAGAAACAAAGTACATCTGAACTTGCTGAAATTCTCGAAATTCCGAAATTCCTTTGCCTTGTTAAACCTCTATTTTCTTTATCAACATGAAAGTAAGTTAAATTCCTAAACAACTCAGTTTCAAAAATTTTTTTAGTGTCATCATTTGTGGAACCATCAATAATCAAAATTTCATTAGGATAAAGTGTTTGTTGCTTCACTGAATTCAATAAATTCAGTAAGGGAACTGGTCTCATATAGGTACAAATGATTAAAGTAAAATTCATTTTTCCTTAAATAATAATGAAAACCAAGCCATTATCCTTCCTGCAAACTCATTAGTTGTTTCACGCTTTTTTGGTTTTGTCAAAACATTACTTAACAAAATAAAAGATAATATTAATGTAATAAGGTTCCATTTTACTCTTGCTTTTAATGATGGATTTGGAAAATTGACCCGCCAAACATACCAGCCATTTCTAACTACCATTTTTCCGTATTTAAATTTATCTGGTCTTCCTGAAACATTGTGATAGTGAGCTAATCGTGCATTGGAATTCAAATAAAGATTTCCAGTTTTGGAAATCCTTAAAGTAAAATCGGCATCTTCATATAGACCATAACCCTCAAAATATGATGAAAATTGAAAGCGGCCGAAAATCTCTTTTCTGTAAGAAGCTACACCTCCTTTAAAATGTTCAACCTGATAAATTTTTGCTGATGGTGGCAGATAACCAACACCTCTACCATTTGAAAATTCGGGCATAAATCCTGGTGGTTTATTGCTATCCAATCCTAACTTCTTCCTGATTATAAAGCGTTTACTTTCCTTTCTTTTCCAGCCATCAAAATAAAACTCATCTTTTTTTGGAACATAATTTTCTTCAACTTTTTCCCATTCTACTTCATTAGTAATGTAACCGCCAACGCCCACGGCATCAGGAAAAATAGAATAAGTAGTAATTAATTCCTTAAAATAAAGAGTTTCCAAAATAGTATCATCATCTAAAAAACAAATTACTTCGGAATCATTCGAGATTTTAGAAATACCAAAATTTCGTTGCTTTGTCAATCCTCTATCAACTTCTGAAACCTGAAAATAAGTTAAATTTTGAAATGAATTTTGAGCAATAATTGCTCTCGTTTCATCATTTGTGGAGCCATCAATAATTAAAATTTCATTAGGATAAAGTGTTTGTTCCTTTACTGAATTCAATAAATTTAATAAAGGAATTGGTCGCATATAAGTACAAACTATAAGCGTGAAATTAATTTTACTCATTGTATAATTTGTTTGCCCAAAAAACGCTTTTGTTCCATTTCGATTTGAAAACAGCAATATAATGGTATGGATTTTTCAAAAAATTACCATTTATATTTTTCAAAAATAAAGTTACTTTATATAGAGATAATTGCTCTTTTGTGTCATGTTTTAATTTGTATAACATTACAGTTGGTGAAGGTTTTGGTGTTATTTGCTCATTACTCCATTTTAAAAAAGGTTTGGTTCTAAAACCACCTATAGGCGCTTTTAAATGAATGATTTCAAAAGTTGAAATGAAGAGAATATCATATCCTTTATTCAATAATTGCATTCCAAAGTCACCATCTTCTCCAAAACCGAATTCATAAGCCATGTCGAATTTTAAACCTTTTAAACAAGAAGATTTTACAAAAGCATGTCCTCCACCAAATATAGGAAATTGTTTTGGCTGTTGTTGAATAATACTTTGCGTTTTCAAATGACAAGAAACAAGCAGAACTTCATTGCCAGTTGATTGAAAATTTTGCATCACTTTTTCTAGTAAATCATTATTAAAAGTAATATCGTCATCGGCCAAAAAACAAAACTCACTTTCGATGAAATTCAAACCAATATTTCTAGCATTGCAAACTCCTGCTTGTTGAGTAAAATGATGCTTAATTTGAAAAGGCCAAGTTGTATTTTCAATATAATCCAATTCGGAACTGCTATTCTCATTAGGATTTTGTTCTATAATAATTACAGTTGTAGGTAAATATGTTTGTGATGCTAAATTTTGAAGTACATCTAACAAATACTCTTTTCTACCAATAGTGGGAATTAAAACATCAATAGTTCCTTTTTCAATTATTTTTTTAGTAGAATTTATTTCAATTTGATTTAATTTATCTGGATTTATAGTTCTCTTTTTATAAAAAATGGAAAATAAAAACGGAAATAATGGAAATCGTTTTTCAAATAGAAATAAGTTGAAGAATAACAGAAAAATCCAACGTGTCTTATAATGCTGTTTTGTAAACCTAAAAAGTTCAAAAAGATTCGTGTTTTTGTAATGACTAATCTGTATTATTTTTAATAAAAGCTTTGGCTCAGAATAACATAAAAGTCCAATAGCCATAGCTCTTTTGGCAAAAGAATTTAAAAAATAATCAAAATTAGTTTCACTTTTCAAATCCTTTCGGCAAGCATTGATTATTGAGGAATGAATCGCTCCAACTTGACTACTCATTTGCCAAGTACCATATCGAATAGCTTTATTCACTTTTACAAATGGAGAATCTTCTATATAACCTAATTCTCTGTTGAAATAATTTGTTGATGTAGGATTGAATGTAAAAAGGAATTTCTTGTGATGAAAGAAGGAATCGATACCATTTATATTGAGATTTTCTTTGTAGTTTTCATGACACCAAACCAAAATTTCGTTTTGGAATTTTTCAGCAAAATCGAGTAAAACAGTCACAACATTTTTACCTATTTCATTAGGAAAATCATTAATTTCACTTGAAACAATTTCGGTAATTTTTGATTGGTTGTGGTATAAAATAATCATGAAAAATAGTTGAGCTTATTTCAAATTTAATCCAGCAAAAGTTATGATTTCTGTTCCTCTAAAATGAATTGTTTTACAAGGATAATTCATATTATTAAAAAATTGCTCCACTTTTATATAGGTTTGTTCTCCATTAACAACATGATAGGAAGCAATTGCAAAATTTGGTTTCAAGGTTTTAATTGTTGCTCTACAGCCATCAAGTGCTTCTATTTCAGCACCTTCAATATCCATTTTTATAAAATCTAGTTTGTTAATATTTTTATTGATAACCCAACTATCAATGGTAACAGCTTGCTTTTTTACACACTGCTCACTATCAGGTTTCCATACCGCTGAGGAACCAACAGTGCCAGCTTCATAAAAATCAATTAATTCATTTTTATCCCAAAGCAATACCTCTTCAATAAAAATATTATTGGGCAAATCAGGATTTAAGATTATATTTTTAGTAATTCTCTCTATGTTAAATTTATCGGGTTCAAAAGCAAATATTTTTCCAATTGGGCCAACTAGTTTTGAAAAGAAAATAGATAAATGACCACAATTAGCTCCAGCATCAATTATAACATCATCTACCTTCACTTTATAAAAATGTTGATAATAATTAAAATCGTCTACTATTGGGTACAAAGCTTCATTTGTAAATAATGAAAGTCCACTAAAGGTTGTTTTGTATGCAACTGCTCCACTATTAACTGCTAATTCAAATACAACATTTTTTGGCTTAAATAAACTATAGTAAAACAATTTAACTTGCTCTTTTGTATTTCCTTTTGGGATTAATTTGCTTATTATCTTTTTAATTGCTTTTTTCATTGGAGTATTTTTTTGTAAAAATTAGCGCTTTGTTTGGCAACTACTTCGATACTAAATTTTTGCATTACTTTTTTTCTGGCTTCAATACCAAATTGATGTCGTAAAGCTTCATTTTCTAATAACTGAATTATTTTTTTTGCATAGTTTTCGTGGTCTTGTGGATGTACTAAAAATCCATTAACGGTATCATCAATAACCTCAGTTGCCCAACCAATATTAGAAGCCACTATTGCTTTTTGTATCGCCATCGCTTCTATCCAAGAAACAGGCAAAGCTTCGGCAAATGTAGGGAAAACACAAACTGTGGAAGTAGATATATATTCCTTAATTTTATCATAGGAAACGCTTCCTAAATAAGATACATTTTGCATTGCTTCAACGCCAAATAAAGGTTGCATCATCTCCCAAGTGGAAACATTTTTAGTCAATATATCAGAAGCATCTCTTCCTATCAAAATTAATTTTGCTTGCTTATTGTGTTTATAAACTTCGTTGAAAATCAATGGTAACTCCAATGATCCTTTTTTTCTAATCAAAGTTCCAAAATAAAGAATCGTGTTTTCCTGAACAGCAAGGGAATTATCCTTTGAAAATTTGTCGGTATCAATGCTATTTGGAATAATTTTAAAATTTCTATTTAGTGAGAATAATTGTTTAGTAACTTCAGCTGTATATTGACTCACGGAAAGTAAAGCATCTGCATTTTGCAATGCTCTTTGTTCATGAAACTTATTTAAAAACTTTACTGGTCTTTTATCCAAGTGACAAAAATAAGTATCAGAACCATTTAGTCTAATTACAACAGGACAATTGGGTTTAATTCTTGAGGTTATTCCAGTCCAATCTGGTGCTTCAACAAGGTCAAGATTGTTATTTTTTATCAAAAGATTAATAATTTTTTCAATCTTCTTTTGTGATAGAAACCTAGAAAACCCTTTAACTTTTATATTATTAATCCTATAATAAGTAATATCATTTTCAACAAAAATGGCATCTTCCGATTGTCCATAAACCAAAACAAAGACTTGATGTCCAGCTTGGGTTAAACCTCTTGATAAATTGCAAATACTGGTTCCAATTCCTCCAGACGAACCCATTTTTGGGTGTGGAAATTCGGATGTTAGAAAAGCAATTTTCATCTTAATTTGAATATTCGTGAATGTAATAAGAAGACAAATCTTTATCTAAGAGTATCATTTTTGAAGTTAACACAGTTTTTCCATCAGCAATAGTATCTGTAACAACAGCATTGGCACCAATAGTAACATTATTACCAATTGAAATATTACCAAAAACACAAGCATTAGGACCAATAAAAACTCGATTACCAATAGTTGGAACCCCTTTCTTTTCACCATAATTGCTTACTCCAATAGTAATTCCTTGAGAAATGTTACAATTTTCTCCAATTATGGCATCTCCATGAATAACTATATTACCAAAATGACCAATATAAAAACCCTTTCCTATTTGTGTTCTATAAGAAATATCGAAACCATATTTTACTTTTAACCTTCTTAACCAATAGAAAAAAAAATAGAATAGTAATCTATTTTTTCTTCTATAATTTTGGGCCAATCTAAAAATAGTCATGAACTTTAATCCAGGAATCGGATGAGAAATAAAGACAAAGAAGAGTGTTCTAAGGTTTATTTTAGAAAGGTTATATCTTTTAAAATCTTCTAAAAGTATATTTTTCACCTTACTACTTCTTTAATATTGAATCAATAGCATTCCATATTCTTTCGGAAGCATTTTCTGGTGGATGTTGATTGATTATATCAAACCATTTTTGAGCATCATGAACAATTTTAGTCTCATTAGAGTTCAATAGACTTTCTATTATACTTTCAATCTCTTCTGGAGAATTTAACCAAATTACAGAGTCTTTTGTTGGCATTGATCTGAAATGAACGAAATTATATATTTTTCTAACAGACCAATTTGGAAATTCTTTATTGACAACATCATAATTTATAAATGCACAAGGTTTCTTGAAGGAAACAAAATCAAAAACCATTGAAGAACCTAAATTAATGACAAATTCAGAATAAAAAATAGTATTCATTTGAAGTATCAAATCTTCTTTTGTTGGCAAAATTGCATTCCAAGTATCACCAATATTTTTCCATTTTGGATTTATACTGACTATGATATCTTTGTATTCTTCCAATACAGTATCATATCTACTTGAGAAATCAACAGGACAACGACGGAAAATAACACCAAGATTTTCACCTTTTAAATTTAGTTTTTCAACTGCTTTTGCAACATCCAATAAATATTGAGGATCATTGGGTGAAGTAGTAACATCATCACCTGAAAAACAGATATATTTTTTAGATAAATCTAAACAATATTCTTTGAAAAATGTTTCCATAGAAACTATAAACTGCTCATCAAAATGTGGTTCAAATTGTGGTGTTCCTGTTATAAAAATTTGATTTTCATTTATATATGGATAATAATATTGAAGTTCTTTTTTCATATGTTCACTCCAAACAAAATAGAAATCGGTTTCAATAATCTTAGTTCCTTTTGGTAAATTATCCCAAGAAAAAATAAATGTTGCAGTTGGAATTCCTAAATCTTGTGCTGCAAGAATAGAGGAAACCGCTGAAGTAATTCTTTGATTGGTACAAAATACAACGGTTGGTTTTTCCTCTTGAAGTGTTGCCAAACTATCAAAATATAATTTAGTTTTCCTTTCGTGCAACTTAATTTTATTTTTAATTCTATTAATTCCTTTTGAAGAATTGTTCCAAAATATAATCCAATAAACAATTCCTACTTTGATAACTTCTTTTAGATTTCTTTTTGAAAAAGGAAATCGATACGAATCGTATATTTTATTTTTAGCTCTTTTAATATTTAAATTTAATTCAATTTGAATTTGAGCTTTTTTATAAAAATCTGTTAATGGATGAGTCTTAGGTTTATCAATTTTTATTTCATTAAAACCTAAAGTTTCCAAATTAAATGGTGTTGCATTCCAAAAAGTAATGTCAAATCCTTTTTCTGATCCGATTTTATGGAAATTTGTGAAAGCAAAATTCTTTAATCCGATGCCGTCAGGAAGCAAAATAAATATTTTTTGGTGCTGCATGAATTATTTAATTGAAACTTCAAATATCTTGAATTTATGATGAAAATAAAAGTTTATTAGGATGAATTATGAAACAAGATTTTGTTAATACCAATAGTCAATTCCCTATATTTCAAAAACTCTAAATTATAGTCATTTAAAATTTATTGAAAAGCTTTTCGCCATTGAAATTTATGATTAATTCCAATGGAGATACGTTTTGTGATAGTCATATTAATAAAATCTTAATTACGATTTGTAAAAACTTCTTCATTCATAAAAAATATTTATAAATAAAAAAAAAACAACTGAAATATTTAAACTTTACAAAATTGGTTATATAAATTCAAATATTGAAACTTGATTCACATTATTATAGTTTTTCTATTTAAAAACTATGCTATTTATGTCAGGATGCAGAAAATTTTTTATATACTCTATGAATAAACGTATTGAATTTCCAAATTTTTAACCGAATCTTGATACCCAAAGTAAGTTGAGTATTGCTTATATAAACATCATCTAACTCTAATTTATAAAGCAATATAAAATTATGTTTTAATAGAAAATTTTTTATTCTTTCATCGTTATAATTGTTTTCAATTACAACTGCATTTACATCTAATTCACTAAAATTGAAACTAGAAACTATATCAAACTCATTACCTTCAGTATCTATTGAAATAAAATCAATTTTTTTATTTTTAAGCATTTCAATACTGCTTAGTGTAATCATTTCTACCAATATTTCATTACGCTTTCCTCCTTTGTTTGCAATATCTTTTTCTATTCTTTGAATATGACGTTCATCATAACTTTCAGAAATTCCGCTCAACATTTCGGCATAACCTTCTATTTGTGTGAACTTAATAGTTTTGTTAAAAGCTCCTATGCAAACATTAAGGTTTGTTGATTTTCGAAAAGAATTTAACTTTGAAAAAACAGACGGATTGGGTTCAATACATATTCCATTCCAATTATTAAACCTTTCAAAAAATAATGAATTACTATATGATATACCGTCATGTGCACCAATATCAATAAAAAAACCCTCTTTTTTATTATTAAAAATAACTTCATTCAAGAATTTATCTTGACTGCATTGTGAAAAATAATTTTTTTTCATTATTTGTATTCTTTTAAATTCCATTTACAATTCATCTCCCACCATTCTTCATTAACATCATTATTTTTTCAATCTTCTAAATTCTCCCAACCCTTTGCAACTAAATAATAATTTTCATCTAATAATTCTTTAAATCCAGACTCACTATCATCTCCCAAATAATAAATATTATCATATTCATTTTTTAATGTTTCGCAACTTATACATCCAATTTTATTTTTATAATAGCCGATATTGACACAAAAAATTAGAAACAAATTAATTACTTTTTTCTGTATAAAAACCATCTTTCTATAGATTGTTTATGATGAACGATATCCCAAATTCGTTCATTAATACAAATAATTAATTTACTATGGACTAAACTTTAACCTTAAGTAACTCATATAAACTTATACATTGCCAAATGTGAAAACTAGATTGACAATTGCCATTTAAATAAAGTTGCAATTCCTTTTGTAATTCTTTACTAGAAAACCATTCTGAACAACTTGAAATTTCAATACCATCAAAACATTGGCTTACCCAAGCTGATAAATCCTCTGAAAGCCATTCGCGTTGGGGTGTTTGTAAGGCGCGTTTTGGTGCAAAAACCAAATCACTTGTCAAGTATTCCAAAGCGATTTCACGCAGCATATATTTACTTTGTCCGTTTCTAATTTTAAAATCTAGTGGTAATGAAAAAGCAAATTCTACTAAACGATAATCCAAAAAAGGTTCACGCAACTCTGTGGAATGCAACATCGAAATACGATCATTAAATCGTAAAGCTCTTGGTATCTTGGTGTAAAATAAATCACGATATTGTTTATTTAAAACTTCATCTTCAAAGGGTTTTGGATAATTTGGCTTAATTGCTTTTGCCAAAAATGAATTAGAAAGCATTGCTGTTTTATAAGGAGAACCAGTTACACCTTGAAGTATTGCTTCATTTTCTTGAGTATAATAATCATAACCCGCCCACTGTTCGTCCATCCCTTGACCATCAAGCAAAACGAGAACTTTGTCAATACGCGCTTGTTCAAATATTTTAGCATATGCCAAGGTAGGAATTCCACCATAAGGTTCGTCTTGTTGTAAAGACATTTTTTCTACTAAATAGGGAACTTCATTGGCTTGTAATAAGACTTTTTCTAATGGATTATGAGTAGTAACAAGCATCTTTTCTACCCATGGTAACTCGTCATAGTCCGAATTATTGGTATAAAAAGTATAGGCCTTTATCGCTTGTAAAGCAATAGAATTTTCATTTTGAACTTGTTGAATTTCATTATCACACTTTTCATTGCTTTTACTAGTTATTTGTAAATTGACCATCGCCAACAAAACCGAACTATCTAAGCCACCACTTATAGTAAAACCAACAGGAACATCAGCTCGGAAACGTAAATTAATACTGTCTTTTAAAAGAGCTATATAGTGTTTTTTAGCTTGTTCAAAAGACAAATTTTTAGGTTGTTTAGCAACTTCGTCTTCAAAGCAGTACCATTTTTGAATAATTACTTGATGATGTTTGAACTCCAAAAAGTGTCCGCCAGGCAATTGTGAAATACCTTCCCAAAAGGTTTCATCTGGCATTCCATAAGTGCCAAAGGCAAAATAAGAAGCCCATACTTTCTCATTGGGATTTTTTTCAATTCCAGTAACATGCAATGCTTTTATTTCAGAAGAAAAATAAAAAGAATTATTATTAATGCTATAATAAAAGGGTTTAACACCAAACCTATCTCGGGCTGCAAAAAGTGTTTTTGTCTGATTGTCCCATATAGCAAAAGCAAACATACCGTTAAGTTTATGCAAACATGCTACACCATAAACAATAAATGCTGCCATTAAAACCTCAGTATCCGATTCGGTTTTGAAATCATATTGATATTGTAAGGTTTTTCTAATTTCTAGATAATTATAAATTTCACCATTAAAAATCAAAATATAACGACCCGAATTATCTTTAAAAGGTTGATTAGATTGTGATGATAAATCTATAATAGCCAAACGATTATGACCTAAAACAGCAAACCCTTCATCTTTGTATTTTCCAGTAAAGTCAGGTCCACGATGATGTTGACTTGAAAGCATAATATCTAAATTAGCTTCCTTATAATCTCCAATAATTCCAGCTATGCCACACATATTAAAACTGGATTTGGGTAAGTAATTTTTCGGCGGCTTCCCAATCTTTCATGGTGTCAATATTCACATAAAATTTTGGATTACTTTCTATATAGGCGATGGATTTTCCATAAAAACTACCATTTTTAATCACAGTTGTTTTCGAAATATAAACAGCACCATCGCGATGAAATGCTTTGGGCAATTCTTGTCGTCTCGGAATAATAGTTTCCTCGCCTGTAGCAATTTTCAATAATCCGTTCTCACATTCTTCAAAAGCCCAATGTGGATTATACTCATGTGGAATGGGTAAGACACTAACTAAACAATCCGCTTTAGAAGTAATAAATTTTTCAATAGCTTGATCAATAAAACCTTTTTCTCGAAAAGGGGTTGTGGGTTGTAACAAGCAAACGGCGTCAAAAAAAATATTTTGACTTTCAAAAAAAGTAATAGCATGTTGCACTACTTCAAGCGAAGTTGAATTATCTTGAGCTATTTCGTATGGACGAATAAATGGTGGCTTACATCCAGCTATTTCGGCCGCAATAGCTATTTCTTGATCGTCTGTGGAAATAACTATTTGACTTATAAGTTTTGAATTTTTGGCACCATCAATAGTATATTCTATCAAAGGTTTTTTACCAAGAAGTTTGATGTTTTTTTTGGGAACACCTTTGGAACCACCACGTGCTGGTATTAATCCTAAAATCCTCATTAATACGTTATCGTTTTATGAAACTGTAAAGGCAATTCTATTAGTAAGGCTGCAATATGTTCGCCCGCATTTCCACCACCATAAACATTGGAAGTAGCTCTATTTTCAGTTTTCAATAAAGATTCGACAGCAGCAACAATTTCATTTTCGTCGTAGCCAACATCGACGACATTTGTGCCTCTATCTCGACGATTTTGACGTGAACCTATATTAACAGTGGGAACGCCAAGATAAGTACATTCTCTTATACCGACACTTGAATTACCTATCAAACATCGGGAATTATGTAAAAGATTTAAAAAATCTTCTCCTTCCATATTTTTGAAAAAATGGACATTTTCTAGGGTATACTTTTCTCGGTAAGAACGAATTCCAGTAGAAGTTCCGTCAGCACCAGCATCAACATTGGGCCAAAACCATAAGGTTGGTTTGTTAATTTTTTGGATAGCCCGAAGTGTTGCCTCAATATGTTTACGGGAATCTTGGTATTCATTAGTTACAGGATGTTGCATCACAACGATGTAGCCATTATTCAAATTGGGTTGTGAACCTACTCCGCCATATTTTTCATAAGGATTGAAAGTCAATTTACTATTTTTAGCAACTTCTTGTGCAATATCTATGGAAGGGCAACCAGTATTGAAAACCATTGCTGGATTTTCTCCTAGTTGAATGACCCTTTGTTTGGCATTTTCAGAAGCAACAAAATGATAGTCTGCCAGTTTGGTTATAGCATGTCTCACCTTTTCATCTATGTTTCCTGTTACTTCTCCACCTTGAATGTGTGCCAACGGAATATTCATATAAGAAGCAGAAATGGCAGTGGCCATAGTTTCAAATCGATCGGCTACTGTTACTACAATATCTGGGCGAAGGTTATCAAAAACAGTTGACAATTCCAGAATACCAATGCCTGTTGTTTTGGCAGCAGCAGTGAGATTTTCCCCTTCCAATACGTTAAAAACTTTGGCAGCAATTTCAAAACCGTCTTTTTCAATAAAATTCACAGCACTTCCATATCTATCGAGCAAGGCAGATGCAGCCACAATCAATTGCAACTCCAATTGAGGATGTTTTTTAATAGCCGATAAAACAGTTTTAACGCGACTATAAGATGGTCTTGCTGTGATGACAACAGCTATTTTTCTTTTGGCACTCATACTAAATCTTCTTCATTCAAAAAATCCCATTGGGACTTAGGGTTTTTCAATGTGCGCCCAATGACTTTTTCAAAATCGGTGGCGGAAATTCCATATCCCTTTGGTTTTTTACTTTCTAAATCATCAAAGGTAATAAGATGCCCTTGTGGTAAATCTTTATTGATGGCTAATGATTTTTCAAAGATGGCTTTTAATTCTCCAAAACTTTCATTAGTATTCTTATCTATCGGATTAGAATTGGCAATATAAATTTCGTTTACCGCTTCTACTAATAGCTTAGTTTCTTCCAATGTTAAAGATGCTTTAGCATCAGGACCAAACATATCACGATGAAAAACCACATGGAATTCTAAAATTTCAGCGCCTAAAGCAACTGCTGCAATTCCTGTTGCTATTTTGGCGGAATGGTCCGAAAAACCAACAGGTACTTTGTATCTTTGTTTTAATTCTGAAATGATATTAAATCCGTATTGTTCTGGTTTTGTTGGATAAGCTGTGGTGCATTGTAAAATAGAAAAATCAACTTTTCTTTGCTTCAAAAATTCAACTGTTTTATCTAACTCTTCAAAACTGCTCATTCCTGAAGAGATAATAACTGGTTTACCTGTTTGAGCAATTTTTTCTAATAAAAGAAAATTATTCACTTCACCAGAACCAATTTTATAGGTATGAACACCAATTTCTTCCAACCAATCGACAGCTAGATTACTAAAAGGAGAACAAATAAAATCTAGTTTTACCTCATCGCAATGTTGCTTAATCCCTGCCCATTGAGCTAAAGTAAATTCCATTCGCTTCCAATAGTCATAACGAGTAGCATCTTCTCTGGAAAATGACACTCGAAACGGTTCGTGGATGCTACTTTCTGCTTCGGCTATGTGCATTTGGAATTTAATAGCATGAACGCCTGTTTTCGCCACAGCATCAATATAGGAATGAAGTATTCCTAGACTACCATCATGAGCTTGGGCAATTTCGGCAATTAAATAGGGTTTTTGGTTCATCAAAAAATCAGTTGAAATGGTAGTAAAAATAACTAAAATGAAAATTGATAATAACTTTTATTTGATTTAATTTGCTAAAATTTCATTTAGCGATTTTTTAAAATTTTCTAAACTAAAAAAATCCCCAAATGGATAAACGGGTTCATTTGAATGCAATCTGTCGATGATTAAATTTTCCAATTTTGTTTTTATTTCTTGTTTGTCATTACTGTTGGCAATAAACCTGTCATCTGTAATAATATTTCTCAACTCACTTCGGGCTGGGGAAAGTGAAAGTATAGGTTTTTTAATTTCCGCTAAAAAAGGTGCTTTCCCCACTAAAATATTGCAATATAATGGACCATTTTCTAAAATAATATTAATGTCAGCAATATACTTTTGCTCATAGCAGGAGTTAGAAAAATTTAAAGTTTCTAACACTTTTATATTCGAAATACTTTCGTATTTTTTAGCTAATTTTTGTAGTTCACCCCATTTTAAACGGAGCACAAATTCGGTGTTTTCTTGAAATAAAATATTGTTTTCTATCAATTCCTTATAGGCGTCTAATAGAATTTCAATATTTCGGCCAAATTGAATAGCGCCATGATAGGAAATGGTAACTTTTTTATTTTTTGGCAAGACAGCTGCATTATCGGCCAAATCAAAGACCGCATCAGCATATTGATGTGGTAGTGTGTAAAATTTTTTTCTTGTTCCGTAAAGAAATTCCAAATCATTTGACATATGATGCGCAGAACTCATACAAGTTTTTGATTGTTCAACTACTTTAAACATGGTTTTCATTTGAAATAGTTGAAGTCTTGTCAACTCTTTATTAGAACCAACATACCAAAATAATGGATAGGGATCGTGAAAATTAACTATAGCTTTTTTGAGTATTGGTAAATCCTTTGTACCTAAAATAGTTTCGTGAGCTAAACCTGCACTCCTAATAAAAATATGGTCATAACTCGCATATTCAATCTTGCTGATGTAAGAACGATAAACGTTGTTGATATATTCTACAACCAAAGAAACTCCAGATAATCTCCAATAAAATCTGTTGATTAGTTTGGTAAAAAAAGGTACATTTAAATTTAGAATGTGCGTTTTTATAGAATTAACAGGTAATAAATGCAATTGATCATCGCTTTCATTCTGCTTAAGGTAGACAACATCAATAATTGCATTAGCATATGCCTCTCGCAATTTTGACAAAAAAGATCTTGAAATTATACCTTGACTGGTCCCAGAAACTTTAAGATCTTGCTCAATTATTAAAAATTTCATTTGATTTATTTAAAAGATTTTCTAAACCTATACAAACGTAACCTAACAGGCAAAACAAGATAAAAAAACTGCCACTTGTAATGTTCCAATTTAGAAAGTTCAAGAATAGTTAAAATTTTTTCAAATAAAGCATATTCGTTAAAATTAATTGAACTTGCAATAAAATAACGTTTTATAGAATAGGTCAATAACTGCTTTTCTTTTAAATTTTTGACAACTAGTAGAATCGCACTAACATAGGATTCTCTTCGAATTGGGTCATTATTATAAAATTCTCCCGTATTAGAATTTTCATGTTTTCTTCCGTAAAATAAACATTTATCAATAGAAACACCCTTAAATCCTGAGGAAACAATTCTTGAATACAATTCCCACTCTTCAGCATACATTAATGTTTCAATAAATTTATTTTTTTCAAAACAGGCTGATTTCCACATCACTGCACAAGAATTAAAAGGAAGTTCATTATTTATCATTTGTTCAATATCAGTCTTATCAATAAAAAAAGAAGTATAGTTTTTTGAATAATCAAATTGATAGTTAAAGTCTCCAAAAAACACATTTCTTATATACCTACAAAAAGAAATGGATGAATCATTAAGTTCTTGAACACATAATTCTAAATTTTGAGGATGCGGAATATCATCATCATCAAAAAAGATAATATAATCACCTTTGGCTAAATCAAGTCCATTATTTCTACAACCTGGTAATCCTTTTAGGTATTTATTGTCTCTATTTAAATATACAAATCGTTTATCTTCATCAATAATGGGCTTAATAACTTCCTTTGTATTATCGGTTCCTCCATCATCAATAATAATACATTCCCAATCTATGAAAGTCTGATTTTGTATAGACACTAAGGTTTCAACTATAAAATGCGACCTATTATAGGTCGCCATAATTATGGATACTTTAGGATTATTAGTGTTTTCCATTTTTGATAAATAAAACTATTTTACTTTCAATCTCATGAATTTCTTTATTGAACCAATGTTCATATTAATTGTAAAATGCCACAAGAGAAATAATCCTTTGTTGAAATCGAAAGATTTTAGATTTTTTAGCTCCGATTGGTATTTTCGTAAAATTTTGATGCGTTGCTGTTTGGTATAATATGTTGACTTTTTTGTGATCAAAAAAGTGTAAAACTCAATAAGCGATTGACTTTTTAATGCAAGATTATCTTTTCTCCCCGTAATATTTAAATCAGACAATCGCACACAAACGACACTGTCATTAATTGAATAAATGGGTTTTTGTTCTGAAAAATCTAACCAAGCTCTATCATCACTATTCCAAGCAAGTGGATAGTTATAAAAATGATGTCTTTCATAAGATGCTTTCAAAAAAACGTATTCAGAAAGTGAACTTCTGGTCAATTTTTGAAACTTTCTATAATAGGCATCAGTAGCGTTTTCCCATACTGGATGATATGAAATTGCGGCTTTGTAATTTTGTTTTTGGACAATGGTTCGAGAAGCAAATCTAATAAGATTAGTTTTAGTATTGAAAATTGAGTAGTGAATATAAAATTGTTCTACAACATTATCAGTCAAATAATCATCATCGCCTAAAATCATTATCCACTGTTCGTTATTAGTCATTGCAATACAACGTTCCCACTGTTTAACCAAATTTGTTCCTCCCATATTATTTTCAAAGCGGTGATACACAAATTCAAATTCATTTTTGAATTTATCTAATAGCATTGAAGGGTTTTCAGGACTTGCATCGTCTCCTATATATACTGTAACTCTTTTATCAGTTTGAGCAGCTAATGATTGTAATGTCTCTTCAAAAAAAGTGAGTTTGTAATAAGGAATTACGATAGCTAGCATTTGTTTTATGTTCATTAAAAAAAAACTAATTATTGTTATAAGTTAGCAGTGCACAAATAAATTTAAAAATCCATAAATAGTTTCATTTAAGTTAGAAAAAAAAGATTTTTAAATTAATACTTTATCTTTTTAATCTTTTAAAAAAAACTTTGTTTAACCCGTTGGGGGTAATTATTAAAAACGTCAGTTCGATGATAAAAGTGTTTAAGTCTTAATCGAACTATGAGTTTTACTCGGAGTGATTCTTAGTTTACTTAAACACTTTTCTCTTTTCTAAATTTACCTAAATTTATTAAAACAAATCTAAAGGAGTGTTTTTTGTGCATCTCGTCTTTTGGGACTAGAGGAACAAAAAATGACTAGAGGCAGTAGCCGAAATGAGCGAAGCTAATCGAGAACCGTTTTTAATGAAATTTTTCTTGTTCTGTCATCCTGAGTGAAATCGAAGGACGATTTTCTATCGAAAATCACTCGAACTGACGAAAAATTATCATCAAAAACTAATTACACCCAACGGATTTTGTTTAATAAACTTTTTTTTATTTTCAATAGTCTTAATTTGATGATGTAAATCTTTGACCAAAATTGTTGTGCAATTGGTTTTTTTGGATTTTCTATAAATTCAGTTAATATATTTAACACTATTTGATGTTCTTCCTCATGAGATATTTTATTTTCATTAAAGGTTGGTTGCATCAACATTTCGATAGCAATAGTATCATTTTGATCAATCTCTAAAATTGTATCAATTAATTCTTTTTCAGTATTAAATTTATTATAATCAATGAATCGCTTTTCATTAAAATCTTTATCAACTAATTTATTTCCCCAATAAATAGGTATACAATTTGTTGAAATAGGTTCTAATATTTTTTCGGTAGTATAGCCATCATTTGAGCTATTTTCAAAAGAAATTACAAATTTATAATCTTTTATAAAATCAATTTTATTAGCTACTCTTCCACCCACATTATTCAAAACTGATCCACCAGAGTCAACTTGTTTAACTTTATTAAGAGTATGGAAAAAAGCAATTCTTTCAGGGCAATTTGGGTTTGAAACCACCATGCAACAAAATTTAGATTTATTTTTCCATATTTCAACAGCTTTTGCTTTATTTTCTATGGTTTGTAGAGAATTTAGCATGTTGTGGTGGTCAATATACAAAGAGTATAATGGCAATCTAAAATGTTTTTTATGATAATCATATTGGAAAGAAAAAGCAAAATCACAACCCAAGTAATCGGGTTTTATATTTTCACCAGTGTAAAATATTCTGGTACAATTATACTTTAAATAGTCTTCTCCAAAACAAGAGTAAAACAATAAATCTGGATTTTCATCTATAATGATCGTATATTTCTTACTCAATAAATTAAAAAAATAATTATTTGATTTATCGAAACCTGTCCAAAAATCAACAAAATTTATTTTGATTTCACTCATTTGAAATATATTGATATTACTTTATTATTCAAAGCAATAATCGTATTAATTTTATATTGTTACAATGTTATTATGAGATTTTACTCAATTTAAAAATTGGATACCAATTACTAAAATTAGGGAAATAGATAATATTGATTAATTTCTTTTATAGGTTTTAAAGATACTAAAACCAAAAAAAGTAACAAAAAACAAATCGATTACAAATTTCTTGTTGTTTACTTTAAATTTCAATTCAGACTTTGCATTTTTAGCATTGAGATGTAAATGAATGAAAGAGCCCAATTGTGCAACAAAAAAATCGGGATGTTTTACACTTAGATATTCATGCAACTTTTTCTTTTTTTCTTTATCCAAAACTTGAATCATAGAGTTTTCTTTAATCCTATAAAAAAAACCAATAAAATCTATTCTTTTTACATTTCCTCCATTTTTTAATATCGCTATCCAAAACTCCCAATCTTCAAAACCATATAACATATTGACATCATAACCGCCTACACGAACCCAATCGCTTTTTTTATACATTGCCGAGCAAAAAATCATGTTCTCAACAGCTAAAGCTTTCATTGAGAAGGGTTTTAATTCCCATAATCCATGCTCATTTCCAAATTTTTCAGCCTTACAATAAACAATACTCAAGGAAATATCCTCAAGAAAATTTTGTAATGCCAAAGCAACATAATTATGTGAAATTCTATCATCAGCATCTAGCGGAAGTATATAATCTCCATTTGAATGCTGTATGCCAAAGTTTCTGGCGCTACTTAAACCACCATTCTCTTTTTCAAGATAAATAAAGCGATTGTCATTTTCAACCCATTTTTTGGCAAAAAAAGCGGTATTGTCAGGACTTCCATCATTAACAATTATACATTCCCATTCTGAATAGGTTTGGTCTAATACAGATTGAAGACACTCGTCAAGATACTGGGCTTGTTTGTAGCATGGTACTATGATGGATACTTTTGGAATACTCATTAAAACTTGTGAATTAAACCCAATTTTACCAACCAAGCTATTTTTTTTGAATTTCTTAACCCTGAAACAATCGTTCTCAATTTGTTTAATTCTTTTAGATCTGCAATAAGATTTTTGAAATCTGAATTTAATACCTCTTCTCGTTCGTCAATTTGAATTTTTTGATTAGATAAATTAGAACTTATCCCATCTAAATAAAACACCGAAAGTGTTTGATTTACGCAAAGGTACGTACAGTTATATTTGAACAATGCTACTAAAAAAAATTTCCAATCAGACACAATTGTAAGGTTCTCATCATACAAACCTATTGTTGAAAATAAACTTGCTTTTATCATAGTTGATGGATGAGGCAAAGAACCCATAAGAAAATCAGAAAAGCACAGTATGTGTGGATAACTAACAACCCTAGATTTTATATCTTCTACAAACTGTATGTCAAAATAAATCAAATCAAAATCAGCTATGAGGTCATGGTTTTGTTGAAGAACGGTTGTACTAAAAAAACAATCACCACTATTCAAAAAAAGTAAATATTCGCCTGAGGCTTTCTCAATCCCTTTGTTCATGGCATTGTAAATACCCTTATCTGGTTCACTCACCCAATAATCAATATTTTTATCATAAGATTCAAGTAGTGCTTTACTCCCATCTGTACTTCCTCCATCAATTATGATATATTCAAAGTCCTGCCATGTCTGATTAATAACACTTTCGATGGTTTTTTGTAAACCTACTTTATTGTTATAATTAATAGTGATTATGGTAAGTTGTGGCATTCTATTATTGAAAATTATAATTTAGTAAACTAATAAAACGATTTAATATTTCTTATTTATTAGTTGTTTTGTTAAAATTTTTACCTAAATATTTTTTATGGCTACTAAATTGTCGTAGGGATAGTATAATTTTTTTTCTTCTAAGACTAATTCTCCTTTTTGTAATCTATACCATGTGTAACCATAACTGTTCATTATATCGTATATCTCATGAACTGGATAACCCGAATTAAATGTATTTTGTTCAGTAAATTCAACCATAACAATAGGATTAAAATTTATTAAAAAATCTTTTGCTCCTTGTAAAACAAATTTTTCCCATCCTTCAACATCAATTTTAACTAATTTAATTTTGGATTTATCAATATCGCTCAACTCGAAATCTAATGTTGAAACAGGAACTTTAATTGAAAGTTCTAATTTATTATCTGCACTCGGCGAAAAGGAATTCCATGCATCATATCCATTATTTGAAACATAAAATGCTAATTCACCTATAGAGTCAGAAAGGCCTAAGTTTCTAACATCTAAATTATTATAATTATTAATTGTAACATTCTCTTTTAATCTAGTATATGTCAAGGGAGACGGCTCAAAACATATAACCTTACCTTCGTTACCTACAATCTTTGATGCTATTAATGAAAACAAACCAATATTTGAACCAATATCAACAAAAACATCTCCCTTTTTCAAAACTTTGCACATATAATCAGTTTCGTCTTTCTCAAAATTATTCCAAATCAGTCTAGATAAAACACTATCTTTATATAAATTAATTTTGGCATAGTCATATAAGTTATATTCGAAAAAATCTTTCCCATTAAACAAATTATTCCATTGTTTATTAGCCACTTGTTTTAATTTGTCATCTTGTCGCTTTTGAAAATTTCTCATTAGTGATGAAATTTTTCCTGCTATGGAATATAAAGGTCTTTTTAAAATGTGTTTATACATTAGGATAGTCTTAGTTGATTTTAATTTTCCACTCTAATTTAGGCATTATAATTCCTGGTCTAGTATCAGTAAAGGCGCTATTAATTCCATCAAAATTAATTACATTAAATCTCAATAATAAAGTATCATCATAAATAATCCATCTATTATTGTGAATACCAACGACTGGTTTAATTGCAAATAAGCCCTCTTTTAATAAATTTTCTGGTATCGTTGCATGAATAGTGTAGCTTCCTTTATTCATAATATTGATTTTTACATCTTCATCATTATGAAATGTTCTAAATATAACCAATCCCGTGCTCAAATCAATTAAATCAAAACCAATTCGTAGACCTAAAATTTCCTTTAAAAGATTGAATTCAAAATTTATGTGAATCTTTTTATTTGTAAAAAAGTTATTTTGATTAGAAAAATCTTGATCTAATAAAAATCTTTTTAAAATAAAAATTTCATCATCTTGTTTTTGTATAAACTCTTGAATTGAATTTACAATCAGATTTTTATTCTCAAAATTTAAATAGGATGTAATACCTTCATCTATGTTTCCTTCATAGTCAACTAAACCATTTTCTAATACAATTATTTTTGAACATAATTGTTTCACCGCCGCCATATTATGACTCACAAACAAAACAGTTCTACCCTCACCCTTACTGACATCATTCATCTTGCCCAAACACTTTTTTTGAAAATCAGCATCACCTACGGCTAAAACTTCATCCACAATTAGAATTTCACTTTCTAAATGGGCAGCTACAGCAAAAGCCAATCGTACATACATTCCCGAAGAATACCTTTTTACCGGCGTGTCTATATAACGTTCCACACCTGAAAAAGCTATTATTTCATCTATCTTTCGAGTTATTTCATGCTTCCTCATTCCTAAAATAGCGCCATTCAAGTAAATGTTTTCCCTTCCAGTCATCTCAGGGTGAAATCCAGTACCAACTTCCAATAAGGAAGCAATTCGTCCTTTGGTATAAATTCGACCAGTGGTAGGTTGTGTAACTTGGCTTAATATTTTTAACAGTGTACTTTTCCCAGCACCATTGCGACCAATAATACCTATTGATTCTCCTTCATTTATTTCAAAATTAATATCACGCAAAGACCATACATAATCACTTTCTCCTTTGGTAGATCGATTATTGGTTTCCCCTATTTTTAAAAACGGATTTTCTTTTCCTTGAACACTATACCACCAGCGCTTTAAATCATCACGTACTGTGCCAGTTCCAACGAGTCCAAGACGGTATTGTTTTGATATATCTTCCGCTTTTAGTACTACTCTACTCATATGCAACTTTCGGTTTTGTTTGTTCCTTGATAAACTAGGATTTAATTATGTTAATCTAAAATCAAAATTATTTTCCTCAGATTAGCATTGTTTAGACGGATTGTATTTTTTAATATTAGGTAGCATTCTCTAAATCAATATGCTTCTTTACTGCTCTTTGTTATTAAAATCTAATATCATTTAAACAGTATCTATAAATGTTTTTTGTGATTTGTTGAAAACAACTATTCCGATAGTTAAAATAACTACAGCAAACAAACTAGGATAAACCAAAGACCATACTGAAAAATGGCCTATACCGATAAAAGCAAAACGCATAAAATCAAACAAAGCAACTAAAGGGTTTAAAGTAACCAACCATTTATAATCTGAAGGTATGGATGAGCTAGGATAAATAACTGGAGTGATATACATAAACAATTGTATTCCAAAAGTAATCAACTGACTTAAATCTTTATATTTCGCAGTCATAGCTGTTAATACCAATCCCAACCCCAAGGCGATTAATGCCATCAGAAGAATAATGAAAGGCAATAATAGAATATAAAGACTGGGTTGGATTTGCCCTTTCGCAACAAAATAGAAAACAAAACAAAGAAACATGAGAAATTGAACCCCAAATTTCATTAAATTAGAAATTACTACAGTTAGTGGCATGATTAACCTTGGAAAATATACTTTTCCAAAAATACTAGCATTAGCTGTAAAAACGCCAGCAACTGAAGTGAGACAATTTGAAAAATAGCTCCACAAAGTGATACCAGCCATATAAAAAATAATTTTCGGTGCACCATCAGTAGATAATTGAGCAATGTTTCCAAAAATAATAGTAAAGGTTATCGTAGTCAACAAAGGTTGAATAAAAAACCACAATGGACCCAAAATGGTTTGTTTATAAACCGTAACAAAATCTCTCTTCACAAACAAAAATAACAAATCTCTATAATGCCAAATTTCATTGAGCCGGACGTCAAAAAGCGAAGTATGGCCTTTGATAACTAAATCCCAATCTTCCGTAATTGAATTATTTTTCACAATTTTATTCTCAATTTATAATTAAATATCAACTTGTCTTCTAAGCTACTGTGGTTACTCTATCCCGCAAATATATAAATTAGCATAGCCCTTTGAAAAGAAACATCCCAATATTATTTAGTTATGTATTAAATAAGTTAATTTTAAATTTATAATTGAGTATTTTTACAACACTAAATGGACAATTTTGACTCACTTTTTCAAACAAAAACCTCTTTTATGTGATTTGATACCAGACAATCACATAGACATCCATTCCCATTTACTTCCTGGGATTGACGATGGAGCAATTACTTTGGAAGATAGCATTTCTCTAATTTCTCAAATGAGTACCTTGGGTTTCAAAAATATAATTACGACACCTCATATAATAACAAATGTTTGGGATAACAACGAAGAATCAATTAGGAGTATACATCAAGAAACATTAGGGATAGTTCAAGATAAATGTAATGTTGATACATTTAAAGCAGCTTGTGAATACATGTTAGATTCGTATTTTTTAAAAAGACTAGAAACCGAAAAACTATTAACTATAAAAGATAATTATGTATTGGTAGAAATGTCGTATTTAAGTCCTCCATTTCAATTATATGAAATATTGTTTGAAATTCAATTAGCAGGATACAAGCCCATTTTAGCACATCCTGAGCGTTATTTATATTATCACAACAATTTCAATGAGTATGATAAACTCAAAAAAGCGGGATGTCTCTTTCAATTAAACCTATTATCAACTGTAGAGTATTATGGTAAATTCATAACAAAAATAACTGATAAATTATTAAAAAACGAGTATTATGATTTTGTTGGCACTGATGTCCACCATCAGAAACATATCAATTCGTTCAAGAATAAAATAGCAATTAAAAATATTGAGGCATTAAAATATGTTATACTCAATAATTTATTTTTTCTTGAATGAAAATTTATCTTTCCAAGAAATTTTTTCTTCATCAACTCCATAGCCATAGCCATAACCGTAGCCATAACCGTAGCCATAACCGTAACCGTAACCATAAGATTTTTTCAAATCAGTATCATTCAATACTAAAGACAGATTAGGTAATTTTTTCTCTTGATATAAATCTTGAATGAATCCTAACATTCGTTTATCAAGATAATTAGCACGAATAACATAAATAAAAGCATCGGCGTTTTTAGCAATCAGTAACGTATCAGTAACCAAGCTAACAGGTGGCGTGTCAACAATAATATAGTCGTACTCTTTTTTTAATTCATCAAACAAATCATGTATTTTATTAGAACTTAATAATTCTACCGGATTTGGTGGAATTACACCTGACGGCAAAGCGTAAAATGCTTCAAAATTGTCAATTTTAACAATGTAATCGTTTATGTTTTGGTCATTTCTAGCAAGATAATTAGTCAATCCTTTTGCGGGAATGTTGATATAACTATTCAATTTAGGGTTACGAACATCAAGTCCAATAATAAGTACTTTTTTGGAAGATAAAGCAATAGTAGCGGCAAGATTAACAGACACAAATGTCTTTCCCTCTTTGGGTATGGAAGAAGTTACGAAAATAGTTTTACACTTAGTATCGCTAATAGTACTTAACACAAAATCAAGGTTAGTGCGAATCATTCGTATTGCTTCGGCAGAACTAGATCGACTATGAACTTCAATAATTTTGTCATTAGTTTCAGATGATGGAATATCGCCTAAATAAGGAATTGAAACTACTTTTTCGACATCACGTCTACTCTTTACCTTAGTATCAAGGAAATCTTTAATAAAAATAACTATAAATGGAATGCCTATACCAGCAAGAAGTGCAAAAATTTTAATTATGTTTCTATTTGGAGATACAGGTGAATTTGATACCAAAGCAGAGTCAATAATCTTAGCGTTTGGAGCAGTAACGGCAAGTGTAATTCCTATTTCTTCTCTTTTTTGAAGTAAATAAACGTAAAGTGTTTCTTTTATTTTTTGTTGTCTATCAATTACTTTAAATTCTCTTCCTTGACTAGGAATACTTGATATTTTACTGCTAAGCAAATTTTCTTGCTTTTCTAGATCTCCTCTTTTAATTTGTAATGTTGTGATTAAACGATTTAGATTTTCTGCTATATTCAATCTCATATCGATTATCTTATTATTAAGATTTACAACGGTTAAGTTTTTTTCGGTAGCACTAGTTAAGTTTCTGTTTTTTTGAATCACTAAGCTATTATACTCATTTATCAAATCACCAGTATTTGAAACGCTTCCGTCAAATGAAACAATATTATTTGGTATGATGGCATCCTTTGGAGCATTTTTTAAGTAATCAATCATGGAGTTAACCACTTTAATTTGTGTTTCTGTTTGAATTAATTCTTGTTGGAAATCGTTGGAATTTTCAATGAAAGACTCTGCGTTACTTTGAATATCGGTTAATTTATTACTTTTTAAAAACGTTTCTCCAAGTTTTTCAACATCACCAAGTTCTTCTGAAATGAATTTTAATCTTTCATCAATAAATTTTTGGGTGTTTTTTGAAATATAATTATTGTCGTCAATGGCATCTTGATTGTAAATTTCAATTATGCTATTTAATAAATCTTGAGCTTTTTGCGGGACAGGATCGATTAATGTAAGTTCTACTACACTAGAATTTTTACTAAGAGGGACTACTGAAACTCTATTTCTAAAACTTTGTACAACTTGTTCTAATTTATTTATGTTCATCATAATTGAAAAATTTGGATCAATTTCACTTTTTTCAATTATTGGTCTTTTAGTAATGACCATTTTTGCATTGAATAAATTTATAATCGTGCCGTATTTAAAAATTCCGAGTGATTTTGTTTCGGAAGATTTTAATTCAAAAGTTTGATTTGAACTGTATTCGATTAAATACGATTGCTGAATATTATAAAAATTGTCTTTTACATCAAAAAAAGAAACCTCTATGGGGTTTTTTTCATAAAACTCCTGAACTTTTACACGACCTTCAATAAAAAAAGAAACATTAAAATTAAGTTTTTTAATTGCTTTTTCTAAAATACTTCTTGACTTGATAACCTCAATTTCATTGTCTACATTATTCTTTGTATTCATTAAACCTAAATCGTTAAATGAACTTAATTCAGACTGAAAATTACCTTTTCTGTCATCTTTTACAAGTATAGTTGCCACTGCTTTATATTGTGGTTGTGTATATCTTAAATAAAGAAACGAAAAAAATAATGTTATAATTACTGAAAACAAAAACCAAGGCCAATATTTAAAATAACTATCTATTTGTTCTCTAAGATTTATACTTTCATCTTGAAGTTTATCTTGAAAAGAATTTTCTTTCATATTATCTTTGTAATAGAATTAGTATGGAAATAATAATGGATGCCGCAGAGATAATTCCTAAAACATTAGGACCAAAACTTGAAGAATTAATTCTAGTTTTATTTGGCTCTACAACTATAACATCGTTTTGGGTTAAATAGTAAAATTCAGAGTTTACAAAACTTGAATTGGTAATGTCTACTCTATTATAGGTTTTTTGATTGTTTTTTTCTCTAATAATGAGAATGTTGTTTCTTTTTCCATAAATAGTCAAATCACCTGCAATTGCAAGTGCCTCCAATAGCGTTACACGCTCACTACTGAAAGTATAACTACCAGGTTTAATTACTTCACCTAAGACCGAAACTTTATAATTTAAAATTCTTAAATTAATTGTTGGATTTGTGATATAAGGTTTTACTTTTTGAGTAAGTTCTTTAATTGCTTCAGAACGGGTAAGCCCAGCCAAAGAAATTTTCCCTAAAACAGGAAACTCGATTTGACCATAACTATCAATAAGATACGTTCTTATACTTGACTGACTCTCATCAACTTTATAATTTCCTTGAATTTGAGGAATATTAAACATATAGGTAACTTCTGGATCATCGGCAGAAACAATTATACTCAACAAATCATCATTCTTTAAAACTGGCTCATAGGATAAGGAATTGCTAGCTTTTATAGTATCTACATCCTGAAGATAAACAATATCTTTCTTCGAGGCACAAGATAGAAAAAAAATTGAGAAAAAAAGGAGCAGAAGTTTGGTTAAAAAGGATACGCGCATAATTTTTTTGGCAAATGTAATGTAATTTGATAAAATTTTTTATTAAAAATCTAATGTTTCAAAAACAGAATTCATACTTTTAAATTCAGGAATTATTTTTTTCATCATAGAAACTATTTCTTCATTTGAAGAATATTTGGCTGTGTGGAGTAATTCGTTAATATCCATTTCTAGATTATCGAAATTGTCAGCATGTTCTAATCCTATCATAATTTTTTCATTATGCGTTGGTAATGTTTTTGCAGAATTGTTCAAAAGCTCTTCATATAATTTTTCACCAGGACGAAGACCAATAATTTTAATTTTTATTTCTTTATCAGGAACAAATCCAGCCAATCGTATCATTTTATTGGCTAAATCTATAATTTTAACTGGTTTTCCCATATCAAAAATATAAATTTCACCACCATTTCCCATTGCACCCGCTTCTAAAACCAACTGACATGCTTCTGGAATAGTCATAAAATACCTAATAATATCAGGATGAGTAATAGTTATTGGACCACCTTCCTGAATTTGTTGGCTAAACAAAGGAACTACTGAGCCATTTGATCCTAAAACATTTCCAAAGCGAGTAGTAATAAATTTTGTTGAACTATTTGACTTTTCATGTAGTTTAAAATTATAAGATTGTACATATTTTTCAGCTATTCGCTTACTTGCGCCCATTACACTACTGGGGTTAACAGCTTTATCTGTAGAAATTAAAACAAATTTTTCTACTCCATAACTCCCAGACAAATCGACTAAATTTTTTGTTCCCAAAACATTAGTAAATATTGCTTGAGCAGGATTTTCTTCCATCAACGGTACATGTTTGTAAGCAGCGGCATGATAAACATAATTAGGCTCATAATTTCTGAATACACGTTCTAATATTTCATAATTACGGATATCGGCAATAATCGTTTTAATTTCTATTGATTTTGAAAAAGTGTCTATTTCGAGTTTTAAACTGTGGAGTGGTGACTCGGCTTGGTCTAAAATAATTATTTTTTTGGGTTGATAGTTAATGATTTGTCGAACAATTTCGCTACCTATAGATCCAGCGCAACCAGTAATTAATACTGTTTTATTATTAATTTGAGACGAAATTCTTTTAGTATCCAATACAATTGGCTTTCGTTCTAATAAATCTTCAATATCAAAATTCTTTACTTGATTTGAAATTTGTTTTTGGTCTTCCCAATCGGTAATTAATGGTACAGTAAAAACTTTAAAATTATATTCTAGACATTCTTCAACTAGCGCTATTGTTTCTTCTTTTGTTAAGCTCTTTTCAGCAATAATTAATGCTTCTGCTCCAACACTTCGCATGATCACATGAACACTTTTAGTCTGATTGATTATGGGTAAGTCTAAAATACTTTTAGATGTTTTTACTTGCTGAAATTTATCAATAAAAGCAGTGAGTTTAAAACGAGCTGGTTTTTCCGTTTTCAATGCATTGGCAACAGAAATAGCGTTGGCATCAGAACCATAAATAACAGCTTTAATTAAATTATTTTTATTGATGGCTTGAAAATAAGTTTCAAAAATATTTTTAACCAAAATTCTAAACAAAAAAAGAAGTAAAAATGAGATGACGTAAGTGATAAACAACCCAGTCGATAAAAATAATTTAGTCTTATTAAAATAGTAAATGCTGAAATTAGCAACCATCAAAAAAAGATACGAAAATGATGTAGCAATTAATAACTTAACACCATCAATAAATGTGGAATGGCGAATAATTCCAGCGTAAGTCCTAAAAAAAACAAAAAAACCAGCATTAACAAAAGCTACAATTATTGAACTTATTGGTCGATCCAGTGGACTTTCAAATGATACAGATAAACTATCTATAATTAAATAATTAATCAATGTAGCTACCAATACAATAGAAATATCAATAACAAAAATAATCCAACGAGGCAGGTAGCCAATGTTTTGGAATCTATTATTAAATATTTTTTTTATAAAGGTTTGAAATATTGATGTTATCATCATGAATAATCTAACAAACAAATTTAAGATAAAATTAACAACAAAAGCATCCTATTTAAAAAATTCATCAAAAGCAATTATAATTCTCTCTTTATCGAGATTTGTTAAATTGGAACCAGATGGTAAACATAGCCCTGTAGCAAATAAATTTTCGCAAACAAAACCACCATAATAAGGGTATTTTTTAAAGATAGGTTGTAAATGCATAGGTTTCCACAAAGGACGTGTTTCAATATTTTTGGTTTCCAGAAAAAGTCTAAGATCGTCAGGAGTTTTGTTTATTTTTTTTACATCAAAAATAATACAAGACAACCAATGGTTTGAATAGTAATTCGCATGAGGTTCTCTGAAAACGGTAACTCCATTTATATTTTCAAAATAATCAACATATAAAGAGTGCATTGCTCTGCGATTCAAAATATGATCATTTAAAACTTGCATTTGACCTCTACCTATTCCTGCCGAAATATTACTCAATCTATAATTGTACCCTATTGCTGAATGTTGATAATGTGGTGCAGAATCGCGTGCTTGTGTAGCTAAAAAAACTGCTTTTTCTTTTTCAGTCTCTTTTGAAGCAACTAATGCGCCACCTCCAGAAGTTGTGATGATTTTATTTCCATTGAAAGATAAAGCTGCCAATGTTCCAAAAGTTCCACACATCTTTCCTTTGAAATGACTTCCCAGAGACTCAGCAGCGTCTTCAAGAATAGGAATAGAAAACTGATTTGCAATTTCCATAATTGATTCTACATCAAATGGCATTCCATACAAATGGACTGCAATGATTGCTTTGGGCTTTTTTCCTTTAGCAATTCTATCTAAAATTGCCTCTTCTAGTGCTTTCGGACAAATATTCCAAGTATTTGGTTCGCTATCCACAAATATTGGAATGGCACCTTGATACAAAATCGGATTTGCAGAGGCCGAAAAGGTAAAACTTTGACAAATAACTTCATCGCCTGCCTTAACGTCAAGTAAAATGAGTCCTAAATGTAAAGCAGCAGTTCCAGAGCTCAAGGCAGCCACAAAAGTATTACTACCTAAGAAATTCTCTAAATCCTTTTCAAATCCTGTAACATTTGGACCAAGTGGTGCAACCCAATTAGTATTGAATGCTTCTTGAACAAATTGTTGTTCCGTTCCACCCATGTGAGGTGAAGAAAGCCATATTTTTGAAGTATTCATTAGTAGAAATAGTTAATTTAATTCTTGTATTGTTTTCCAAATTATTTTTACATCTAACCAAAAAGATTGATGGTAAAAGTAGTCTAAATTCATCTTTACTTTATCAGGAAAAATAACGGTATCATTATAAAATAAAGGGTTCTCTTGTTGCTCCAGAATGGTCTCTTCATTGTAATATTTTAAAGAAGCTATACTAGTAATCCCTGGCTTTAACTCCAAAATTTTTCTGTCTTCACCTTCTAATTTGTCATAGTACCCTTCAATATCAGGTCTTGGTCCAACTATACTCATATTACCTATTAAAACATTAAAAAACTGTGGTAGTTCATCGAGTTTATGTTTTCGCATCCATGTTCCAAAAGGTGTAACTTTTTGACTTGTATCATGCATTGATTTTAACTTAAAAATGGTGAATGTTTTTCCATACTGACCTATTCTTTGTTGAAAATACAAACCATTTGATCTTGATTGTAAACTAGCTAGAATGTAAAAAAACAGTAAAAATCCGCTTAAAAATAATAAGATAATTAATGAAAATATAAAGTCAAATAGTCGTTTACTCAAAACTATTACAATATTGGTTTTGCTGGAATACCTGTTACAGTACACGATACTACTATATCTTTTGTAACCATAGCTTGGCCACCTATTTTACTATTACTAGCAATACTAATTCCTTGTAATGTACAAGAACCAATTCCCATTTCAACAGAATCACCTAATATAGTATTTCCACCTAAATTTACTCCAGGCGAAAGAGACGAAAAAGAGTCAATAGAACAATTGTGCCCAACAGCACAATTCATATTGATAACAACAAAATCTCCAATACAAGATTCATAGTTTATAGAAATTCCAGGATAAAGTATTGTACCTTTTCCTATTGTTACTTCATTTGAAATCCAAGCATTTTTGGATATAAATGAGGGAAATTCAAAATCCAAATTTTGGTATTTATCAAACAAATGTTTTTTTACATTTGGAAAAGCGATTCCAAATACTAATGCTATTCCACTATTAGCAAATTCCGTTAACCTATCTACTGAACCTAACACCGGAATTCCGGCAATAATGGTATTGTGTTTCGCAACATCATCGTCTAAAAAACCTATAATTTCATAGGTTTGTATAAAATTATAATTGTTATAAGCGATGAATTTTCCAACGCTTCCAGCACCAATTATGATTAGTTTTTTATTTGTCATTTTACAATTTAATTCGTTCCATCAAAAGGTTGCATAGGTTGAGCATCACTTTGATTGACACCTTCTGTTTTTATTACTTTTATAAAAGTTTTCCAAAGTATTTTAATGTCAAATTGAAAAGATAGATGTTCAACATAAAACACATCCAACTCAAACTTTTTTGTCCAACTTATTGAATTTCTTCCGTTTACTTGTGCCCAGCCAGTTATTCCCGGTCGAACATTGTGTCGGCGTTGCTGAGCTTCTGAATACAACGGTATGTATTTGAATAAAAGCGGTCGTGGTCCAACCAAACTCATGTCGCCATTCAAAACATTTATCAATTGAGGTAATTCATCTATTGATAGTCTCCTTATGATTTTTCCAGCTTTTGTAATTCGTTGATTATCGGGTAATAGTATTCCTTTATTGTCTTTTTCATCAGTCATGGTTTTAAACTTAATGATACGAAACGCCTTTTGGTGCAAACCAGGTCTTTCTTGAAAAAAAAACACTTTACCTTTATTTTGAAAAAGTAAAATAAGTGATGCCACAAAAATAATAGGAAACATTACAACTAAAACCATAATAGCTACCAAAATATCAAATAATCTCTTAAAAATCAATCGATACATCACTAACGTAAATGAGGTTTTAAAAGTTCTTTTAATCCTTGTTTTGCTGGCAATTGCCATAATAATTTGCACCAGTCGTGATTGCCTTCTATAAATCCGGGACCATTTTCAGTAATCACTATATCCCAACCAATAGAACGATTTTGCGGATGTTGTAGTGCTGCTTTTTCTACCATTTCTAATATTTCTTTCCAAAAAGGAACTTGAAAACCTACTATAGCAACTCCAGTAACAGGATGCACTTCTTCATCCGTCTTTGTAATATCGCTATACACGCCTTTTCCTGTTACAACTCCTGTGGTTTTATCAATAACAGCAGCCATATTTCCTGCAGCCATATTATCTACTGATGAATTAACCGATATTCTTAATCGACAACCTAAAAGGTCAACTTTATTGTTTTTATCCAATTGGGTAAAGATACGAACCGTATTTACGGCAGATGGGGATAGTTTATTTAATTCAGCATGTTGCGTTATAAATTCTTCGACTAAATCGAAGGAATTATTTTCCATGAACGCTACCATAGTTGTGGGCGTAAACTTTTCAGCTTTTTCTATTTGAACAGCAATACCACATTTACCATCGGCAACTTTAAAAACAATTTTTCCTGAAGAGTTATCGATTAATTTTTGAGCTACATCGGTGTTTTTTTTGAGTGCTTCGACATCAGCTACAGTGTGAACAAAATAATTTCCGTATTTTTTGTAGAACTTGGTCTTGTCGTCTAAAATCGTTCTTTCGCTTTTAGGGTTCATTTGCAGTTGATATTCAAACATATATCCTGTTCCTGCCCAAGTACTTCGCTCCATATGATTCTGTTCAAAAAAGCGAAATTGAAAATATTCTAAAATCGAAATATTATATTTAAAAACAGATAAAATGGCTTCAAAAAGAATACTGATTTTGTTTCGACTAGTTTTTTGGGTTGTATAGTTCAAAAACAAATCTAGTTTTTTCCAATCCATTTGTTTCAGATAGTATCCTAGATATAAAAATCGTTTCATGTATTCTTAGTTATGTAGGTTCCTAATTCATCGGCAGACATAAACTCAACATCTGGCCATTTTTTTATAATAGCTTCCAGAAGTTCTTGTAATTTTTTTAATCCTTTTTCTCTATTGCTTGCATCAATATGCCCACAAAAATTGACACGATGTGAGCTAATGATAGCAGGTTTATTCCATCGAAAAGCCGTTTCTATTTGTTTCATTGTATACGATACCCAGTCAATACCTCGCACTTCAGTGGGTTCAAAAACCACATTGCGAACCATGATAGTAAGTTTTTCCTTTGTTGTTTTTCCAGTATAGTTAAATGACTTTTTGTAGTGGTCTTCTCCTTGATGTTCTTTTCTAAGTAATGCTAAATCTATATAGTCTATACCATTTTCTTTTAACGCACTAAACAATGAATGATGAATACTAAAAACTGGTGGTGTAAAATAATTGCTTTTATAACCAAAAACGGTTTCAAATTGGGTTAAACCATCAATGAGTATTGGTTTTAAATTATCATTTTCGGATACTTCCCAAAAATCAAATGCAGCAAAACTTGACATTGTAGGATACTTGTCATCTGAAATACTAGTATACGATTTGTTTTGCAAGGCAGTAAGCAAATGCTGGTCTTTATTTTTTAATTTATCATGAAAAATAGCTAAATTGAGGTGTTCCCTTCCATGAAATTGTGGTTTTAAAAAACCTTTCTGAATGCCTTCTTGCCATTTTTCCCATGCGCCAAGATAAGCTTCGGGTTGTTCTTTGGCTAATTTTGAATAGGTTTCGGGTAATAGCTCGTACTCATACTTTTGAAAACCATTGGCAGCTACTTTTTCAAAATTAATATTACAAGGCAAAGCAAAAGGTGTAAAAACGGCATTCCTTCCAGTTGCGTCTTTTACAGAGTCTAAAACTTGATACAATTGTTCCAAATCTTGTTTAGTTTCCAAAGTATCTAAGGCGTCAAAACGGGAATATACTTTCATTCCAGCTTTATCCATATTGATTCTTGCTGTTTTAGAATTTAATCGAACATTGCCATAATCATCAACAGAAAAAACAATTATTTTTCTTTTAGTTTTCCAACCAATGCTGTTTTTCAGATTACTAAATGCAGTATATATTATTGACTTTATCAACAGATTATTATAAATAAAATTCTACAAATTTATCGGCATTATCTCGTCTAAATAGCTTAGAGGTATTCAATGCGTTTTCTGACATTTGATTCCATTTTATTGGATTGACAGCTAACTCTAAAATAAATTGTTTGGCTTTTTCCAACTCTTTCTCCGTATGGCATGCCGCAGCATGAAACTGATGAGCATAATCATTCAACTCTGAGTCTTCAGCAGCAATATATAACGATGGTATTCCATAGCTCATTAAATTATAGGATTTACTTGGAACGCTTCCTTTGGAAGTCAATTCGTCCAAAATCACTATACCTAAGTCTGCTGCTGAAAGTGAGTAGGGAAACATTTCATCTGTTTGAAAAGGTAGAAAAATACAATTAGGTAAATTTTTCTTTTCCACCATTTTTTGAAGTTCAGGAACTCTAGGTCCTCGACCTATTATTTGAAAAATAATGTTTGAATTCTCTTTTAATAGTTCTGCTAACTGAACAACAACCTCAACTTTATGAGTAAGTCCAATGTTTCCAGAATACTGAACTATAAATTTTTCTTGTAAATTATGTTGTTGAATAAAAGGATTCTCATTTTTAGCAACTCGGTCATTTTCCTGAAATATTGACCAAATGGGCTGAATAATCAATTTAGATCGATCTACATATACTTCGAGTAAATCAGCCATTTTGTTTCCAATGGTAAATAGACGATATGCTTTTTTAAAGGATTTTTTATTCAAAGTTGCCCAAGATTTATATAACCATAGAGTTTCCTTCATTCCAGTAATTTTAAAAACATCTGGATACACATCCCAAATAACCATGCTGAATCGATTAGCAACTAATAAATTTAATAAATAACCCATCGGTGGTATTGAAACAAAAAACACTTCATGCTTTCTGTACTTGGTTTGTAGAAGCCAATAGATTTTAAAGCATGCTTTAATGTATGAAAGAATTTTTTTTCTCGCGGGGCGTTCTACCCATTTATTGATGTAAGTAACTTCAATATTAGAATTTAAAACTTCACCCTGAATGTGAATACTTCCAGTAACCAATGCCACATTTTCAAACTTTTCTGAGAAAGCGTTGCAAAAACCAACAGTAAGATAGTTGCTCGCCTGATTAACGACAACTATCTTTCTATCTTTAATTTTATTCATAAACTACTTTTGAATACTACTCCGCTTGTCTTAAAATTTTATGTCCGCCTGCTACTAAGTGTATATCTCTTTGAAATAATTTAACATCAGCTTCAACCATTTCTTCCACCAACATTTTTAAATCATATTTAGGTTGCCAACCCAGCTTGGTTTTAGATTTCGAAGGATCTCCTATCAATAAATCTACTTCTGTTGGTCTGAAATAAGCAGGATCAACTTTTACAAGAACAGAACCTAAAGTAGGAATTGAAAAATCTTTTGTAGAAAAGTCATTTCCTAAAGCAGCTTGGTATTTGGCTTCATCAATTGATTCAAGAATTCCAACCTCCAAAACTCCTTCACCTTCAAAACGGACACTAAATCCAACTTCTGCAAAAGCCATTTTTATAAAATCGCGAACACGCGTTGTGATTCCCGTTGCAATTACATAATCCTCTGGAGTATCTTGTTGCAAGATTCGCCACATGGCTTCTACATAATCTTTGGCATGACCCCAATCGCGTTGTGCGTCAAGATTACCCATGTATAAATCACTCTGCAATCCTAAACCGATTTTGGCAACGGCTCGTGTAATTTTTCGTGTTACAAATGTTTCTCCTCGCAAAGGTGATTCATGATTGAACAATATTCCATTACAAGCAAACATGTTATAAGCTTCTCTATAATTTACAGTAATCCAATACGCATAAATTTTAGCAACAGCATAAGGCGAACGCGGATAAAACGGTGTCGTTTCCGATTGTGGCACTGCTTGAACCAATCCGTACAACTCTGAAGTTGATGCCTGATAAATTTTAGTTTTGTTTTGCAAACCTAACAAACGAACAGCTTCCAGCAATCGTAAAGTGCCTATTCCATCTGCATTGGCAGTATATTCAGGCGTATCAAAACTCACCTTTACATGAGACATTGCAGCCAAGTTGTAGATTTCATCGGGTTGCACTTCCTGAATAATTCGCGTGATATTCATTGAATCAGTCATGTCACCATAATGCAATTTCAATCGTATTCCTTTGGCATGTGGATCTTGATACAAATGATCAATTCTGTCAGTATTGAAAAGTGACGAACGTCTTTTGACACCATGAACCATATACCCTTTTTCAAGTAATAATTCTGCTAAATAAGCACCATCTTGACCTGTTATTCCAGTAATTAATGCGGTTTTCATCTTTTTATTTTTTTATAAATAACAATTACATTTTGACTTGTTTAAACGAATTTTCGTGCTCCAAAAACCAGTTGTAGGTCGATTGAATTCCATCTTCCAAAGAAATTTTGGCTATCCATCCTTGGTTTGCCATTTTGGATACATCCAATAATTTTCTTGGAGTTCCATCTGGTTTTGAGCTATCCCATATGATTTCACCGGTATGACCGACTGTTTTTTGGATTAATTCTGCCAAGGATTTTATGGTTAAATCAACTCCAGTTCCAACATTGTATAAGTTTTCAGCAAACGGATTTTCGAGAGCAAAAACAACTGCTTCTGCTAAATCATAAACATGTAAAAACTCTCTCATGGGCGAACCAGAACCCCATAGTTCGACAGGCTCACTATTGGCTTTGGCTTCGTGAAATTTTCTCATCATGGCTGGTAGTACGTGTGACGTCTGCAAATCGAAATTATCGTTTGGACCGTATAAATTAGTTGGCATCAAACTCACGAAATCTTTACCAAACTGTTTACGTATAGCTTCGCAAGCTTTTACTCCCGATATTTTGGCAATCGCATACCATTCGTTTGTTGGTTCTAAAGAAGAAGTCAACAAATACTCTTCTTTCAAAGGTTGTGGCGCCAATTTAGGATAAATACAAGAACTCCCTAAAAAGATAAACTTATCTACATCTTGATGCAATGACGTATTAATGAGATTATTTTGTATCTGCATATTTTCCATTAGGAAAGTAAACGGATAATTATTGTTTGCCAATATGCCACCAACTCTAGCAGCAGCATCAATAACTACATCTGGTTTTTCAATTGCAAAAAATTCTTGAACAGCTGCTTGATTTCTCAAGTCAAGTTCTTTGCTGGTTTTGCCTATAAGGTTTTCATAATCTTTAGCTTTCAGTGCATTCCAAATGGCACTCCCAACCATTCCTTTGTGTCCTGCGATGTAAATTTTTGAAGATTTATTCATTTTGATTTATTTAAATACAGATAATAATTCGTAGGCGGCGGTTTTCATACGGTTTTCATACGAATCGTATAATAGTTTGGTATAATCTCTATTGGGATAGGTTTCTAAAATTGAAACAAGTTGTCTTACATTGTGTGGTTCAAAATAAGTTCCTGTTTCTTCTAATTGTTCCATGTTTACATTGAGATTTGCCGCGATTACCGGAACCTGAAGAGACCTTGCATCTTCAATTACGGTGCTCCAACCTTCAAATAAACTGGGTTGCAGTATCGCTTTGCAATATTTCATCAATAATAATTGATCACCACGTGGAATAAGTCCGAAAAACTTAACAGACTGTTTTAAATCATTTTTATTAATGATATCATGTAATTCCTGTAAATAGGGCGATTCCGGTTGTTCAGGAAATCGACCAGTAATTCCGATGCAAACTTCAATCCCTTTTCTTTTTAATTCGGCAACTGCTTCAAAAACAACTTTGTGGTTTTTGTGTTTGTGAAACTGATTACTTATCATGTAGAAATGTTCGGGCAAATCATACTTATTTCGAATTTCGTCAAAACTCATATCGGGCAAACCTTCAATGATAGAGACAAAATGATAAATGTGAATATTTAGTTTTTTTGGAACTTTAAAGAACTTATAAAAATCATCTTTCACGGCTTGACTAGATACCACTAAATCTTTTGAATTTTTTAGTATTAGTTTAATTCGAGCATTACGCTCAATTACTTTTCTTTTAGTAAAAAATTGCGGATAATATATGTGTTGTAAATCGGCATACCAAGAAACTAACTTGGCATCCAATTTACTTTTTACTGGATAATCATGCATCGGAAAAATGGCATCTAGCTTATGATAGACAACCAAATCATGCACAAAAGTGTTTTTGTTTTTTAGAATTGAATCCAAATAACCTTTATAAATCGAGGGAAAATTATGTGGCACTAATTCCAAATACGGATAATTAATTTCGTATACATATTTTTTAAGCGATGGGTTGTAAAGCACTACCACTGTTGGCTTGTCTTTTTCATCCAAGAAATTCAGAATGCGAATGGCATTTAATAAATAAATGATACCACCCGTCCATTTTGGATTAAAATTGAAAAGTAAACCTAATTTAAATCTGTCGTTCATATTCTAACCAATTATCTACTAAATCTTTTATTCCTTGGTTTAAACTCCATTTTGGTTCCCAACCTGTTCTTTGTTTCAATTTAGAAACATCGGCTAATAAATGCATTCTTTCCACTTTTCGAACTCGAGCAGGATCTACTTCGATAACAATCTTTTCATTCAGGATTTTTTCAAACTCTTCTACCACTTCAGTGACAGCATATTCTATCCCGCGTCCCAAATTGAAAGTATCATAACCCAAATTTTCTAATTTTATTAAAGCAAACATCGCATTCGCCATATCATGTGTATGAATGAAATCACGTTTTGGAGTCAGATTGCCTAAAGCAATTGTTCGGTTTCCTTTTCTAATCTGTTTTTCAATTTCTGGAATCAAATGCGGATTAGTTTCATTAGGTCCGAATGCATTAAAAAAACGACAGCAAATCGTATCGATTTTAGTTTCGAGATAAAATTTCTGCATCAGTTGTTCGCCAGCTAATTTGCTTAAACCATAAATGTCTAAAGGTCTTACCTCATCGGTTTCTGCAACAGCAAAATCTGAAATTGGATAAACCGCCGCAGTTGAAGCGAAGATTATTTTAGTCAGATTTTTTAGCTTTTTAGCAGCATTCAGTACATTCATTGTTCCGCGAATATTGATATCCGAAGATTCAAAAGGATGTTCGTTGCAATAGGGAATAAAGTGAACGGCTGCCAAATGAATTATAATATCTGGCGAAATGGTTTGAACAGCTTTAGAAAACGCTGCTGCATCTCGGATGTCACCAAGAAAAAAATGGTCGTCGGTAACGTTGATAAAATCTCTGTTTCCAAAGCTTAAATTATCATATACAAAGACGTCGTGGTTTTCACTTTGTAGTTTTGGAACAATTGCTGAGCCAATAAATCCGGCACCGCCAGTAATTAAAAATATCATTATAATTATTTTGTTTTTAAGTAATGATTTGCGAATGAATTAGTTAAATAACTACTTTTAATTTATAAATTCCATCATTTTTTTATGGACTATTTCTTCCGTGTATTTTTGTATTGACTTTTGTCCTTGAATTCTAAAATCTTCAATAATTGATGGATTGTCAACTAATAATTGCAGCTTTGAAAGAAATTCTTCCTCATCATTTAATGGGATTAAAAAACCATTTTTTTTATTTTCGATAATATCTGATGGTCCAGATATACAATCAAAACTAATACAAGAACATCCTGCCATCATACCTTCTGCTAGGGCATTTGGAAATCCCTCATAATAGGATGTGAAGGCAAATATTTTTGATTTGATTAGGTAGTCATCTACATTTTTTATAGCGCCACAAAGAATTACCTTATCATTTAAATTTAACTCTTTAATTTGCACTTGTAAATCATCTAATAATGGACCATCGCCCAAAATCATCAATTTCCAGTTTTGAGAATTAGATAATCTTGAAAATATAGAAATTAATTTATTAAACTGTTTGTATTCAATTAATCGACCAACACTTATAATTATATTTTCCCGTTCATCATTATCATCAAATTCTATTATTCGAATTGGATTTCCAGTAACTAAAGTATTTGTTATTTTATATTTTTCTTCTATCATTTTTGCAGCGAGTTTAGTTTGTGCTATAAACCCTGTTGCATTTTTATATGTAATTTCTCTTATTATTTTATTAAATCCTTTCCACTCTATTGTTGGCTTACTCCTATCTGAGATATATTTTGAAATTTTCAGTCCACTTGTTGAAACCAACATTAATGAATTCCAATATTCGCCAAATGAAAGTACTGATTGAGCTCTGGTGTTTTTTATTTCTTTTCTTAACCAAAAAATAATTTTAATTAAATATAGAATTCTATTTTTCTTATTGTACTCAAAGTTAGGCTCGATAATTGTAACCCTATCATCTATATCATAAAACTTTTGAACCTTTAACAAAAGTATCAAAGTCACTTCAAATTTGTTGTTTTTAGCTAAATAATTTGCATAACCCGCCATTACTCTTTCCATTCCACCCATTTGGAGTGTATGAGAGACTAAGCATATTTTTTTTTTCACAATGAATAATTTTTTTTAAATATCTTACTCAAGATGTAAAACAGATTATTTGGTAAATCAAAAATGTTCTTACTTATTGATTTCCTAAAATACTCTATACATCTTGAATCTTTTTTAACGAACAACTTTAATGAAATCACCATATATTGACGACTTAAATATTTCTTTTCAACATCCTTATATTTATCATTAAAGCTAATTGCAATTTCTTCATGCTGTTTTAACAATCTCAATTGCAAATCTAAAGGCATATCGGCTGTAACACTACTTTCATTTCTTCTATAAACTGCACTTTCAAAGGGTAAACAAAAAACACTGCCTTTTCCGAGCAAAAATAACCACAGAATCATATCGGGAAAAATGAAATTTTTATTATTAAATAACTTATCATAATTGCAGTTCTCTTCATTTCTAAAAACGGCGCTACATGTCGGAACCAATAAATTATATATGATTTCTTTTGCTGAATATTCTTTTTGTTTTAATTCTAAATTCCATTTACTGTATATGTTTTTGTTTTGATAATATTTTTTTACAGAAGTAAAGCACATTGAGGATTTAGGATTAACTTCCAAAAAATCAACTTGCTTTTGCAATTTTAAAGCATCAGTCCAATAGTCGTCACCCTCGCAAAGTGCTATATATTTTCCATTAGCTTGTTCTAAAGCCCAAATAAAGTTCAGAATCATCCCTTTATTTGAATTATGCCTTGTATATTTTATCCAGTTTGAATTGGGATGATTTTCCATAAATTGATCAACCACGTTATCTGTATTGTCTGGTGAACAATCATTGGCAATAATTAATTCTACTGCAAAATCACATTGTTGTATCAGCACTCCTTCAATGGCCTGCTTAATATATTGCTCATGACCATAGGTGATCATCACTACAGAAACCATGGGTTTTGTTATCACTTAAAAATCTAAAGGATTTAGTTCTTTTATAACTTTTGCAGGAATTCCGACAACAACACAATTTTCAGGAATATCTTTGGTAACAACGGAACCCGCTCCAATTATTACATTTTGGCCTATTTTTATATCAGGGAGAATTGTAGCATTTGATCCAACTTGGGTATAAGATCCTATTTCACTTCTTCCCAATATTGTTACACTAGGTGATATTTCAACAAAATCTCCAATTACACAATCATGAGTAATTATAGAATTATAATAGACAATGCTTCCCTTTCCAATTTTACTTCCATTAGAAAAAATTGCACCTGAAAGCACATTCGTTCCATATCCAATATTTACATCAAAAGTTCCTATAGATGCCATAGGACTTATAGTTGATGTTAATTTTCCTCCTAATTCAGAGAATTTATTAAATATTTTTTTTCTCAAAACAGGATTCCCGATACCAATAGTAAACTGATTATCTATTGTTTTAAAATAAACTGCAGCTTCATGAATTGTTCTAAATACTGGAAACTGACCAAATAATTTTTCAGGAACAGTATCATTGACATCATCATAAAAACAGATATTTTCTAGTTGTTTCAATTGATGTAAAACCTCTAATACTTCTTTTGCAAAACCTTTGGCTCCAATTATTAGCATGATAAATTAGTATTTATAAGTTTCACAATTTTTTGGGCATCTAAAATTGCTAAGTCATGAGATAAAGGCAAACACAAAATTCTGCTAGCTACACTTTCGGAAAAGGGCATCGACACTTTGTCTACGTAGGGTATCGTATTTAACGAGGGATAAAAATACCGTCGCGGGAAAATCTGCTGTTCGTTGAGCGCTTTTTGAACCTTTAAGAGTTGTTCTTCTGTTTCAAATAACACAGGATAATAACTGTAGTTCCATTGCGTGTTCGCTCTAATCTTGATTTTTTTTAAGGTAGAAAAATCAAGAGTTGCATCGTAACAATCGACAACGGCTTTTCTATTTGTTAAAATGGATTCCATGTACGGAAAAACGGCCAATCCCATTGCCGCTTGCAACTCCGAAATTTTACCGTTGATACCCAAACCGTGAAAATCTAAAGGTCCGTTATGTCCAAAATTGTGGCTATAAAACATCTTATGACGCAACAACTCGTCTTCACAAAACAAAGCACCGCCTTCTCCGGTATGAAATAACTTTGTAGCATGAAAACTACAAGTACTTACATCGCCATAGTCGAAAATAGATTGGTTATTATAAGTTACACCGAAAGCATGAGCCGCATCATAAATTACTTTTAAATTATGTTTCTTAGCAATCGCCTCAATCGCTTCAACATGACAAGGATTCCCAAAAACATGGGTTGCTAAAATACAGGTAGTTTTTTCGGTAATAGCGGCTTCAATTTTGGTTTCATCAATGGTGAGATACTCCGGATGGATATCCACAAAAACAGGCGTACAGTACTCCCAAACGATTGATGCTGTTGTAGCAACATAACTGAAAGGTGTTGTTATAATCTCTCCATTGTTTCCTAAAATCTTTAAAGCAATTTGTAATGGAATAGTCCCATTATTCATTATAATAATGTTATTAACTATGACGTATTCTTTTAATTTGTTTTATAACACTAATACTAATTCAACCCTAATTTATAAACATTGATTATACCAAACTCATTCTAGTTTAAGCTGGTATTCATTTAATGGCGGAAAGA
>NZ_JBKCVI010000010.1:0-9078 GCF_046317795.1 Flavobacterium sp. | reverse complement strand
CTCCAGGAACCTGTTTTTAATCAAAATCATTCTGATTCAGTTTTATATGGATCAATTGGTTATATAATTGGACATGAGCTAACCCATGGTTTTGACAAAAATGGAAAAAAATATAATGATCAGGGCAATCTTCAAGATTGGTGGGATGAAAAAGATGAAAAATCATTTGAAAATTTATGCTCAAAACTAATAAATCAATTCAACCAATACGAAGTAGCAGAGAAAATTTTTATTAATGGTGAGCAAACATTATCTGAAAATATTGCAGATTTAGGAGGATTAAGTGTTGCTTATGATGCTTATAAGTTATCTGAAATGGGAAAGAAAAATGATACAGAATTCGATAAACAATTTTTTATATCTTTTGCTAAAGTTTGGAGGGAAAAGCTTTCAGAAGATGAGTTAAGAAATATGATTTTAAGAGATACTCACACACCTCCAAAATGGAGAGTAAATGGTGTGCTTTCAAATTTTACACCATTCTATGAAGTATTCAATATTAATAAAAAAGAGAAGCTTTACAAAGATAAAAAAGATAGAATTGTAATATGGTAAATAGTAATCTTTTAACTATTAATCGCCAGCTGAAGGCATATAATTCAAAAAACTTAGAGGAATTCATAGTTAACTTTTCAGAAGATATTAAAGTTTATGAGTTTCCTGAAAAGTTATTGTATGAAGGAAAAGAACAATTCAGGTTATTTTATAGTCAACGATTTTTAAACTCGAATTTACTCAACTGTATAATTAACAACAGAATTATCTTGAATGAAATAATTGTAGACCATGAAATAATTCATGGAATAATTGAAAATCCAGTAGAAGTGATAGTACTCTATAGTTTTAAAAACAATTTAATTTTTAGAATAGATTTTTTGAAGTAAGTTATAATTACTAACAATACAAAAAAAAGTTAAGAAAGATGATTAGTATTCGCAAAACCAGTTTCGTTTGCTATTTATATTTTATATCGGGACAATATTCAAACTTCTTTCTCTCTACTTCATCTTTACAGAATGTTTCTAAAATACTTGTCACAATAACAATTTAAAAAAAACAACACAAAGCAACGGACGTGAAAACGGCAGCCGATAACAGCGGTTTCTGGCTATTGCTGGTTTTTCTTGAATTGTACTTATTTCTTCACGAAAAAATTTTATCTTAGCAGAAAGTACGCAGTTCACTGGAATCGCAACAGACGCAAAGCCGCAAAATGTTAACAATCAGTGCTTTCACCAGTTAGTAAAGGGATACAATTAATTGAAAACTAGGAAACATTTTATATTTACAAAAATTTAAAAAAATAAACATATTATGAACAATACTGAAACTCAACTTCGCAATGCTCTTATCGATAATATCCTAAGATACTTGATAGATGAAAATTTTCCTCGTGTCATAAAATGCCTCGAAATGTTAAATGAAGAAGAAATTTGGTATCGACCAAATAGTCAATCAAATAGTGTTGGCAATTTGGTATTACACCTAAATGGCAATTTGAATCAATGGATTCTTGACTATATTGGTGGAAAACCTTTTGTGAGAAATAGGCAATTAGAATTCGATGCTGAAAAAACGCATAGTAAAGAAGAGCTTATACTTATGATGACTAATTTAAGCGAAGAGTTACGTCCTTGTATTCAATCAGTCACCAGGGATAAATTGTTGGGGATTCTACCCATACAGAATCAACAGGAAACAGGCATTTCAGTTTTAATACATATTACAGAACACTTCTCATTTCATACAGGACAGATTACTTTTATAACAAAATGGTTAAAAGAACAACAAACTAATTTCTATTAAAACTTCAAAAACGATAACAAATTACCCCGCTCTCCGAAGTCTCCCGACTTCGGAGTATTAAAATAGAAAACCGCACCACTCCCGCGCGAAATGAAATTCGACGAAGTCAATCCTTTCTTGTGGTTGTTTAATAAAACAGGTTTATTAGTTCACTAATTATAGCCAATAAATGTTTGATTAGGAATTATAAATTAATAACCAGAGGTTTTAAACCCAACCTTAGAAAAAAAATGGAACAAGCTAAATTTATTCAAGATGAGAATGTGTTTTTCTTAATAGGTTTAGGAGTATTTCTCCTTGCACTGATATATTGGTTCTATAAAAATTATAGAAAAGTTAAAGAAAGAGATTATGATAATAGTTCTGAAAATTATGCATATGGATATAACAGAATGATATCATGGCGATTATATATATTTGTTGGCGTAATTTTTATAATTATATCGTGGGAATTAATTAAAAGACTATTTCATACTCTTAATTAAAAACCCCGCTCTCCGAAGTCCCCGCTCTCCGAAGTCTTCGGATTTAGGAGCAATAAAATAGAAAACCACAACGTTGTCAACCTTTTTTAACTTTGACAAAGTTTGTTATAAAATTGTAGTATTTTTGGGAATAGAAAGGGGAAGTAACATACCAATATCTTACCAAATAAGTTGTAAACCTATTAAAACAGGCGACTGTAAGGTAGTTAGTGGCAAGCGGCGCGCGAAAATAGATGACACGTGTAATTAGATAAATATCTGCACGTAAATTATTATCTCTCGACTGCACTCAGGTTGACAATTTCTGATTTCTAGAAGTATCGGGAGAATGATAAAGAAATAAGAAAGAAAATAGAATATAGAGTAAAGATAAGGGTCATTTTTACTTCTTAAAAAATGAGAGGGAATGACATGATGGGTTTGATGAAAGGAGGTTACCCCTTCTCCCGAAACTTCGGGAGCGCTCAGGGTGACAGAAATAAGGCATAAAAAGGTTTAAAAGGTAAAAGATATGCTCTGTTAGCTTGGCACGTTGTAGAACTTTTGTTACTAAATCATTAAATAGTGTAGTCAGACAACTAATTAAGGTTGGATATAATAAGGAAATATAATAACTTTGTAATTAGTCCAATAGGAATTTGTTCCTTACTGTGTATTGAATACAACACCAAACCGCATAAAACATGAATGTAAAAAAAGTACTTCCTCTACTATTACTCTTGATTGCCCTGAACTGTGTCGCCCAAAACTCGGTGACTACCATCTCCACCAAAACGGGTACTCGTTATATAACCAATGCAGTTGATTTTCCGATTGCAGGAACCTATTTGTTTCAAGGTGCTGAACCCATAGTGGAATTAAACAATAACGGCACCGGCATTTACCAGTTGCATGAATTGCCTAAAAGAGCCATGATTTGGGGTATAGAATGTGATGAGAGTGGAGCATTACAATTCATAAAAGGATTTGATAATGCTGCCTACACACTTTGGTATCAATACAGCGATAGCTCGGATTCGGATACCAATTGGAACGAGGTGCCGTTTTCCATTCATTTTAACACAATGAAAATGTTCATTCAAGGAGAACGCATGAAGGACTATAGTGGTACTATAGAAAAATAGTCAATAACACTATTTGAATGGATTTTCAATTTTGTTTGTTTTCATCCTATTTAATGATACTATAAAAAAATAAAAAATAAACCCTATTTAAGTAAAATTTTATATTTTTGAAATTGATTTAAGAGAATTCTATTTAGGAAATCGACATAGAGGTATCAATTTTAAACAACAACTAATTAAAAATTAACAATTTAAAAAACACCCTTATGAAAAAATTATCTTTAGTACTATTAATTATTACTACAGTAACAACATTTGCTCAATCAACAAATAAAGAAGATCTTGATATTATTCAAGGTATTTATGGAAAATCTAAAAAAGAATTGGCTACTGCTTACATGAATTTGTCAGAACCTCAAAGTGCAGCTTTTTTCAAAGTTTATGATGCTTATGAAATAGAACGTAAAGCTCTTGGAGCAAAAAAAGTGGAAATCATCCAAAACTATGCTAATGATTATTACAATCTTACTGATGAAAAAGCAGATGCATTGGCTAAAGCTACCTTGAAAAATAATGCTGATTTTGAGAAATTATTATCTAAATACTATGAAATTGCCAAAAAATCAGTTGGTGCTTTGAATGCTTCCAAGTTTATTCAAATGGAAGTATACATGCAAACAGCAGTGCGGTCCGAACTTCAAAATGCCCTTCCTTTTATAGGAGAATTACAAAAACAATAAACAATAAACAATAAATTAAACTAACAATTACCCATGAAAAATTTTAAAAATCTATTTATCGCACTTTGTATAGTTGCAACAACTGCCAGTTATGGCCAAACGAGAATTAATCTTTATGGAAACTACACATTTCAAGATAGTTTTGACTCCTATTATGACCCAGGAAGGTATTATCAAGGTCAAACTCAAGATGGTTTCCAATATGGTATCGGGATTGAAAGAGAAATTCGAAAAGGTACTTATATTGAATTATCGTATTTGAGATTGGACACCAATGCTCCTACGCAGTACAATGATGGTAGTATTTTGTCTAAATCTGCTGATTTTGATGTTGCCTTAAATTATATTATGTTAGGAGCTAACCAAACATTTACAAAACCAGGTTCAAAAGTTGAAGGATTTGGTGGTTTTATGGCTGGTGTTGGTATTGTGAATGTTGATAATCCCACCAATAAAAGGTCTGACTCAGCAACGAAATTTGCCTGGGGAATTAAAGGAGGTGCAACGATTTGGGCTACCAAAAAAGTGGGTGTGAAATTGCAAGCACAATTATTATCAATCACACAGTCAGTTGGTGGCGGTCTCTTTTTTGGAACTGGTGGTGCTTCGGCAGGTTTGAGCAGTTATTCGACTGTGTATCAATTTAGTTTAGGTGGTGGACTTGTTTTTGAATTAGGAAAATAAAACGCTTGCTTATTGGATGTATTCCAATTTGCTTCATTTTAAACCACATAGAAACATAGATTTTATCACTTTTTTAAAAGGCGTTTCACTCTATGATAGAAAACCATAGCCATATGTAACCATCACTCGAGGGATAGCCAACGAGTTACCAATAATAAAACCGTATTGTTTATCAACGATACGGTTTTTTTCTTATAAGTACTTTTATGTAGCTGCTTTTTAAAAATAAGTAGTGTAGTATTTTTTTCTGTAACATTTTCAAAAGTCATGCTACTTATAACGGAAATTTTAACTTTTAAACTAAACAGTATGACTAAATTACATAGTATTGCCGCCCTACTTCTATTCACTGTAACTTCCACTGTCTTAGGGCAACCAACCGTTTGGAAGCCACTCACTACCGAACCTTATGCTGGAAAACAAGATGACATTGCTTTTATTGATAAAAATAACGGCTGGTATGTCAACGGCTATGGTAAAATATTCCATACTGTTGATGGCGGTTCAACTTGGGAAAAGCAATTGGAACAAAAAGGCACTTTTTTTAGAACCATAGCTTTTGTAGATAAAAACATTGGCTTTGCCGGAACAGTAGGCACAGATTATTTTCCAAATGTATCCGATACCATTCCGTTGTATGGTACTAAAGATGGTGGTAAAACCTGGCAATCAGTTTCATACAAAGGACCTTATGTAAAGGGATTGTGTGCTATTGACATAGTAAAAGAACAATACATCAACCACGGTAACATCGACTATAAAACCCATATCTATGCTGTGGGAAGAGTGGGAAGTCCGGCCAATATGATGACCTCTCATGATGGCGGCACCACTTGGACTTCGCATAGTATGAATGACGATTGCAAAATGTTATTTGATATCAAAATGCTCAATAAAAATGAAGGATTTGCGGCAGCAGCCACTCATGAAGATATTTCCCAATCGAATGCGCTCATCTTGAAGACTACCGATGGTGGCAACACATGGAAAAAAGTGTACCAATCCAATCGTCCTTTTGAAACGACATGGAAAATTGCGTTTCCTACCCCAAAAGTGGGCTATGTCACCATCCAATCTTATAACCCAGACCCTTCTGTGAAACAACAACGAGTGGCTAAAACCACTGATGGTGGTGTTACATGGACAGAGATTAACCTAGTTGAAGAGTCGCAAGCGAGAGAATTTGGTATTGGTTTTATTGATGAAAATCATGGGTTTGTAGGTACCCTAAATAGCGGTTTTGAAACAACTGATGGCGGCGTAACTTGGCAGAAAATTGACTTGGGAAGGGCTTGTAATAAAATTAGAATATACAAAGACGAACAAGGCACCATATATGGCTATGCCATCGGAGTGAATGTGTTCAAACTTTAATCAAAATAAGTAATAGTATGGAAAACAAAAACATTAGTCCGTATAACCGAATACTGTAAATTATGTTTGTCGTATTTGCCGCCTACCAATTCTTTGGTCAACATGCCTACGAAGAAGCAGCTTCTTCTTTAGGAATAGGCCTTGTTTTTGATCCTTTTAACACTGACCAACCTTGGAATGAACGACCACTTTGGCAAAAGATATGGTTATTCGTTCATTTGGCTATCGTTGCGCTCTTGTTTGGCTATGGTGTTGGTATAGCCGATAAATAACCATAATATTGTAATCAACTATAAAACTATTAACGTAGTATTGTGTACTATTGCGTTTTATTTATTTTAACTTCCTAAAATTTTGAATTATGCATAATTATGCTATAAATCTTTTGGTAGAATAGAATAAATACTTAATTTTATACTATTAATAATCAAAAAGTAATCAAATGAAAAAAAGAGTAAACCAATTGAAAATTTTATTGGCATTTTGTACTGTAATTATCTTGGTATTCACAACTACAAGTTGTAAAAAAGAAGAAACGAAAGTATTTGATATGGTTGCCGCCCAACAAGCTATTGATGAATTAAATACAACCTATGCTGATGCCTTTACTAAAGGAGATGCGGCGGGTGTAGCCAGTTGTTATACTGCTGATGCCAAATTTATGCCGCCAAATTCAAAAACATACGAAGGCAATGCAGCTATTCAGGAAGAGATGAGTGCTTTTTTCAAAAATGGCACTATGAAATTGGAGATAAAATCGGTTGGCCTTTGGGGAGATGAAAATACATTAACCCAAGAAAACGTATGGACAGTTTTTGATAAAGATGGTGTTGAAAGAGACCATGGAAAGTCTTTGATAGTGTATAAAAAAGAAGCCGATAAATGGAAAATATATAGAGACTGCTACAACTCTGACTCGAATGCAGCAGCTCCTTCACCAGAAACGGATCCTGTTGCCGAAGACAATAAATAATTCGATTTAAATTTAATAGATAACGGTGCCTCACGGCATCGTTTTTTTTGATGCAAAATAACGTAATACTCTCTAACCTAATGGGTGTAATTAGTTTTGATGTTTAATGTATAGCAAACTGTCTCACTGTCCCCAAGCTTCGGAATTAACTTCTCTGTTCGGAATGGGAAGACCTGCCTGCCATCCCTACGGCAGGTAAACCGGCAGGTAGGGGTGAGCCCCGAGATTTGATATTTTACACGGTAGTGTATTAAAAAGTGTGTAAAATTGTTTGTTATTATTTTCATTTCAATCAAATAAAGAAGAAGTTTAGTGAAGCGTAGCGGAACTAAACTTCTTCTTTATTTTTTATTTTTCTTTTTAATTCGTCAACGTATCTAAATACTGATACTGGATAATTATACGATTTGTATTCTTTTTCCATTGCAACTGAACCCATTAAAAATAGAACCGATTCAGGGCTTGGCATTGCACCTCTCATTTTTAAAACCCTTTTATAATCTCGATTTAAACGCTCAATCCAATTGGTAGAATAAATCATTCGTTGAATTGGAGCTGGATAATTCAAATAAGAGAAATAAGCTATATTTCGATCATTTGAAAGTGATTTCAAACTTGGATAGCTTTTTTTATGTTGCTCTACAAATTTACATAAATTTTCAAATGCTGCTAGTGGAGTAACTTTTTTTGTTTCAATGGCAAATATTTGCAACAATTCCTTTCCTATTTCTAGTCTTTTTGTTCTTGGAAAAACTGATAGAATAGTACGTTTAATATGTACTACACAGAGTTGATGCTGTGCGTTGGGAAAGGATTTTGCAATTGCGTTTTCAATAGAAGCCAGACCATCTGACACTATCAAACCAATACTTTGAACGCCTCTTTTTTGTAGCGAATTTAGCTCTAATTGCCACAGAGTAGCACCTTCGGTTGGATGATTTACAATACTCAAAACTTCCCTTGAACCATCTTCTTTTATACCTAAAATCGTATAATACCCCTCTTTGCTTACTGATTTATCTCGTCGTGTATGTACAAAAGTTGCATCGATATAAAGAGCCAAATAATGTGTATCTAATCTACGATTTAACCAAACTGAAACTTCTTCTCGGCTATCTTTCATCAAGTAACTAATCTGTTGTTTACTGTAATCTTTGCCATAAATCTCTTGATAAATATCACTGACTTGCTCGGTGGTTAAACCTTTCTTATACAAACTAAAAATAAGTTTACGATGCTCCTCGTCTTCATCTCGAAGTACATTGAGTAATACAGGATAAAATCCACCATCGCGAGTTCTAGGAACTTTTAAAACCATTTCCTTGCCAAAACCACGTGCTTTTCTTTCTCGATAACCATTTGCGTATGTGTCAGGATTTTCTCGTTGATGAAGATGGCATTCGCTTTTCATAAAAGCGTTCAAAGTCATTTGCATTAATAAATTAGTGCCATTTTCTGAATTTGCAATATTCAACATTAATTCAGAGATTTGTTCTTATGTAAAGTTCATTAGTCTGAAAGTTTATCATTAGTAATTTAAAATTACAAATTTTAAACTTTAAACACTTTTTTTGTACAGTATCCGAAGTAAAGATGAAAATCATCTTACCAATAGACAAAGAAATCAAATCAATAATATTATAAGAAATGTATATAAATCAAAAGCCCCAAACCGTTAGTTTGGGGCTTTTACTATAAGATCTAAAACTTTACTTCACAATCAAGAACTCTGAACGTCTGTTTTGAGCGTGTTGCTCTTCTGTACAGCTTGCACCACAATCAACTTTTGGCTCTAACTCTCCCATTCCTTTTCCAGAAATTCTGCTGGCATCAATTCCTTTTGAAATGATGTATTGAACAGTTGATTTAGCTCTTCTATCTGATAATGACAAATTGTATTTATCACTTCCTCTATTATCGGTGTGCGATTTAGCCATGACAACCATTTTATC
>NZ_JBKCVI010000009.1:0-13955 GCF_046317795.1 Flavobacterium sp. | reverse complement strand
CCTTTGTGGCGTTCCAATGATTTTTTGATGAGTTCAATTTCTTTTTGTTCTAACTTTAAAATTTCTTCTACTTCAACGGTCTCGGCGTCCAAATAATTTTCATTATCATCATCGTCAAATTCCTCTTGTTGCGATTGATTTTGAGATGGAATTGCATTCAGTCGTGGTTCTTGCTCAAAAGAAATTTCGTTTTCTGTTTCTTTTGAACCATATACTTTTTGAATTAAACTCGGATTAATGTCTTGCATTTTAGAACCGTTTTTCATTAACTCCAAAGTCAGTTTTTTCAAATCATTCAAATCACTTTTCATATCAAAAAGTACTTTGTATAAAATATCTCTTTCGGTAGAAAAATCACTTTCCGATTTTTTTCCACCTATGACAGAAGGTAAAGTACTGCCTTCAACTGGTAAGTAGGATTGTAAAGTGGCTAACGAAATGTCACGATTAGTTTCCAAAACCGAAATCTGTTCGGCTACATTGCGCAACTGGCGAATGTTTCCACTCCAACGGTATTTTTGTAAAAAACGAATAGAATCATCGCTCAATTTAATTGGAGGCATTTTATATTTATGAGCAAAATCGGCTGCAAATTTTCGAAACAATAAATGAATATCATCTTTTCTATCGCGCAGCGGCGGAATTGGAATATCGACCGTACTCAAACGATAGTATAAATCTTCACGGAATTTGCCTTTTTCAATTGCATCAAATAAATTCACATTGGTAGCCGCTACAATTCGAACATTCGTTTTTTGTACTTGAGATGAACCTACTTTTATAAACTCGCCATTTTCCAAAACACGAAGCAAACGAACTTGAGTGGTTAAAGGCAATTCGCCCACTTCATCTAAAAAAATGGTTCCGCCATCGGCTACTTCAAAATACCCTTCTCTGGTGTTGGTTGCTCCAGTAAAAGCGCCTTTTTCATGACCAAAAAGCTCACTATCGATAGTTCCTTCTGGAATTGCTCCACAGTTTACAGCGATGTATTTGCCATGTTTTCTATGCGAAAGCGAGTGGATAATTCTTGGAATACTCTCCTTCCCAACGCCACTTTCGCCCACTACCAATACCGAAATATCAGTTGGTGACACTTGAATGGCTTTCTCTATGGCACGATTGAGTTTTGGGTCATTCCCAATAATCTCAAACCGTTGTTTTATGTTTTGAACTGATTCCATTTAAAAAAAGTTTAAGGTTTAAAGTTTAAAGTTTAAAATTGTCAGGGTTGAACCACATTAAACAATCTTAAACCACTTTAAACTTTTTAGTTTTGCATTTCACTATACCCAACCGCTTCTCCAATCAACGTCGCTGTAGTACAATCACTAATTTTCACCATTACAAAATCCCCAACTTTATAATCTCCTTTTGGGAAAACCGTCACCACATTTTCTGAGTTTCTACCGCTCCAGTGCTGATTAGATTTTTTCGATTCTTTTTCGATTAAAACTTCAACGGTTTCGCCCATGAACCGTTTGGTTCTCTTTTCGCTTAGCTTTTGTTGTAAATCTACAATCTCTTGCAAACGTCTTTTCTTTATTGCTTCTGGCACATCATCTACCATTTTTCTGGCAGCCAAAGTTCCTGGACGCTCTGAATACGAAAACATATAGCCAAAATCATATTCCACATATTCCATCAAACTCAAGGTATCTTGATGGTCTTCCTCAGTTTCTGTTGGAAAACCGGCAATCAAATCTTGCGAAATAGAACAACCCGGCAAAATTCTTTTTATTTTATCTATCAATGCCATATACTCTTCTCGAGTGTGTTGGCGATTCATCTCTTTTAAGATACGAGTACTTCCACTTTGTACCGGTAAGTGAATATAATTACAAACATTGTCATATTTAGCAATGACATGAAGCACTTCTTCGTGCATATCCTGCGGATTAGAAGTCGAAAAGCGAAAACGCATTTTGGGGAAAGCTATGGCACATTGTTCCAGCAATTGGGCAAAATCGGTTGCCGTCGCTTGCTGCATTTCGGTAGCTTTCACAAAATCTTTTTTCAAACCGCCACCATACCAAAGGTAACTATCTACGTTTTGTCCTAGTAAACAAACTTCCTTAAAACCTCTGTCCCACAAATCTTTGATTTCTTCCAAGATACTCTGCGGTTCACGGCTGCGTTCTCTTCCACGAGTAAAAGGAACCACGCAAAAAGTACACATATTGTCGCACCCACGAGTAATAGAAACAAAGGCATTCACACCATTACTATTCAAACGAACCGGAGCAATGTCGCCATAAGTCTCGTCTTTTGATAAAATCACGTTGATAGCATCTCTACCTTCTTCCACTTCTTTCAACAAGTTGGGCAAATCCTTATAAGCATCAGGACCAACAACCATATCCACAATTTTTTCTTGTTCCAAAAACTGGTCTTTCAATCGCTCTGCCATGCAACCCAAAACACCTACTTTCATCCCCGGATTGATACTGCGCTTGACCGCATTGTATTTTTCCAACCGTTTTCTAACGGTTTGTTCTGCTTTATCTCTAATAGAACAGGTGTTTACTAGAACCAAGTCGGCTTCTTCCAAGTTTTGCGTCGTGTTATACCCTTGCTCAGTCAAGATAGATGCTACAATCTCACTGTCCGAAAAATTCATCGCACAGCCATAGCTTTCTATAAATAGTTTTTTGGTATTTGCTGCTTTGTATTCCAAAATAAGACTGGTGCCTTGTTTCTTTTCGTCAATTTCTTTTTCCATATTCCAAATTTGTCATTCCGATTTATCGGAATCTCAATTTACACTATTAAAAATTTCAAATTATTGAAATTCCATCAACAAAGATAATACTAAATTCTATAATATGACAAGATGGCAGAGGTGGTTTAAGAAAAGTTTTTTTTATTCATAAACTCATAAACGACTAAAAAGAAAAAATAGTAGGTCAAGGAAAATTAAAAAGTAAAAAAAACTTTTCTAATAAATTGCTTTTGTTTTGATAAAATATTATTTCAAAAAACAGATTTAATAAAAAAGAAACATTGAAAATCGGAAAGCAACTAGTTCCCTACAAACTCATAAAAATCCAATTTAATAATTTCCCAATTCTTTCCTAACAAACAAATGGGTTCAAAATCGTTGTCAGCTTTGTCAAAATTTAAAAGTTGTTTTTTATTATAATTAAAACCATCACTATAAGGATATCGCTTCTCATATAAAGAAATCATATCGTCAAGGTTCATTTTATCCATAAAATAATGCAAATCCCAAAAATCTTTTTTCCTTCCTCCTTGAAGAATAACCTCTAGTTTCATTGCTATTATTTCATTTATTGTTGCCATTCTAATATTATTGATAATGATAGGTTTCTCAATAAATTCATCGGTGTAATACAAATCTAATTTTACACAATCGGTTATTGAATTGCCAACCACAAAGTTGGTTCCAAAACTTACATTGTCTAAACTTCTTGATACACAAAACGGATATTTGTTTTCTAGAAATTCTCGAATTGCTTTATAGTCAATAGAACCATATTCAGCAGCCGTAAATAAATCAATATCTTCGGACATTCGATGACCCAATTGCAAACTCAAAGCGGTACCACCAACCAACCGAAACGGCATAAAAATAGGTTGGTATATGATATCTTGTAAAACTTCTTGTAGTCTTGGTTTTACGGTATTCCAATTTAATGCTTTCATCTAAGTTTTACTATTGATAAAATTTTGTCAACTTCTTTTTTTCCATAAAAACGGGTAATCTCTTCTTGTTCATTCTCATTTCCATAAGAAAAAATTCTTTGTATAATTGAATTCTTCATTAGTTTCCAATCTATTCTATCAAAAGTGGTGTCCCAAAAAGTAATTTTATTTATTTTAGAAAGATCGGGTTTGTAATTTATATCTCTTTTAGCTTGTTTTATATCGTGAAAAACCTGTAAAGTCATCAAAAAACCCTCATCAAACCCTAGCTTTTCTTCAATTTTTAATGACAAAGGAACATTCATATTCCGAGTTCCTTTTATTATCGAACCCAATGTTTGTGGATGTTCGCCAATAGAAAGCGCCAATTGCCTTTTGCTGATGTTTTTTTTCTGCAATTCTCTTTCAATAAATTTACCAGGATGAACACCTTTTAGTATGTCTAATTTTGATTTCATATATGTAAAATTTATTTGTTAGCGGTCATATACCTGTCTGCCACAGGCAGATGTTATCGCCTTTTTATTTGTTGGTGTTTGCTTGCGCAAACTTTTTTTTAATGGCGATTTCATAACACAAATGTAAACAAAATTGTTTATACTTTATAGTTTTTAATTCTATTCTATTTTCAAAAAAAGTATCTATTCTGCAATATTTAAAAAAATCTTCTACTTTTGCCCACACAAACAATCGGGATATGGCAAAGAATTTAGTTATCGTGGAGTCGCCAGCAAAGGCAAAAACAATTGAAAAATTTCTAGGTAATGATTATCAGGTAGAGTCAAGCTATGGGCACATTGCCGACTTGCCTTCCAAAGAAATAGGAGTAGATGTATTAAATGGTTTTAAACCCAAATACGAAGTTTCTGCCGATAAAAAAGCATTGGTCACCAAGTTAAAAGGACTAGCCAAAAACGCTGATATGGTCTGGTTAGCTTCTGATGAGGACCGAGAAGGAGAGGCCATTTCTTGGCACTTGTCCGAAGAATTAAAACTAGACAAAAACAAAACCAAACGAATTGTATTTCACGAAATCACTAAAAACGCCATCCTAAAAGCCATCGACAATCCTCGCGAAATTGATTACAATTTAGTCAACGCCCAACAAGCACGTAGAGTGTTAGACAGATTGGTAGGATACGAACTGTCACCAGTATTATGGAAAAAAGTGAAAGGCGGATTATCTGCCGGTCGTGTGCAATCCGTTTCGGTGCGATTAATAGTAGAACGCGAAAGAGAAATCCAAGAGTTCAAACCAGTAGCATCCTATTCAGTAAATGCCGAATTCACAAACGAAGCCGGAAAAGTGGTAAAAGCCAAATTGCCAAAAAACTTTGCTACTAAAAAAGAAGCCGAAGATTTTCTAAACAAAAATATCGGTTCTACCTATAAAGTAGCCGATTTAGAAACCAAACCCACCAAGAAATCACCAGCAGCACCGTTTACAACTTCTACCTTGCAACAAGAAGCTGCACGTAAATTGTACTTCCCTGTTGGAATCACAATGCAAATAGCACAGCGTTTATATGAAGCAGGGCTTATTACCTATATGAGAACCGACAGTTTGAACCTTTCCAAAGAAGCATCGGAAGCAGCACAAGCCGAAATTATAAAATCGTATGGCAGCCAATATTCTAAACCAAGAACATTTGCCAATAAAAGCAAAGGCGCACAAGAAGCTCACGAAGCCATTCGTCCAACGGATATGTCACGTCACACAGTGAATGTGGAAAGAGACCAAGCCAGATTATATGATTTGATATGGAAAAGAACTTTGGCTTCTCAAATGAGCGATGCCGAATTAGAAAGAACAAATATTAAGATAGAAGCCAATAATCACAATGAAGTATTCCAAGCCACAGGCGAAGTAATCAAGTTTGAAGGTTTCCTAAAAGTATATTTAGAAGGAAGTGACGACGACGATGAAGAGCAAGAAGGAATGTTACCCGCATTAAAAGTAAATGAAAGATTAGTTAATCAACAAATAGTAGCCAAAGAACGATTTACCCAAGCACCAAGCCGTTACACAGAAGCTGCATTGGTAAAAAAATTAGAAGAATTAGGCATCGGTCGTCCTTCCACTTATGCGCCAACTATTTCAACCATTATTGCAAGAACCTATATCGAAAAAGGAAGCTTTGAAGGTTCTGAAAGGAAATACAACCAGTTAGTGCTGAAATCAGGAGAAGTAAAAAGTCAAGTTTTAACTGAAATGACAGGTTCCGATAAAGGAAAATTAGTACCAACAGACATCGGAACGATTGTAAACGACTTTTTGGTGAAGAATTTTTCAGCAATTTTAGATTATAATTTCACGGCAAAAGTCGAACAAGATTTTGACGAAATAGCCGAAGGAAATATCGATTGGGCAAAAATGATGCAAGATTTCTACAACAAGTTCCATCCCAATGTTCTCGAAGTTCAAGACAATGCTGAAAGAGAAAGTGGCGAGCGAGTATTAGGCAAAGACCCAAAAACAGGCAAACAAGTTTTAGTTCGCTTAGGGAAGTTTGGTCCAGTAGCACAAATTGGAGAAGCGGATGATGAAGAAAAGCAATTTGCCAGTTTGCGACAGGAACAAAATATCAGTAACATTACTTTGGAAGAAGCGTTGAATTTATTCTTGTTACCAAAAACATTAGGAGAATATAAAGGCGAAGAAGTAGAAGTAAGCAATGGTCGTTTTGGTCCTTATGTTCGTTTTGGAAAACAATTCATATCCTTGCCAAAAGGAGAAGATCCATTGGATGTAACTATGGTTAGAGTGCAAGAATTGATTAATGAAAAAGCCAAAGCAGATGCACCAATTGCCACTTATAAAGGTGAAGGAGTGCAAAAAGGAACAGGAAGGTTTGGCCCTTTTATCAAATGGAATGGAATGTTTATCAATGTTTCAAAAAAATACAACTTCGATAATCTCTCACAATCGGATGTGGCTGAATTGATAGAAGATAAATTACAAAAGAACATTGATAAGGTCATTCATAATTGGGAAGAGGAAGGGATTTTGGTTCTAAAAGCCCGTTGGGGAAAATCTGAAATTACCAAAGGCAAAATCAAGATCGAACTAAACAAAGATATTGACGCGTCCAAATTAACTTTGGAAGAAGTAAAAGAGATGATTGCTAAAACCCGAGGCAAAGCCGAACGGATCGGAACTAAAGCTCCGGCAAAGAAAACCCCAGCAAAGAAAGCTACAACAAAAAAACCAGCTGCTAAAAAGAAATAAACTATGGAATTTGATTTTCTATCACCAGTTGATAACGAAATTATTCAATATATAAAAGGGCTTTCTTCGCAACATTTGGGAAGTAAAGTGGCATTTCATTCGGATAATGACTTTCCAGACATTGATCAAGTTACCATTGCAATTATTGGTGTTTTAGAAAATCGTGGCGATGTAAAAGCATTTGAGGCAGTGAATTTAAATGTTATTCGTAAAGAATTATATGGTTTATTCCCGGGTAATTGGCAGAGTTCCATTGCTGATTTAGGAGATATTCTCCCCGGAAATTCATTAGAGGACACTTATTTTGCTTTGCAGAAAGTAGCTTCCAAATTAATAAAAAAAGACATTATACCTATAATAATAGGTGGGAGTCAAGATTTAACCTATCCTTTATATAGAGCATACGATTCTATGGAACAAATGGTCAATTTGGTTGCTATAGATAGTAAGTTTGATTTTGGAAAGCAGGAAGATGGTATTTCTTCAAATTCCTATTTGTCCAAAATAATTTTAGACGAGCCCAACAATCTTTTCAATTATAGTAATATAGGATATCAAACCTATTATAATTCACAAGAGGAAATAGATTTAATAGAAAAATTATATTTTGATGCTTATAGATTAGGTGAAATTGCTACAAATATTGGATTATCTGAGCCTGTATTGAGAGACGCCGATATTGTCAGCATCGATTTAAATGCCGTAAAGTCATCTTGTTCTGGAAATAGTATTAACTTTACTCCGAATGGATTTGACGGAAAGGAAATTTGTAGTTTATCAAGATATGCTGGAATTAGTGATAAAGTCAGTTCGTTAGGATTGTTTCATCATAACAACAACAAAGAAGAATCTGTTCTTATTGCTCAAATTATTTGGTATTTTATTGAAGGGGTAAATTATCGCTCCAATGAGTATCCTTTTGGTTCCAAAGAGAATTATATAAAGTATATAGTTCCTCTAGAAACAGAAGAATTAATATTCTACAAGAGTAATAAAACAGATAGATGGTGGATAGAAATTAATATTTTTGAGGGGCAACACAATAAACTGAAAAAAAATACGTTATTACCATGTTCTCATGAAGAATATTTAACAGCATGTAATCAGGAAATCCCTGAAAGATGGTGGAAAGCACAAAGAAAAAACAGCATTTAAGATTTAACAACACATAAAATTCGCAATTATCGTAAGTTAAATAATACAATAATATTATATTTACGTATTTTAGCGTTAAAAAATGCATTTTATCGATAAAATATTTTTTTGTTTCCTTTTTTTGTTCTACTTTTGAAAAGTCAATTAATAAATGAAGATTACATAAATTAAAATTTAATATTATTTAATTGCTTTTTTGAAAAATAATAAATAGGTTTACGGCCTTAAAATAGAGTATTAAAATAACCCCAATATATATGAAGAAGTTCATTGCATTCGCATCAGTTTTAGCTTTACTAACGAGTTGTGGTCGATCTAGCGACAAAGGTGAGTTAGTAGGAGTTAAAGGGAAAAAATGGAATCCTGAGAAACCTTTTGGGATGTCATTAATCCCTGGTGGAGCATTCATTATGGGTAAATCAGATGATGATTTAGCTAATATTCAAGATGCACCTACAAAAACAGTGACAGTCAGAGCATTTTATATGGATGAAACTGAAATCACAAATAGTGAATACCGTCAATTTGTAGAATGGGTAAAAGATTCTACGATTAGAGTACGTTTGGCAATACTTGCAGATGAAGTTGGTCAAACTGCTGGCTCGGGTGGTAAAGGAGGAAAAAATTCCGGAAGTATTGGTGATTTTGCTTTCAATGATTCTGACCCGGCAAAAATGACTCCTTATGACAAGTACATGTATGAGAATTACTATAGTGTAGGAACTGATGACGATCCTTTCGCAGGAAGAAGATTGAATAGGAAAGTTAAACTTATTAAAGAGACTAATAAATATCCAGATGAATATTATTCAGAAGTAATGGATAGTATGTATTTACCTGTAGCAGAATCTTTTAACGGTTTAAGAACCATAGACGTAAGAAAGTTAAAGTTCAGATACTCTAAGATGGACATTGAAGCTGCTGCAAGAGCTAAAGTTGGAAAAAGAAGTTCTTTTATAAAAACAGAGCAACTAGAAATTTATCCTGACACTACTGTTTGGATCAAAGATTTTTCTTATTCTTATAATGAGCCAATGCATAACGATTATTTTTGGCACCAAGCTTATGGGGATTATCCTGTAGTTGGGGTAAATTGGAAACAAGCTAAAGCTTTTTGTGCTTGGAGAACATTAAATAAAAACATATACATCAAATCCAAAAAGAAAAAACAAGATTTAATAAATACCTTCAGATTACCTACTGAAGCAGAATGGGAATATGCTGCAAGAGGAGGTTTAGAATCTGCTACTTACCCTTGGGGTGGTCCATATGCTAAAAATGACAGAGGATGTTTCTTAGCCAATTTCAAACCCAATCGTGGTGATTATGCAGCTGATCAAGCTTTATATACAGTAGAAGCTAAATCATTCGAGCCAAATGGCTACAATTTATATAATATGTCAGGAAACGTATCAGAATGGACAGACTCTTCATATGATGCTGCTGCTTACGAATTTGTTTCTTCCATGAACCCAAATGTTGTAAACAATAAAAACATGAGAAAAGTAGTTCGTGGTGGTTCGTGGAAAGATGTTGCCTATTTTATGCAAAATGCAACCAGAGATTTTGAATACGCCGATACAGCTAGAAGTTATATTGGTTTCAGAACGGTTCAAGATTACATGGGAACTCAAGTAACAAAAAATGGAAAAGCTCCAAGAAAGTAATTTCAAACTAAACTTAAATTATATTTTAAACTAAACTAACTAACTAAAATTTTTATTATTATGGCATTATTAAGCAAAAAAACAATGAATTTCGCTTACGGTATGGGAGCGGCAGTTGTAATCGTTGGAGCATTATTCAAAATTCAACACTGGCCATTTGCTAGTGCATTACTAATCGTAGGACTTTTAACAGAGGCATTTATTTTTGCTTTATCGGCTTTTGATGCTCCAGACACCGAACTAGATTGGTCATTGGTATACCCTGAATTAGCAGGTGGTCAAGCCAAAGAAAAAGGAAAAAAAGAAGATCCAAAAGATGCTCAAGGTTTATTGTCACAAAAACTAGACGCAATGTTGAAAGAAGCTAAAATTGATGGCGAGCTAATGGCAAGTTTAGGAAATAGCATCAAGAATTTTGAAGGTGCTGCTAAGGCAATTTCCCCTACAGTAGATTCGGTTGCTTCAACAAAAAAATATGCTGAAGAAATGACAAAAGCAGCTTCTCAATTAGAAACATTGAATGGTTTATATCATGTTCAAGTGCAAACCGCAGAGAGAAACGCTCAAATTAACAATGAAGTTGCTGAAAACAATTTAAAATTAAAAGATCAAATGCAAAGTTTGACTTCTAACCTTTCTACATTGAACAATGTATATGGTGGAATGCTTTCTGCAATGAGTAACAAAGGATAATTAGTTTTTTAACTATATATTTTAAACAAAATAATAATTTAAACTAATTAGAAAAAATGGCAGGAGGAAAATTAACCCCTAGACAGAAGATGATTAACCTAATGTACTTGGTTTTCATCGCAATGTTGGCATTAAATATGTCAAAAGAAGTATTAACGGCTTTTGGTTTGATGAACGAAAAATTTGAAGGCGTAAATAAATTTTCAGAAGAATACAACAAAAGTTTATTGGCTACTTTAGAACAAAAAGCAAGTGATGATCCTACTCGTTTCAAAGCTCCTTTAGACAAAGCAAACCAGGTTCAAGCAATTTCAAAAAAACTTTATGTATATCTAGCATCTTTAAAATCAGATGTTTCCAAGGAATTTGAACGAGGTAAAGATGGTAAATTACCCTATGAGGCAATGGATAAGGGTGCATACATCGATGAAAATTGGTTCAAAGGAGATGGCTATTCGGCTAAAGGAAACGAAATTATTGCAAAGATTGAAAATTACAAAAAAGAAATAATCGCTGTTTTTGGTAACGATGTTAAGTATCAACCAATCATCAATAATATCAAAACTAAATTTAATTTAGCGAATGTTAAAGACAAGGAAGGTGTTTCTAAAAAATACTTATCATACCATTTTGAAGGATTTCCAGCGGTAGCTTCTATTGCAAAATTAACCAGTATGGAGAATGATGTTCATGCTACTGAACAAGACATCTACAATGCATTAATTGGTAATACAATTGCTCAAGCAGCTTCTTTGAAAAATTTTCAAGCAATGGTGGTTTTAGATAAGAATGTTTTCTTTGAAGGTGAAACGGTAAAAGGAAAAGTGGTATTAGGAAAATACGACGCAAACACTGTACCTACTAGCTTTTCAGGACCAGGTAAAATAGAAAATGGTCAAGCGGTTATCTCGATGACTGCTGGTGGTGTTGGAGAAAAAACGATTAACGGTACTTTCTCATTCATGGAAGACGGGAAACCTGTGCCTTTGAAATTTGAAGGTAAATATGTGGTTGTTCCTCGTCCTAATTCTGCTAACATTTCTGCAGATAAAATGAATGTGGTTTATAGAGGTTTAGAAAACCCAATGACGATATCATTTGCTGGTATTCCTGATAGTGATGTGACAGCTTCAGCCACTGGTTTAACTAAATCTGGCAAAGGCGGTAAATATAACTTAAGCCCAGGATCAGGTACTGAAGTAATCGTTTCTGTTACCGGTAAAATGGCTGATGGTAAATCTGCCGTTGACAAAAAAGTATTTAGAATCAAAAATATTCCTGCTCCAGCTGGTGCAATAGGAAAGCAAGTTGGTGTTTTGAAAGGTGCTAAATCACGTTTAGAAGTGTCACAAGTTACTGCTGAGTTACAAGATTTCTTGTATGATTTGAATTTCCAAGTAACACGTTTTACATTTAAAGTTCCAGGACAACCTGCTATTATTGTTACTGGAGATAGAGTAAATGGACAATGTAAAGCTGCTTTAGCAAGAGCAACAAGAGGCGATCAAATTACTATTTCTGAAATTAAAACTAAGATTGTTGGTGGTGCTAATGTAATTACAAAAGATGCAGCTCCGGTTGTATATGAAATACAATAATGAATTGAGTTATCAATACCTACTATAACTTAAACTACAAATTATGAAAATTAAAAATCTTTTATTCGTCCCAGTAGCATTGGCTATAAGCTTTAGCACTATTGCTCAAACTAATTTGCTTAATGCCAAGACTCCCGCTGAGATTGGTAAAAAATCAGATGCGCAATTAATTTCTGATAATGACAAACCATTACCTTATGGTTACGTTCGTGATGGAGATGTATTGATGGGTAAAACGGTGTGGGAGCTGATTGATATTGATGAAAGAATTAATTTTCCTCTGTATTATCCAGTTGATACCGCATTTGTTGGAAAGGAAAGAAGGTCATTGTTTGATGTTTTGTTAAAAAACATCAAGAGTGGCGCTATAACAGAAGTTTATTCAGATGATTATTTTAATACTAAAAGATCATTTAAGGATATGGGTTCATCCTTTACTTTTATTGATACAATTCCTGCTGGTAAAGATTATATTAACGATCATTATGATGAGTTTTATCCAAAACCTACTACACGTAAAGTAAAGCAAGGTAAAACTTGGGTTACCGAAACGGTTCCTTCGGCACCTGCAGCAGTACTTGATCCTCAGTTCATCGACAAAAGAGAATTGAGTGCACAAGATATTTCTGGTTACAAAATTAAAGGATTTTGGTATTTTGACAAACGTCAAGGAGAATTGAAATATCGTTTGATAGCTATCTGTCCTGTTGCTCCTGAAGCAAGAGATATTGGTAAAGAAAACGGAGATGTTATTGAGTTGTTTTGGGTTTATTTCCCTGCAATTCGAGATATTCTTCACGATGCCAGGGCTTTTAATGACAAAAACTCTGCCATGTCTATCACCTTTGACCACTTGTTAAATTCAAGAAGATTCAGTGCTCAGATTTATAAGGAAGAGAATGTTTATGGTGATCGAAAAATAGAGGATTATATGAAAGATAATGCTCAAAATCAACTCTTAGAATCGTAACGTGTTAAAGAAACGATACGTAGTTTTGAGTCTGATATGTGGAATTACTAAACTATATTTCATAATACAATATAAAACTCTCATCTTTATGATGGGAGTTTTTTTTAGTTTATACTTATGTTAGATTATATCATTGTTGGCTCCGGATTGGCGGGTATTGCTTTTGCAGAAACACTTTTGCAAAACAATAAATCGTTTTTGGTTTTTGATAATCATTCTCAAAACTCAACCAAAATAGCTGGTGGATTGTATAATCCAGTTATTTTAAAAAGGTTTAGCGAAGTTTGGAATGCTGCTGCCCAACTTGAAATTGCCGATACGTTTTATAAATCAATTGAAGAGAAATTAGCCACATCAGTAGATTTTAAAATCCCAATTTATAGAAAGTTCTTTTCCGTAGAGGAACAAAATAATTGGTTTGCCGCTTCGGATAAGCCCAATTTAGCGCCGTTTCTTTCTACTACTATAAGTCATAAAAAATACAATGCTATTGATTCTCCTTTTGGGTATGGCGAGGTTTTGCAAACCGGTTATGTTGATACGGTTGTTTTGCTTACCCAATATCATGCGTATTTGAAAAAATTGAATTTGTTTGCTGAAAGCACTTTTGATTACAGTCAATTGCAGCTATTTGATGATCATTTGGAATATCAAAATATTAAAGCCAAACACATTGTCTTTGCAGAAGGATTTGGGATGCATGCTAATCCGTTTTTTAACTATTTACCACTTGATGGTACCAAAGGGGAATTGTTTATCATTAGCGCACCCGAATTGGATATTGATGTGATTGTCAATACGAGTGTTTTTATCATACCATTAGGAAATCAACTTTTCAAAGTGGGGGCAACCTATAATTGGGAAGACAAAACGGACGCATTAACCGATAAAGGCAAACAAGAACTTCTTGATAGAATAAAGGAAATTCTAACCTGTGATTTTGAAATTGTAGAGCATTTTGCTGGTGTTCGACCTAC
>NZ_JBKCVI010000008.1:0-6395 GCF_046317795.1 Flavobacterium sp. | reverse complement strand
ATATATAATAGGATTGGAAATATTATAAAGATTGGAACTAAAATTTCAAATCCTACTGATGGCAATGAGTTGTCTTTTAAAATAGAATGCGTTTGAAAAGCAGACCAATCGGAAGTTATTAATAAGGCACCAACTAGATTGTTAGCTGCGTGAAAACCTAGAGCCAATTCCATTCCTTCATCCATTAATGTAATAATTCCAAGAAAAAAACCAGTTCCTATATAATATACCAAAATGATATAACCCATTTTTTCAACTTCGGGATTAGCAATATGCAAACCACCAAAAATAACGGAGGTCATTACAAGTGGAAACCATTTGTTTTTAGCCAACAATGCAAATCCTTGCATCAAATAACCTCTAAAAACATATTCTTCGGTGCTGGTTTGTATTGGAATTAATAAAATCCCAATGATTGCTAAAATTAAAAACGGAATGGGTTTAAAATTGACAACAAAACTTTCAGGACTCGAGTAATACATAATCAATGTCGATACGACTGTAAAAACACTCCAAATACCAAAGGAAAAAAAGACCCTTTTCCAATCCACTTTTTCTCTTGAAGTGGTAACTGATAATAAAGTTTGCTTGTGAAAATTTCTAACCACTAATATAATTGCAAAAAAAGCAAAAACAAAAGATAGCAAAATGAGAAATAGTGTGGTGTTGGGTTCCAAAAAAGTCATCATATCACTTTCATTTGTTGGAAAACTTTTTCCACTTTTAAAAGATTTTACAAAAATGGCAACCATTAATGGTATTTGACCTATTGTAGCGGCAAGAATAATCAACACTGAACCTACAATATATTTCCAAAATTTATTTTCGGGTAAGAAACCATTTTCTATAAACATGATTGACTTAAATTTTAATTCACGAAATTAACTTTTTTCTACTAATATCAATTACTTTGCAAAAAAATTATCTATGTTTCAAATACTTCATAATCCTAGATGTGGAAAATCAAGAAATTGTTTGGCTTTCTTAAAAGAAAATGATGTTCCATTTGAAGTAATCAACTATTTAGAAAATCCACTCTCAGCTATTGAAATTAAAGTTTTACTAAAAAAACTCAATTGTAAACCAATAGAATTAGTGCGTCAAAAAGAAACTATTTGGAAAGATAACTTTAAAGGTAAACCGCTTTCAGATGAAGATATTATAAAAGCTCTAGTAAAGTTTCCAATTCTCATTGAGAGACCTATAGTCATTGACAGTAAAAAAGCCATAATTGCTAGGGAAATTCAAAAACTAAATAATTTTATTTAACATTCACTTGGGAATAACTTTATATAAACTACTTAAATTTGCACAAATATTAAAATAATTTGTATATACAAATATGAAAAAAATAAAAAAAATTACCACCTACATTTTACTATTCATTTCCTTAATAACCTATTCTCAACAAAAACCAGCACTTCCAAAAATCGTTATAACTGGTACTATTGTTGAAGCTGTGAGCAAAAAACCTTTGGAATATGCTACTATCACGCTTAAAAATACCACAAATCCGAAAATGATTTATGGAGGAATAACCGATAGTAAAGGTAATTTTTCAATCGAAGCAGCAGCTGGAACTTTCAATATCATATTTGAATTCATTTCATTCATACCATTAGAGTTAAAAGAAAAACAATTGACTTCCAATACTAATTTAGGCAAAATAAGCTTAGAGGAAGATATTACTCAATTAAACGAAGTAGTTGTTCGTGCCGAAAAAACCACTGTTGAAATCAAATTAGATAAAAAAGTGTACAATGTAGGTAAAGATTTGATGGTAAAGGGAGGAACAGTTAGCGATATATTAGATAATATTCCTTCTGTTTCAGTAGATGTTGAAGGTAATGTTAGTTTGCGCGGTAACGAAAATGTTAGAATATTGATAGATGGAAGACCATCTAATGCAATCAATATCACAGAAGCATTACGATTAATTCCAGCAGATGCTATTGATAAAGTGGAAGTAATTACAAATCCATCCGCTCGCTATGATGCAGAAGGTGGCGGTGGTATATTGAATATTGTGCTCAAAAAAGGAAAAAATCAAGGATTAAACGGAACAATCATTGGCACAACGGGTTATCCAGAAAACAATGGTATAAGTGCAAACATTAATTATAAATCAAAAAAATTCAATTTATTCACCACTCAAGGGTATAATAATAGAAATAGTCCCGGAAATGCAATTACCAATTCCAGATATCTAAACCCCGACAATTCAACAAAAAACTATATGAACGAAAAAAGAGAAAACGATCGTTTCAGTAATAGTTATAACAATGTGATTGGTATAGAATTGTATTTAAACGAAAGTACTAGTTGGACAAATGCAATAAATTATAGAAATAGCAATGGAAACAATCGTGATGATGTAGACCAATTGTATTATGATGTAAATAATGTGTTTGAATATACTAGAAATCGTCTTAATGAAGAAGATAGTAATAGTGAAAATATCGAGTTTACATCTAACTTTATCAAGGATTTCAATAAAAATGGCCATAAATTAACCATAGATGCTTCATATTCAAAAAACAATGATGAGAACAATGCGCTTATTACAGATACTAATACTAATTCAACAACAGTAATAACAGATATAACTTCCAATAATCAAGAACAAAACAGAATTCTTCTTCAATCGGATTATGTTTTACCATTTGGTGATGGACAGCAATTTGAAGCAGGTTATCGTGGTAATTTTTTAGAAACAGTATCTGACTTTAGTGCAAATAGAGATGGAAATCCTATTAGTGATTTTACAAATATCTTGGAATATAACGAAAAAGTAAATGCACTTTATACTCAATATGGATTTAAAGTAAGTAAAACATCGGTATTATTTGGACTTCGTTTTGAAGACTCTAATATTGATGTTAATCAATTGGGAACAAACGATTATAATAATAAAAAATACAGTGACTTCTTTCCTAGTGCTTTTTTTACGTATGAGTTATCAAAAGAAACCAGTGCATCAGCTAGTTACAGCAGACGAATTCAACGACCAAGAGGAAGACAATTAAATCCTTTTAACAGTTTATCTAGTAATGTAAATATTTTTGTTGGAAACCCTGATTTAGATCCTGCATACACTGATGCTCTAGATTTTGGATACATAAAAAGATGGTCAAAATTAACTTTCAATACTTCAATGTACCTCAATAGAACATCTGGTGTATTTCAGTGGGTAAGAAAAGAAACTGCTTTAGAGGATAATGGAATTCCAATCATTTTAACAACACCTATCAACTTAGCAACCGAATACAGAGCAGGGTTTGAGTTTACGCTAAATTATTCTCCCTATAAATGGTGGAAATTAAATGGAAATTTTAATTTCTTTTACAATGAAACAGATGGTGACTACACCTACGAAAATAACAATGGTGTCGAAGTTTATCAAAACTTTGATTTTAAAGCTACTTCATGGTTTGCGAGAATAAATTCAAAAGTCACTTTACCTTATAAAATAGATTGGCAAACCAACATGACTTATAATGGTGAACAAAAAAATGCACAAGGTAAAAACTTAGGTATTTTTGGAATGAACTTAGCATTTAGTAAGGATGTCCTGAAAGATAAAGGAACTGTTGCTTTCAATATCAGTGATGTTTTCAATTCAAGAAAAAGAATTGTAGAAAACTATTTGGCTGGTGTTGTTGATGTCTACAGCGAAATGCAATGGCGCGTAAGACAATTTACCCTTTCCTTTACCTATCGTTTCAACAAACAGAAAAACGAAAAAGAGAAAAGACCAAGAGGTCAGCAAGAAGATGGTGGAGATTATCCTGGATAATAAAGAAAGCCCCGAAATTTCGGGGCTTTCTTATAAAATATAGTTTGTAACTATACTGTTTGTTCGGCTGCTTTTTTAGCTCTTCTTTCTTGGAGTAATTCTCTAACACCACCAAAAACCCAATAAGGAACAATGAAAGTGATTAAAAACATCATCAACCAAAAACCAATTGTTAAAATGGTTAAGAACGCTAAGAAACCTAAATACTGTTGAAATTCAAACATGTTTTCCGGATTTTTTTTGAATTATACGCAAATATAAGTCGAAAATTAATCCTATCCAAAAACAATATCAATTTTTATTAAATACTTTTTATCACTAATTTTGCAATGCTTTTTTAGAAACACCTGCCTGCAGGCAGGCAGGTGTTTCAGTAACAACAAACCATAAACAACAAACAAATAACAATATGGAATACAGAATTGAAAAAGACACAATGGGCGAAGTAAAAGTTCCTGCCAACAACTATTGGGGAGCACAAACAGAGCGTTCCAGAAATAATTTTAAAATTGGTTCATCTGCCTCAATGCCCAATGAAATCATTGAAGGATTTGCCTATCTCAAAAAAGCGGCCGCTTATGCCAATTGTGATTTAGGCGTGCTTTCGACAGAAAAACGTGACGCTATTGCAGCTGTTTGTGATGAAATTCTTGCAGGAAAACTTAAAGACGAATTTCCTTTAGTAATTTGGCAAACCGGTTCTGGTACGCAAAGCAACATGAATGTGAATGAAGTGATCGCGAATCGCGCTCAAGTACTTGCTGGTTTTAAAATTGGCGAAGGCGAACCAATTGTAAAAGCCAATGATGATGTAAACAAATCACAATCATCTAACGATACATTTCCAACCGGAATGCACATTGCATGTTATAAAGCGGTTGTAGAAACTACCATTCCGGGCGTGGAAAAACTTCGTGATACTTTGGATGCAAAATCAAAAGAATTCATGAGTGTCGTCAAAATTGGTAGAACACATCTTATGGACGCAACACCTATAACATTAGGTCAAGAGCTTTCGGGTTATGTTGCTCAATTAAATTATGGTTTAAAAGCACTAAAAAATACTTTATCCCATTTATCGGAAATAGCGCTTGGGGGAACAGCTGTTGGAACTGGATTAAATACCCCTGATGGATATGATGTAAAAGTAGCTCAATATATTGCCCAATTTACAGGTCACCCATTTGTAACTGCTCCTAATAAATTTGAAGCATTAGCTTCTCATGATGCCATTGTTGAGTCTCATGGCGCATTAAAACAATTAGCGGTTTCATTAAATAAAATAGCAAACGATATTAGAATGCTAGCGTCTGGGCCACGTTCCGGAATTGGTGAAATATTAATTCCAGAAAACGAACCCGGCTCCTCAATAATGCCAGGAAAAGTAAACCCCACGCAATGCGAAGCACTAACAATGGTTTGTGCCCAAGTAATGGGTAACGATGTAGCCATTTCGGTTGGAGGTATGCAAGGTCACTATGAATTAAACGTATTCAAACCAGTAATGGCTTCCAATTTCTTGCAATCTGCTCGATTACTCGGTGACGCTTGTGTATCTTTTGAAGAACATTGTGCTAGCGGTATTGAGCCCAATTATTATAGAATAAATGAATTAGTTAACAATTCCCTCATGCTTGTAACGGCATTAAATACTAAAATAGGGTATTACAAATCGGCCGAAATTGCACAAACAGCTCATAAAAACGGAACTACATTAAAAGAAGAAGCCGTTAGATTAGGTTATGTTTCAGCAGAAGATTTTGATGCTTGGGTAAAACCAGAAGAAATGGTTGGAAGTTTAAAATAATGAAAAACAAAAACCCACTCCATGGAGTGGGCTTTTCCGATCTGTCAAAATCAAACAAAACAATAATCAAACTATTTTATGGTTACCCATGTTTATCATTTTTTGATAAACATGTTAGTGTAGTATTTTCTACCTGTTTGAGTGTCGGTGGTCACTGACATTCCAAAGTGAGTGTAATCTCCTTCGATGTTGGCTTTGTGAGCTGGACTATTCATCCAAGCACTAAAAGCACTTTCGGGCATTTGGTAATTGTAAGCAATATTCTCGCCTACTCTTTCTGCACCTAAAACTTGAATAAGATTGTCTGAGCGTTGTTGAAAATAATCGTGGTTGACCACTTTATTGTCAATCATGTAGGTATTGTGCTCTTCTGATTTGTAGGAGATGTGATTTACAACTTCCAAAGAATTTAAGCCAATGCTTTGACGGTAATTGTTGATTAGTGTAACTAATCTTAATTCCGTATCGTTGTAATTATAAGTAGTTACAACTCTTTTGTCTTCAGCTGTTCCTGATGTTTCATCAGAGGAACAAGATACCATAGTGAGAACGATTGCTAACGGCAACAATGCTCTAAACATTTTTGCTTTCATAGTAGTAGGTTAAGTTTTTTAAAGTAGATGTGGGGCAAACACTTTAAGGTTAAAAATTTTGACAGAACGTATTATTTAAATTGGTAGATGTGGGGCAAATACTTTATTTAATTAATATTGAAAGAACGTATTGTTTGTTTTTGTTGTACAATGATATTACTTTTATCGTTTAAATAACAAATAAAATCGATGAAATGCA
>NZ_JBKCVI010000007.1:0-7917 GCF_046317795.1 Flavobacterium sp. | reverse complement strand
GCCACGGTCAACGAGTTTGTCATTGCTCAATTGCATATCGACCATTTTGTTACCTTTCACTTTGCCGAGTTGTATCATAGTGGCTGTCGAAATCATATTCAAAACCAACTTTTGAGCAGTTCCAGCTTTCATTCTCGAACTTCCAGTTACGAACTCTGGACCAACCACAACAACCACAGGAAATTGCGCTGTTAATGCTAACGGACTTCCTTCATTACAAGTAATGCAACCTGTGATGATATTATTCTCATGGCATTTTTCTAAACCACCAATAACATAAGGCGTTGTTCCCGAAGCTGCAATACCAATCACGACATCGTTCTCAGTAATGTTCTCGTTTTGTAAATCCAGCCAAGCTTGTGTTGGATTATCTTCAGCATTTTCCACAGCACGACGAATGGCTTTGTCGCCACCGGCAATGATTCCATTTACTAAATCAAATGGTACACCAAATGTAGGCGGACATTCCGAAGCATCAACAATTCCCAATCGACCTGAAGTTCCTGCACCAATATAGAATAATCTTCCGCCGAGTTTCATTTTTTCCACTATATTAGTAACTAAAGTTTCAATTTGAGGTAAAGCTTTTTCTACAGCAAACGGAACGGTTTTGTCTTCGTTATTGATATTGGATAACAAATCATTCACCGACATTTTTTCTAAATGTTCGTAGTGTGAGGATTGTTCGGTGGTTTTGGTGAAGTTCATTATTGTGCTGCTGAATTTCAAAGTTGCTAAGATACTAAGTTTTATTGTCTCTTAAAAAAAGCAAATCTGTTATTAAAAGGAAGTTTAATATTGGTAACATATTCTAAAGTGTCATTTTTTATATAGAACTTATCATTGATAAATTTAACATATTCACCATTTCTTTCATTTGGTTTACAATCTTTTATTGTAGTTTCAAGTTTAAAATCTTCACCCTTTATTGGTGCTCTAAAATTATTCCCAAAACCATTTGTAAATTGACATTCTTTTGAAGGAATGCTATTCAAAATTAAAGTGTCGTTCATAACTTTCCATTTTCCAAATGAATTACACCGCCACTGGCAACCAGCATCTCTATATTCAAAAGTATGATCCGAGTTAATTTTTAAATATGCCTTGTGGGGAATAATTATTTTTTTTGACTGCCACTCTCTGATAAATATATCTTCACTTTCATTTTTACATGAAATTGACAAAACACTTAAAATAAGGGGCAATAAAATTTGGGATATTTTCATAATTATAAATTTACACAAAACACGCCAACAAAATCCCTAAAATTATCACCGAAATCTTAGCAATATTAAACTTGTGACCTTCGCTACTTTCAAAGATTATGGTAGAGGAAATATGAAACAGAATTCCAATAACGATGGCGGTAATTTGAGTGTAATATTGATTAAGAATCGGGAAGTAGTCGGAAACAAATGTTCCTAAAGGTGTCATAACAGCAAAAGAAATCATAAACAAAAACAAAGCGGTTTTATTCAACTGAGCGTTAAGAAAAAATGTTGTTAAGATAATGGCAATGGGTAAGTGATGAATGGCAATTCCATAGGCCAAATCGTGATGATGCCCAACTGGAAAACCTTCTAAAAAAGCATGAATGCACAAACTAATAAACAACAGCCATGGCATTTGTGTCAATTTATCATGTCCGTGAACGTGACCGTGTTCTGCGCCTTTGGAGAAAAACTCTAATATGATTTGGAATAAAATCCCAAGCATAATAAAAATCCCAACAGAGAGATTATGTTTTACATACACATCAGGCAACAAATGCATTACCGTTATCGACAGTAAAAACGAACCACTGAATGCTAATAATAGTTTGAGATTGTTTTTCTTTTTTGGCTTAATAAACAATGCAATTGCATAGCCCAAAATAACTGATAATAAAGGAAGTATGTAATTCATATTGTAAATTATAGTTTTTGTATCTCAAGTATTCATTCTGCTTAATTTTTTCCCTCATCCAACTTCCCACTTCCATCTCCCATCTTCCATCTTCCATCTTCCGTCTTCCGTCTTCCATATTCCCTCTTCCCACTTCCATCTTCCCTCTTCCTACTTCCATCTTCCCTCTTCCTACTTAAATATCATTATCAATCGTTCACTCGTATTCTTATGGAATTTTTTTAGCTTGTAATCTCCAAAAGTGTCTAGTAAATAGATGCCTGATTCATTCATCATGGATTGAAAATCTTCTAACACATACGCCCTCACTTTTTCGGTAAAATGGAATTTCTTTCCTTCGGTTTCAAAATCAATTTCTTTGGCAACAAAACCATCTAATAGGTAGCGTTTAATATGAAATGTGATGCCATCAACTTCTTTAATTTCTTCTGGAATTAAATTCTCAATAACGTTTTGAGAATTCATAAAATCAATCACAGCAAAGCCATATTCCGAAAGACTTTCTTTGATTGCGATTAATGTTTTTAAATTGTCTTCTTCTTTTTCGAAGTAGCCAAAACTAGTGAACAAATTGAAAATAGCATCAAATTTGTCTTGAAAAGGTTCGCGTTTATCATGAACAACAAAACGCAATGTTTCATTCGCATTTTTATTGGCTTCAGCTATACTGTTTTCTGATAAATCGGCACCAGTAACGTCATAACCCAATTGATTTAAATAAATGGAATGACGACCTTTGCCACAAGCTAAATCAAGGACTTTGGCTTTCTCGGGTAAATTTAAATAATGCGTAAGATTGTCCATGAAGATTTGCGCTTCACGGTAGTTTCTTTCTTTGTAAAGGATATGATAATAAGGTGTGTCAAACCAAGAGGCATACCAATTATTGGTTTCGGGTTTCGAGTTTTGAGTTTGCTTCGCCAATTCAATAGCTTTTGGGATGGGTTTTATTGCTCCTGACATTTATTCGTTTCAAATGAATTCTTCTCCTGCAAAATTAATGTATTTTTGCCGAAGTATGTCCAAGTTTGAAATTTGAAATTTATGATTTGAAATTTATATGGAATTTGGAATTTTTATATTGAACCTTCGACTTCTCTCAGGGTGACAAAATGTATATTATGGAGAATTTTAAAATGGTGGCCAAAACTTTTTTTGGTTTTGAAGAAATATTAGGTAAAGAATTGCTGCAACTTGGCGCACAAGATGTTGAAATTGGCACTCGCGCAGTGAGTTTCAAAGGTGACAAAGGTTTTATGTACAAAGCTAATTTATCGTTACGAACAGCCCTAAAAATTTTAAAACCGATTTATTATTTCCGAGCTACGAATGATTTGAATTTATACAAAGGCATGCAAGGCATTGATTGGAGTAAGTATCTCAGCGCAAACCAAACTTTTGTTATTGATACTACCATTCACTCTGATAATTTTAAGCACTCACAATTTGTTTCACAAAAAGCCAAAGATGCAATCGTTGACCAATTCAGAGATAAAGCTGGACAGCGTCCAAGTGTTGATAAAGATTTTCCCGATTTAAGAATTAATATTCATATTGACAGAGACCAAGTATCGGTAGCATTGGATACTTCTGGAGCTTCGTTGCATCATAGAGGTTATAGAACTGCCACGAATATTGCTCCTATAAACGAAGTTTTGGCAGCAGGAATGTTATTGCTTTCAGGTTGGGATGGAAGTTGTGATTTTTTAGATCCAATGTGCGGTTCGGGAACTATTTTGGCGGAAGCTGCAATGATTGCGTGTAATATTCCGGCCAATATCAATAGAAAAGAATTTGCTTTTGAAAAATGGAACGATTGGGATAACGATTTGTTTGACCAAATAATTGATGCATTGATGAAGCGCACTAAAGAATTCCATCATACTATCATTGGCTACGACAAAGCACCAAGTGCCGTTCAGAAAGCCAAAGACAACATACAAAATGCCAATCTTGATGAATATGTAACCATCTCACAAGCGAATTTCTTTGATACCAAAAAGGAAATTGCTGGACCATTGCACATGGTATTCAATCCTCCTTATGGTGAACGATTGGATATTGAATTAGAACGTTTTTATAGAGAAATTGGTGATACATTAAAGAACAATTATTCCAATACCAATGCCTGGTTTATTACTGGTAATTTAGAAGCACTCAAGTTTGTTGGACTTCGTCCTTCAAGAAAAATAAAGCTTTTCAATGGAAGTCTGGAAGCAAGATTAGTAAAATATGAAATGTATGAAGGTAGTAAGAGAACTAAGTTTCAAACTACACAAGAAGAATAATTATTTGAACATATAACCTACCGTAAAACGGGCGTAACCATTATTAACATTGACAGACGAACCAGTTGCAAAATAATTGTAATTGAAAATAGTGGTTAAACCTTGGTAAATCCCAACTTCAAAGAAGAGTTTGTTTAAAGTAAATCCCGTTCCAAGATTAAACCCAAAGTCTATAGTAGACTTAGCATCTTGATTAAAGTCACTCATTTCTTTTTCTGAGATTAAAAATCCAATTTGAGGACCAGCAAGGAGATAGATTTTGTTCCAAAATTTAAACTCCAACGGAATATCAATATATGTCAGTTTTTTGTCGATTTGGTCAATTTCGAATGTATCAAATATAATGGGGTCAAAGTTGTTTGGAGAAGGAGTTTTGGTTCTGTCTCCTTGTTGTGAGAACATTAATTTGGGTCTGAAATGCACTTTGGGAGCAATTTCTTTTTCATAGACCAATCCCAATTGCAATCCAAATGAGTCTTCGGCTAAGATTTGTCCGCCAAAACCATCAGTGAAATAGGAATAATTCAAACCCGTAAAAGCGCCTAATTTGTATTGGCCAAAAGAAGTGCAGCTGGTTAGTATTGCTAAAGATAATATTATTTTTTTCATAAAATATAAATTGAATTTAGTATGCTCTTTTTGCAATTTCCTCTCTTATTTTTTTTAGATTGGTATAATTTATAATTACCAGTGGTAAAAAGGCAATAGGTAAAACTATGAATACATTAAAACCTTGTTTGAAAGTTAAGTAAATCCCTGATGCAAATTGAATTACTAACATTCCCAATAATACTCTATTAATTGTTTGGGTGGTTTTAGCTCTTTTTTTAAGTTCTTCAATAGTTAAGGTAGTAATGTCAGGTTGGTTTTTCATAATTTAAGGTTTTTGGTTTCGGAATCAATCACTTTAATAATGGTTGTCACTTTATCGGCATCAATGCGCTTGGCTTTAATCACTTTATTTTTATCTAAAATATAAATTACTGGAGTAGAGTAGACGTCATATTTTTCTATGGAATTGTTGTAATGCGCACCATCATAAACGTTTATCCAAGGTAATTTGTTGTCAGCTATATATTTCAAATACTTTTCACCTTCGTGTTGCATGTAAACACTGAAAACTTTCACATTTACTTTCTCTTTTAGCAATTCGTTATAAGCATCCAAAAGTTTTGGAATTTCTTTTTGACAATGGCCACAATCCACATCCCAAAAAACGAGAATGGTATAATCTGCCTTGACATCGCTAAGCTTTACCCACAATTTATTAACTTCATTCACATTGGCATAAAAAACCTTGGTCATTTCTTCGCTATTCTTTGCGTTTTCAAAACCCATTGCTTTCATTTTGCTAAAGTCTTCTGCCTTAATCATGAATAAATCTTGAGCAGTTGCGCCAACCAATAGTGGTTTAAGTTTATCAGCACGTTTAATGATTTTTTGAACGACCTCTTCGTCATCATAAATTCCTGTGGCTTTTCCTGTTTTAAAATATTTGTCGGAGATGTGAACAAATACTTTATCAAAACTCATAATTTTAGAGGTTTCATAAGTGTAAGTAAAATGAGCCAACATCAATTTATAGAGTAGACTTCCTTGTACAGTTTTGGCCATCAAGCGATCTATTTCCACACAAATAGAGTCTGGATGCGTAACCACCACTTTGTCAAAATACTTATTTAGCTTATTGGAAAAGAAAGGATTTCGCATGATAGCATCATCGTTAAAATCAACATTATCCCAATAATGTGTTTTGTAATAGTTGTAAACCATTAAACTATCAGGTCTGCCGTTGGTAGCTTTTGGCACGTTTTTCAAAATCTTTTCAGTTTTCAAATTTAAGACATCGGCAATGAGTGAACCTTTGTTTCTGCTGATAAAATCTTCTTCATAATCCATTATACGTCTTTCAAATTCATTTTGTTTTTCAACAAGTGCAAGGGTATCTTTTTTATTTTTTACTACTGTTTTTTGTTTTAAATCTAAATAATCCTTGTTTTGCTGGGCTATATAATTAAGATATGAAAAAAAATCATTTTCTCTTTTGGAGTTTATTGCTTTTAGTTCTTTGGTAATGTTTATACCTAGTTCGGTTGATAATTCAAGTTTTTGAGTATCATCATCAATAAAGAAATCGAAAAGAATTGCTTTCTGTTGGCTTACCAATGAATAAATTCCTTTATCCAGTTTTTCTTTGCCTTTAAAAACTATTTTTCCATTTTTAATGCTGGTACAAGTATCTTTAATCAACGTTTTATCAAACCGATAAAAAGTGAGATAAGCTAAACTATCTGTACAGTTTTTTAAATTGATAGTTATTTCATAACCCGATTGGGCAGAAGCGAATAGCGAAGAGAAACAAAAAATAATTGCAACGAGTAATTTCTTCATAAACCAACTATTAATGTAGAGTTTTAATATAGATGTCCAAAAATAACTATTTTTAAAATATAAGTAACCTTCAATTTTTAAAGTTTACTTAAAAAAAAACTAATAGCAGGTTTTAATAATTTATATATTTGCATCTCTTTAAAGTATTAGATTACTACTAAATTTACTCCATGACAAATAAAAACAAAGCATTACTATATAATCTTTTTTCTTTTGCACTTATCTTTATAGTGGTTCGGATACTTTTGGGAGTATATTCAGGTTTGTACGGATTTTGGTTACCGCTGACGGCATTTATAGTAAGCACCATTTTATCACCAAAATTTCAAGCGGTTACCACCAGAGATGGTGAGAAGATTTTTATGAGATGGATGTTTATTAAAGGAATAAAAAAGTTCTAGAAAAACTATCTATTGTTTCTTTTTTTCTTTTTTTGCTTTTTCCTCTGATTTTGCCTTGGCTTTTACCGTTGACTTATACAAAGGAATAAAGTAGGATATCGTATAGTTGAAGCCAACACCAAATTTACCATCATAAGTTCGGTTGAATCCTGGAATGTATAAATTATCGAAATTATCAGGTACTTTTTGCGATACCAAATATTTTAGCGAAAAGTTAAAACCAACAAATACATTATTTATTACTTTGACTTTGGTTCCTGCAATGACTTCGATCCATTGGGCTGTTAATCCATCATATTTTTCTCCTGGTAAAAGGAGTATTTCCTCAAAATAGTTATTAGGATTGTATATTTCAAAATTATTCAAAGTTTGACTAAAACTACTCACGCCATATCGTAGTCCGATGGAAATGATATTTTCCATATTGAGCCAGTTTTCATAAGTATTATAGTCAAAACCTACTTTCAAATAGGTACCGCTTGTAGTAAAGTTGAGTTGATCTTCGTCGACGGTTTTTTCTTCATTGCCTATTTCTGCTGCTAAATAGTGTCTTCGCGTCAAACGATAATCGCCTACCAGTTCTATACCACGATAATCTTCCTCATACAACATGCGAGTTAGTTTAAACAAGTCAACACCCAAACGTAAGCCATAACGTTCCTTTTTTATAGGGATACTGTCTTTTTTTGTTTCGGTTACTTTTTGTGCATTGCCTATTAATGAAAGCAATACCATGCATATACTAAAAGAAAACTTTGATATGTACTTCATTTTCGGTGTTAATGTTTGTAGTTTGTATGTTTATATTTTGCATCCAAAGTAAATCAGGTGTAGCGGTATCGGTTTGGATAAGACCATTGGGTGAGTTTAGAATGAAAATGGTTTTATAGCCACAAGCTCTAGACACATATACGTTTTGACGTGTATAATTA
>NZ_JBKCVI010000006.1:0-5166 GCF_046317795.1 Flavobacterium sp. | reverse complement strand
CTGTAAATACTGAATCGTACAATTGCACCAACTCTACTTCTTGCCACAACGATGTGGAACCTACCACATCGGCATCGCATTGATAAAACTCACGGAAACGCCCTTTTTGGGGTCGATCAGCGCGCCAAACGGGTTGGATTTGATAGCGTTTAAAAGGAAACTCCATCTCGCTTTGGTGCTGCACTACATAACGCGCAAAAGGTACGGTTAAGTCGTAGCGAAGGGCTTTTTCGGAGATTTGTTTTGTTAAGTTTTTAGACTCTATATTACTCATCCATTTTCCGTATGTATCTTGAGCAAACTTTCTTATAATTTTTTTTACATCATTATGAGTACTTGGATCACAATCTTTACACTCATTAAGAACTCTTCTAAGTAAATCATCTTTAATATAATCTGACTTTCTTATAGAATTAATTTCACTCCTAATTGAACTAATTAAAGATTTATTGTAAAAATTATATAGTTTGTATTCACTATTTTCATTATTTACTTCATCGACTATCTCTTGAATAAAATTTTTTGAGAGTAAAATTTTCAGATAATCATCTATTCTACTTTCTTCCTTTTCTTTAGAAAGTTCAACTATTATTCGCCCATAAATTGTTCGTAAATAAGCCAATATTAACTTATTGAAATCTAAAAGAAACTCCCCTGAATTCAATATCTTAAAAATCAATCTATCGCCTTCATCCCCATATTTTCCCATTAGCGTATCGGAGTTTTCAAACGAAGGGGTTTCTATGGGTTGATAACCAAAATTCTCAAAATGAGTTCTCATTATCGAGATGATGTAATTTCGTTTAGCTACCTCTGCTGGTGAAAAATCTCGTGTGCCTTTGGGAATACTTGGTTTTTGTGCCATTTTAGATATTAGATTTTAGATATTTGATATTTGATATTTGATATTTGATATTTAAAATTCATTTTGCAAATATCTTATTTTTAAAACTAATTTCTACAAGCAAGGCAATTTTCTTGTAACAAAAGGGTTAACTTCGTGACAAATTACCGTTATGATTGGATTATTTAGAGAAAATGTAAAAATTGCATTGGGTTCTATCCGAACTCAGTTGCTTCGTACCGTGTTAACTATCATTATTATCGCCATTGGAATTACAGCTTTGGTGGGGATTTTAACAATTGTAGCAGCCATAGATAATAATTTGAATACTAGTTTTACTTCGATGGGTTCCAATACTTTTAACATCAATCAATATGAAAACCGAAACCGAAGTAGTGGCGGTTCTGAAATTGAAAAAATCAATCCAATTATTACCTATATTGAAGCAAAAAGGTTTAAGGAATTGTATAATTTTCCCTTTACGCATACTTCATTGTCATTCAATGCAACTTCTACCGCCGAGGTGAAATTTGAAAATCAAAAAACCGATCCCGAAATTACAGTAATTGGTGTTGATGAATATTTTATGCCCAACTCTGGGTTGGAAGTTACACAAGGCAGGTCTTTCAACACTTTTGATATTTCTAATAATGTTTATTCTTGTGTTGTAGGTTCTGATTTTGTTTCAAAAGGATTGCTCAAAGATGTCAATCCAATTGGAAAATTACTAACGGTTCGTGGTGCCAAATTCAAGGTAATTGGCGTTTTGAAAGAACGGGGTTCTACTTTTGGAAACAGTCAGGATTTAAGAGTTTTTATTCCTATTCAAGTGGCGCGTTCGTTGTTTTCTGCACCCAATATCAATTATTCCATAAGCACTATGATTGATAAAACAGAGTTGCTTGATGCAGCTGTTGACAATGCTTTAAACACGATGCGAAAAGTTAGAAAATTAAATCCTGTTGAAGAAAACAATTTTGGCATTTCGAGAAGTGATGATTTAATCAATAGAATTGCAAGTATAACAGGCGTTTTGAGTATTTCGGCTTGGGTTATGGGAATTATTACTATACTTGGTTCATCCATCGCTTTAATGAATATTATGGTGGTTTCTGTAACCGAAAGAACTCGCGAAATTGGGGTTAGAAAAGCATTGGGTGCCAAAAAAAGTACTATTGCCTTTCAGTTTTTTATCGAAACATTAACTATTGGACAAATTGGTGGTCTTTTCGGAATTGTATTCGGAATTTTAATTGGCTATTTAATTTGCTTAGCCGCAGGATGGGATTTTGTAATTCCATGGGGAGCAATGATGGCAGCTTTTATCACTAGTTTTATTGTTGCGCTCGTTTCTGGTTTATATCCTGCAATCAAAGCTTCACAACTTGACCCTATTGAGGCGTTGCGGTATGAGTAGAAGGGGTTTCGGGGTTTTTTGTTTCGAGTTTAAGGTTTAAAGTTTCGAGTTTCACGACCGAATACTGAAAATTAAAACTATCCTCACGACTAGTTGTCATTCCGTAGGAATCTTTTCTTGTTGAGAGTTGAAAGTATCGGGTTTCTAGATGGGAAATAGCTAAAGTTTTTTTATTACAAAAGCAAGAAATAGGATACATATGAAAGAAAGAACAAAAAAGTTCACTATTGATTGTTCGCTTTTATGCTCCAAATTACCAAACTCTAGAGAATATAACGCATATGTTAATCAACTTATTAGGTGTTCTTGCTCTGTTGGAGCAAATTATAGAGCTTCTCAAAGGGCAAAATCAACGGCTGATTTTATTAATAAGTTAAAAATTGTAGAGGAGGAAGCCGATGAAAGTAATTTTTTTCTTGAAATTTTATTAGAAATCAATAAAAACAAAGAATTAAAAGTAGAATTGGATAAACTTTTAAAAGAAGGTAATGAGATTTTAGCAATAATTGTTGCTTCTATTAAGACCGCAAGAAACAATCAGAATAAAACCTAAATTCTTTTTTTATTTCCCACCTCGTATTCTATACTTTGTATTTCGTAAATCGTAGCTCGTACCTCGTACTTCTTATTTCCTACCTCGTCCCTTCTATCATTCTATCATTCCCATAAATATCTTTGTGTAATACCACATTCTTAAAACCAAAACTTTCTATTAATTCAACCGTTTCTTTTCCTAAATATTGGTTGATTTCAAAGTACAATCGCCCATTTGGACTTAGACTTTTTAGAGCCAATTGTGCAATTTTTCTATAAAAAATCAAAGCATCCTCATCTTCTACAAACAATGCCAAATGAGGTTCATATTCCAAAACATTGGGATTTATTTCCTGTTTTTCTATGTTCCGAACATAAGGCGGATTGGACACTATGATGTCAAAAGTAGTTGGAAGATGGAAGTTGGAAGTTGGAAGCTGGGAGTTGGAAGTTGGGAATTGTTCTAAATTGTTGATTTTTAGAATATCGACTTGAATAAAATGTATTTCAACTTGGTTAATTTGGGCATTTTTTTTAGCAGTTTCTAATGCTTCCTCAGAAATATCTATGGCAAAAACTTCGGAATTTGGTAAATTCTTTTTTAATGCAATTGCTATACAACCACTACCCGTTCCAATATCTAATATCTTTAATTTGGAATTTAGCTTCGCTCCATTCACCTTCGGCTCGGGTGGAATTTCGGATTTGGAATTTTGTTTAATTATCAATTCCACCAACTCTTCGGTTTCGGGTCTTGGAATTAAAGTGTTTTCATTTACTAAAAATGGCAATCCATAAAACTCAGTTTCTCCTAAAATATATTGAATGGGTTTTTGTTTTTTTAAATCAGCTAAAACCCTTTCCCAATATAAAAGCTGCTTATCGTTCATTTCCATTTGGGGGTTCAATGCTAAATCTATTCGTTTTATTTGATGAAAATTTTCCAAAATAAGATAAAAGAAACTCTCCATTTCCTTATCATCATACAATGAGGAAAGTTCTTGAAAAAATTTAGTTTTGTAGCTTTTAAGTAGCATTTATAATTGTTTTATCATCCAAACTGGACAAGTGGTATGACCCGTATTTCCCAAAGGTGAATTAAGGTATTCAAATCCAACTTTCTTATATAAATTTTGAGCAACCAACATTTCGGGCAGGGTTTCAAGATAGCAGTTGGAATAGCCAAATTCGGTGGCGATTGCTAAGCATTTTTCAATCATTTGCAAACCCAATCCTTTTCCTCTAGCTTCTTTTAGAAAATACATTTTTTGCAATTCGCAGATATTCTCTTTTGAGCTTTCTAATTGGCTTATTCCAGCACCACCTATAATTTTGCCTTTTTCTTCAACAACAAAATATGCTGCTCTCGGATTATCATAAGTTTCAAACATAAAATCCAATTGGGTATCCGCAAAAGCAGTTCCCGTTTTAGGATAATCATCCGAAATGAAAACTTCCCTGATTACAACTGCAATTTGAACATTATCTCCCTATTGGATTTCTCTGATGAGCATGCCGTCCATTCTAAAACTAATATCTTATTTTTGTGAGGTGAAGATACATGAAAAATATATAAATCGCTGTATTGAGTTGGCCAAAAATGGTTTGGGAACGACCTACCCTAACCCGTTAGTTGGCAGTGTGATTGTATATGATAATAAAATTATTGGTGAAGGTTGGCATCTAAAAGCAGGCGATCCCCATGCCGAAGTTAATGCAATAAATGCCGTAAAAGATAAATCTTTACTATCAAAATCAACAATTTATGTTTCGCTTGAACCCTGCAGTCATTATGGTAAAACGCCACCCTGTTGTGATTTGATTATTGCTCATAAAATTCCAAATGTTGTGGTTGGCACTATTGATCCCAATAGCAAAGTGGCAGGAAAAGGTATTAAAAAATTAATCGAAAATGGATTAAATGTTACCGTCGGGATTTTGGAACAAGAATGCAACGAATTGAATAAACGTTTTTTCACTTTTCACAACAAAAAAAGACCTTACATTATTCTGAAATGGGCAGAAACTATCGATGGTTTTATAGCACCATTAACCAAAGAAAAAAAAGAACCCATTTGGATTACCAATGAATATTCCAGACAATTAGTTCATAAATGGCGAAGTGAAGAACAAGCTATTTTGGTTGGAACCAAAACGGTTATTGAAGACAACCCAAAACTAGATGTTCGGGATTGGACCGGAAAAAATCCAGTTAGAATTGTACTAGATAGGACTGGGCGAATTGCTGAAGATTATTTTGTTAAAGATTTAAAGACTAAAACAATTATAATAACAGAACAAGATAATTTAACAATTAGTGAAAATGGTATTTATGAAAATGTTATCTTTGATGCTAGTATGTTGCCAACTA
>NZ_JBKCVI010000005.1:0-22463 GCF_046317795.1 Flavobacterium sp. | reverse complement strand
TGAAATAGCCATTTTCGCGAGTACCATTCTAACCGCTTTAGGGATTGCTTTTTTCGCACAATGGTCTTTGTTATCTAACATTACATCGAGTATCATTTTATTCTTTAACCATCCGCTAAAAATTGGTGATTGTATCGAAGTTTTAGATAAAGATTATCCCTTTTCTGGAGAAATTTCTGATTTGACTTACTTTTTTGTTCATCTTAAAACAAAAGAAGGAGAAATTATTACCATACCAAACTCATTACTATTGCAAAAGTCAATTTCAATAATTGAAAAAAAATCGAGTTCATAAATACATCCACACGAAACAAACACCAGTACTTTGCCATATTTTTTTACATAAATAAAAGTTAAATTTTCTTTTTTGATAGTATTACTATTATATTTGCACATTGAAACTTTAAACTATATAATTATGAAACGTATTGTACTGATTGTATTAATTTTTTTATTAGGCAATACTGTAGCTTTTGCACAAATAGAAAATGTACCTAGTACAAACAAGTATTCCAACTTAAAAGATGCTTTGTTAACACCAGAAAAGGTTATAAGTCTTGACCTTGGCAATCAAAATTTAATTTTAGAGGATATCAAATGGGAAGTATTTACCAATCTAGAATACTTGAGCTTAAAAAATGATAACTTGACTATAATTCCTGAAGGAATTTCTAAACTTAATAAATTAAAAATACTGGATTTGAGTGGTAACAATTTCAAAACACTACCAAAAACGATGAAAAGTTTATCAAAACTAGAAGTTTTATACCTTAACGATGAAAAACAATTTGATTTAGAAAAAAACATGGATATTCTATCTAGTTTACCAATGTTAAAAGAATTACATCTCGAAAATGATAATTTAAAATCCTTACCAAAAAAATTCGATAAGCTGGATTCATTAGAGTTGTTGTATTTAAACAATAATCAATTAAAGGAATTACCAAAACAAATAATGAGTTTACAGCATTTGCAATACCTAGATTTAAAAGACAACCAAATAAACCCTAACCTACCAGAATTAAACAATATAAATTTTGGTTTCCGCATTAATTTAAAATAAAAATGACAGAAATAGTAGTCCCTTTATTATCGCTTATTTGCTTAGAAGTTATCTTAGGAATAGACAATATTATTTTTATCTCTATTTTGGCAGATAAATTACCCGAAAGCCAACGAAACAAGCTTCGCTATTGGGGAATTGGATTGGCCATGGTAATGCGATTATGTTTGTTAGCGCTTATCTCTTGGATTTTAAAATTGGATAAAACCTTATTCACCATTTCTGATGTTGAATTTTCAGGAAAAGGACTCATTCTAATTATTGGAGGTTTGTTCTTGATTTATAAAAGTACCAAAGAAATCTATCATAAAACAGAAGCCCTCAAATCACCCGAAGCAGAATTACCAAAAAAGGGCAGTTTTGGCAAACTATTGGGAGAAGTGATCATTTTGGATTTGGTATTTTCTATAGACTCAATTATTACGGCAGTTGGCATGGTTCAAGAATTATGGATCATGTATACCGCTGTAATTGTGACTGTTCTAATCATGCTGGTCGCTTCAAAACCTATTAGCGAATTTATCACGAAACACCCATCGTTTAAAGTATTAGCATTATGTTTCTTAATGATGATTGGCGTTTCGCTAATTGCCGAAGGATTTCATTTTGAAATTCCAAAAGGATACATCTATTTCTCAATGGCTTTTGCATTTTTAGTGGATGTAATACAAATGAATACAATAAAACCTAATAAAACAGTTTCATAAAAATGAAAAAAAATATTTGTGTTTTATTTCTTTTTATTGTTTGCAATTCGGTTGCACAAAATGGTCTTGGTTCCTGGAATATTCTAAATGTTACTATGAAAATAAATTCAAAATGGAGTGTTTTTACCGAAGGTCAAATTCGGAGTCTATCATTTTATAATCAATTTCATTATTATGAAATAAAAGTGGGTGCAACCTACAAAATAAAACCAAATTTTTCAGTTACAACAGGCATTGGAGATTACAATACCTATAGCGAAGGTGGAAATTTTGAAAAGCCAATGCAAAACAATGAAATTCGAACTTGGGCTCAAGTCAATTTAAAAAACCCTTTCGATTATATCGTTTTTGAACATCGATACCGAGCGGAACAACGATTTACTTCAAACGGATACCGAAATAGATTTAGGTATCGATTATCAGCTGTGGTTCCATTACAAGGAAAAAAAATAGTACCTAAAACTTTTTATCTGTCGGCTTGGAATGAAATTTTCTTTACCGACAACGAACCTTTTTTTGAAAGAAACCGACTTTTCATTGGAGGCGGATATGAGTTTTCTGAAAGTTTAGCCATACAAACAGGTTATATCCATCAATTTGATTATAAAATTAATGATGAAACCGGACGCGATTTCTTTAACTTAACACTTTTATACAATTTTGATTTAAAGAAAAAAGAAAAACACGATTTTCATCCATCAACAAATGACTAACTAAAATTATGAACGATTTATTATTATCATTAAAAATACAAGTCAATGACAAAATTTATGTCAAAGACCCAGAGACATCAAGTCTTGGAAGAAAAATTATTCAGGAAAGTATCATTTTAATAGATGAAATAGGATTTGAAAATTTCACTTTCAAAAAATTGGGAGAACGAATTGGTTCCAATGAAAGTTCCATTTATCGGTATTTTGAAAGTAAACACAAATTATTGGTTTATCTTTCCTCTTGGTATTGGGGTTGGATAGAATATCGATTGGTTTTTTCAACAAATAATATCGAAAACCCAATAGAGAAACTAAGAAAAGCTATCGCGATAGTTACAGAAAAAATAGAAGACGACTCTTCTACTGAACATATAAATGAGTCTTTACTTAACAAAATCATTATTGCAGAATTCACTAAAACATTGCTTACTAAAGAAGTTGATGAAGAAAATAAAGAAGGATTTTTTCTAATATATAAAAGAGTCATCAATAGATTAGTACAAATGATTGAAGCTGTAAACTCTGATTATACTTTTTCAAAAAGTTTGGCTTCGTCTATTGTTGAAGGTGCTTTGCATCAGCATTTTCTAAAAAATCATTTGAAAACAATAACGAACTGCAATCAAAATGTTTCACCAACTGAATTTTATATAAATTTAGTTACCAAAACTTTAAATTCGTAATCATGAAATTAACGCCGTTAAACCGTTTAACAAATTTATTAAAGTTAGATAGGAAAGATATTTTACAAGTGTTTTTTTATGCCATTTTTGCTGGGTTAGTGAGTTTATCTTTACCCTTAGGCATTCAAGCAATTATCAATTTAATTCAATCAGGCAGGGTAAGTGTTTCCTGGATCGTGCTTGTGGTGATTGTTATTATTGGTGTAGCCTTAGTAGGTATTTTATCCATCATGCAACTAAGAATAACCGAAAATTTACAACAAAAAATATTTGTTCGTTCCTCTTTTGAGTTTAGCTACCGATTACCTAAAATAAAATTTGAGGAATACTACAATCAATATCCTCCAGAATTAGCCAATCGCTTTTTTGATACCATAACCATTCAAAAAGGAGCATCAAAGTTGTTAATCGATTTTTCCACAGCTCTTTTACAAATCATATTTGGAATTATTCTTCTTTCCTTATACCATCCTGTTTTTATATTCTTCGGACTTGTATTAATTTCATTATTGTATATCATTTTTAAATTTTCATTTGCATCGGGGCTTGATACAAGCATGAAAGAATCAAAATACAAATATAAAGTTGTTGGATGGCTTCAAGAAATTGCAAGAAATAATTTTAGTTTCCGCAAAAAAAACAATTATGAATTTGCATTAAAAAAGAACGACAAATTAGTGAGTGAATACCTAAAATATCGTGAAAGGCATTTTTCCATTATCAAAAGACAATACACACAACTTATCGTGTTTAAAGTAATTATTACGGCGGGTTTGCTACTAATTGGTGGTTTTTTGGTCTTAAATCAACAAATGAATATTGGACAATTCGTGGCTGCAGAAATTATTATTTTATTAGTCATAAATTCGGTGGAAAAAATAGTTGTTGGATTGGAAACATTTTATGATGTATTAACAGCTGTCGAAAAGATTGGGCAAATCACCGATCTTCAAATAGAAGTTTCTCAAGATACCACAAATGAAATTTGTTACAATAACATAACTCTTGAGGCAGAAAACATTAAATTTAAATTTTCAGACTCTCCCGATTTTATATTGAATGACATCAATTTAAAAATACAAAACGAAGAAAAAATACTACTTGATGGAAACAATGGCTCTGGTAAAACTACCTTGATTAGGATACTTTGCGGATTATTAGACCCTGTCTCTGGTTCGCTATTTATCAACGACGATACCTACAGGAAAATTGATTTAGAACAATATCGTTCACAAATTGGAACAATTCTTACTGGAGAAACTCCTTTTGAAGGAACAATACTAGAAAACATTACCTTTAAAAATCCATCAATTACACAAGACCAAATAAAATGGGCGATTGATAGTGTAAAACTTGGTTCTTTTATTAAATCTTTGCCCAATGGATTAGATACAAAAATACTTCCAGAAGGAAAACAATTATCTTCATCAAATGCACAAAAAATACTTTTAGCAAGAAGCATTATCAATAATCCCAAAATACTTTTCTTCGAAGAAGCTTTGGATAAAATGGATACAGAAATAGCAAAAGAAGTAATAGATTTCCTAACAGCTAAGGAGAACAAATGGACATTAATTGTATCGTCAAAAAATTCCTATTGGAAAGAAAAATGTACACGAACAATTACTATGACAGAAGGAACAATAATTAACGATACTAAAACGATTTAATTATGCTTAATATTTCTAATAAAAATCATATAACAGAAAATATTGAAAAGTATAGCACTGTAAAATATTTAAGTGAAAGACCTCATTACAAAATTTTAAATAAAATAATTATTGGTGTGTCTATTTTATGCTTGATTATATTATTTCTACCCTGGACACAAAATATTTCTGGATCTGGTGCTGTAACAACGCTAAAACCAGATCAAAGACCACAAACTATTCAAACCCCTATTGCTGGACGAATTGAAAAATGGTATGTAAAAGAGGGAGATTTTGTAAACAAAGGAGATACTATTTTGTTTATTTCGGAAATCAAAGAAGATTATCTTGATCCAAATTTGGTTAAAAATACCGAAAACCAAATGAAAGCTAAAGAAATGTCTCAAATTTCTTATGCAGATAAAGTTACCACACTCGACTCTCAGATAGAAGCGATAAAAAGAGAACGCAATTTAAAACTACAACAAGCTCAAAACAAAATTCGTCAAGGCGTTTTAAAAGTTACCAGTGATAGTATTGATTTAGTAGCGGTAAAAACACAATTAAAAATTGCAAACACGCAGTATAATCGAGCCATTGCATTGAACAAAGAAGGTTTAAAACCTATGACTGATGTAGAAGAAAAACGATTGAAATTACAAGACGCTGATGCTAAAATAATTACCCAAGAAAACAAATTATTGACCAGTAAAAACGAACTAATTAATGCCAAAGTAGAAATCAACAGAATTAGTGCTGAGTATAATGAAAAAGAGCAAAAAGCAAGAAGTGACCAATTCACCGCTTTAAGCAATAAATTTGATACCGAAGCGCAGGTAAATAAGTTGAAAAACCAAGTTGTGAATTATCAAATCCGAAATGGAATGTATTATATAAAAGCACCTCAAAACGGAACCATAAACAGAGCATTACAAGCTGGTCTTGGTGAAACCGTAAAAGAAGGTACACAAATAGTAAGCATTGCGCCTGCAAAATTTGACATCGCAGTAGAAACTTATGTATCACCAACCGATTTACCGCTAGTGCACAAAGGGGAAAAAGTAAGAGTTTGGTTTGATGGTTGGCCTACTGTAGTTTTTTCTGGCTGGCCAGGAATGAGTTACGGGACATTTGGCGGTAAAATTGTTGCAGTAGAAAACTTTATTAGTTCAAACGGAAAGTTTAGAGTTCTTATTGCACCGGACTCAGAAGAGGAAGCATGGCCAAAACAAGTGAGTATTGGCTCAGGCGCACAAACATTAGCTTTATTAGACAATGTTCCTGTATGGTTTGAATTATGGCGAACGCTCAACGGATTCCCACCAAATTATTATCAACCTAAAGAAACGGGAACAAAAGATAAAAAATAATGAAACAACTTTTTTACATACTTTTCTTTATCAGCTTTAGTCTTTTTGGACAAAATGTAATTCAAAAAGAACTCACTTTCAATGAGTATTTAGGATACGTAAAAAAATACCATCCGTTGGTCAAAAGTGCCAATCTTGAAATTAGTCAAGCACAAGCAAATATGATGATGGCTCGTGGTGGCTTTGACCCTAAAATTGAAGTTGATTTTGAACAAAAAAAATTCAAAGACAGCGAATACTATTCTATTTTAAACAGTAGCTTTAAAATCCCAACTTGGTATGGAATTGAAATAAAAGCTGGGTTTGATAACAGTGAAGGAGTTTTTTTAAATCCCGAAAATACAATGCCCAATCAAGGTTTGACTTCTTTGGGAATTAATGTTCCCATTGGTCAAGGATTATTTATTAATCAAAGAATGGCCGATTTACGAAAAGCCAAGATACAATTAAGTCTTAGTCAAGCTGAGCGAAATTTAATGGCAATCGCGGTGCTCTATGATGCATCTATCGCTTACTTTAATTGGAAAAGAAATTTCAATGAAGTAAAAATGTATGAAACCTACCTAGTTAATGCCAATATACGATATAAAGGAATAGAAAATTTAATTAAAGAAGGTGATAAACCTGCTATAGATAGTGTTGAAGCAGGAATCATCGTGAGAAATAGAAAATTAAGTTTAGAAGACAGTCAATTAAAATTAGCGAAAGCAAAGCTAGAACTTTCCAACTATTTGTGGCTAGAAAACAATATTCCTATGGAATTACAGGATAGTATTATTCCCGAAGAAAATTTAATGTTTACCGTCAAGGAAACACTGCGCACCAATGAATTAATGGTCGCCAATCAATCTATTGCCAATAACCCAAAAATAAATGCATTAGAAAATAAAATACAAATGCTCGATGTTGAAAGAAAATTAAAAGCCAATATGCTCTTGCCTAAAATTGATCTTGGCTATTCCTATCTATCTGAACCAAGTGCGTTTGACCAATATAAATTTCAGGATTATAAAGTGGGTCTTAATTTTTATTTCCCGTTATTCTTAAGAAAAGAAAGAGGAAGTTTGAAAATTACAAAATTCGAAATGCAAGATGCACAATTCAATCTTGACCTCGAGAAGGTACAATTAACCAATAAAATAATCGCACAACAAACTGAAATTGCATCTCTCGAAAAACAAAAAAAACTTATTGACGATCTTGTAAAAGACAATCAAACGATGCTAAACTCCGAAGAGCGCTTGTTTACTTTTGGTGAAAGCTCTTTATTTTTAATCAATACCCGAGAAAATAATTTAGTCAACGTACAAATTTCCCAACTATCTATTGAAAATCGGTACTTCAATTCAAATGCCGAGTTATTTAAAATCATGGCAAATCCTGAATAGATAGTGGTAAAATAGTTACTTTTGCCGACTGATATTTAAATAATGATTATACAAAAAACAAGAGAACAAATAGAATTGATGCGCGAAAGTGCTCTAATTGTATCCAAAACATTAGGCATGATTGCTTCAGAAATAAAACCTGGCGTAACCACATTATATTTAGATAAATTGGCAGAAACTTTTATTAGAGATCATGGTGCTGAACCAGGATTTTTAGGATTATACGGTTTTCCTAATTCACTTTGCATGAGTCCAAATGCTCAAGTAGTTCATGGTATTCCGAATAATAATCCGCTGCAAGAAGGCGATGTAATCTCGGTAGATTGTGGTGTATTGAAAAACGGATTTTATGGCGACCATGCTTACTCTTTTGAAATTGGAGAAGTTGCGCCCGAGGTTAAAAAACTACTTCAAGTGACCAAAGAAAGTCTTTACGTTGGAATTCGTGAATTCAAAATCGGAAATCGTGTGGAAGATGTGGGAAATGCCATTCAAAAATATACTGAATCTCATGGATATGGAGTCGTTCGCGAACTTGTTGGTCACGGACTAGGAACAAAAATGCACGAAGATCCCGAAATGCCCAATTATGGCAAACGAGGAAGAGGAAAACTATTTGTAGAAGGAATGACAGTTGCCATTGAACCCATGATTAATATGGGAACCAAAAACATAAAACAACTCAAAGACGGCTGGACAATCCTCACTGCCGACGGAAAACCAAGTGCTCATTTTGAACATAATGTGGCGCTAATTGATGGAAAACCAGAGTTGCTCTCCACTTTTGATTATGTTTATAAAGCTTTGGGAATTGTCAGTAATGAGGAAGAGGAGTTTAGAAACACAAATTTCACAAATTTGCACAGATTGTAAATGGAAGATTTTTATTTAAAAGAGGAAACATATAAAATAATTGGCCTGTGTATGAAAGTCCATAAAATTTTAGGCAAAGGACATAGTGAAAATGTATATGGAGATGCCTTGGAATATGAGTTTAAGATGAATAATATAAAATACGAAAGAGAAAAAAAATATAATATTGAGTATAAAGAAATTATACTTCCTAGATATTATTTTTCAGACTTTACTGTTTTTGATGAAATCATTTTAGAATTAAAAGCTATTGAAAGTTTATCAAGTAGTGAAATAAAACAAACATTAAATTATTTAGCTGCTTCAAAAAATAAATTAGGATTATTAATCAATTTTGGTGAGGACAGTTTAAAATATAAACGAGTTATTCTTTAATTTAATCTGTGAAATCTGTGAAATCTGTGTTTAAATTTATCCTAAATACCATACCAAGACCCATTCTTATTCGATTAAGTATCGTGATTAGACCAATTTTAGCTATTTTGTTAAAAGGAAGTCGATATACTGACCCAATTGACGGGAAAAGTTTCCGAATGTTTTTGCCCTATGGTTATGGAACCCAAAGAAACAATGTCCTTTCACCAAGCACACTTTCGTTAGAAAGACATCGTTTATTATGGTTGTATTTGCAAAATGAAACCGATTTTTTTTATTCTGAACTTGTTTCAGAATCTAATGAACTTGTTTCAGAATCTAATGAACCTGTTTCAGATTCTCCTATCTCAAAAAATAAAAGAATAAAGTTAAGAAATGCTGAAACGAATTCAGCATTAAAAGTTCTCCACTTTGCCCCTGAACAAGAGTTTTACAAACGTTTCAAAAAGCAAAAGAATATTGACTATACCACAACCGATTTGCTTTCGCCCTTGGCAGATGTAAAAGCAGACATTTGTAATTTACCTTTTGAAGACAATACTTATGATATTATTTTTTGCAATCACGTTTTAGAACACATTCCTAATGATACCAAAGCCATGCAGGAATTGTATCGCGTTTTAAAGCCGGGCGGAATGGGCATTTTTCAAATTCAGCAGGATTTATTAAGAGCCACCACTTTTTCAGACGATACGATTGTTGACCAAAAAGAACGTGCCAAAATATTTGGACAATACGACCACGTTCGCGTTTATGGAAGAGATTATTTTGACAAGCTACGAAGTATTGGTTTTAAAGTAGTCGAGGAAGATTATACCAACAAAATTGCACCTGAATTAGTCGAAAAATATTGCTTAGCCAAAGGAGAAATTATTCCAGTTTGTTTTAAATAAAAAAGCCAACACACTTTTCAGTATGTTGACTTTTATATAAATGTTAAAAACTTATTCGGGCATTAAAATACCAATGGTTTTATCTTTTGATAAATATTTCACAGCCACATCTTGAATTTCTTTTGCGGTTACTGCCTTCACATTCTCAGAAGCAACTAAAATATCCTCTGGGCTTGAACCATTCATAAAAGACTTAGTGAAATTAGTCATCCAATACCGGTTTTCTTTCATTTTCTTTTTATACTCCATAGCTTCGGCTTCTTTGTATTTATTCACATCTTTTTCCTCTGGTCCGTTTTTGATAATTTTATCCAATTCAGTCAAAGCAGATGCAATTAATTTTTCGGCATTTTCAGGTCCGCATGGAAATCCTATATTGAAATTATAGGAACCATAAGGCATTTTATTCATGCTTCCTCGTGCACTTACACCATAAACGCCACTTTCGTTTTCTCTTAATTCTTCAATCAATTTAATGGTTAATACCTCGCCAAGTGCTGTCATAGCTATAGCTTCTTTTGGAGAGTAAGTAGCATCGCCATAATACATAATAGTTACATTGCTTTTTGGATCTTTACCTTTTTTGACTACTTTTTTGATATCTCCTTTTAATAATCGATAACCTAAATCTTTAGCACTTTCCTTAACATTATTTGAAGGAAGAGATGCGATATATTTTTTGGAAAATTCCTCCATTGTGGCATCGTCAACATTTCCTACGAAGAAAAATTCAAAATCTCCAGCATTGGCAAAACGTTCTTTGTATTTATTATAAGCCAATTGATAATCTACTTCAGCCCATTTCTCTTTTGTTGGCACTATTCCGTTCCATCTCGGATTTTCTTTATTCAAATAAGTGTAAAATTCTTGTTGAAAATAAAAACTCGGTTGCGACATCATATTTTCAAAAAAGTTCGATTGTTTTTGTTTGTAACCTTCAAAAGCAGCTGCATTTAAATTCAAATCGGTAAAATAAGCGTGTACCATTTGAAAAGCATATTCTAAATCTTTTGGAGTAGTACTTCCTCTAAAACCTTCGGTTGTGTTGCTAATATATGGTGATACACTGGCTATTTTCCCTGCCATAAACTTGTCGATATCATTTTGGTCTAATCCCGAAAAACCAGCTTCGGTTAATCCTCCGTTAGCAAATTGAACCTTTTTCATTTCGTCGTTGGTGTATAAATTTGATCCACCAAAACTTAATGCCTCCAATAGAATTTCATCATTTTTGAAGTCGGTTTTCTTGTAGGTTACTTTAGCTCCATTTGATAAAGTTAAAGTGGTCGATCCAATTTTATCATTGGTTTCTTTTTTTACCACCGAACCCGCTTTTACTGGATTGCGTAACAAACTACTGGCAACTGCTCTGTCTTCATACGGTTTCAAATCATTAGCATTTACTTTCAGTGCAGCTAAAACTTCTTGTTCGGTTACTTTTTTTAATCCTTCTTTTTCGGGTGAAGTAATTACTACTACTTTATTATCATCTTTTAAATAGTCTTTAATTAAAACATTTACATCGTTTAGAGTAATGGTTGGCAATAAATTTTTAGTTGCATTAAATGACCATTCTGCATCTGGAGAGGGTGATTGTTCTAAAAAATTAGATTGGTACCGCCATACGTAATCTTCGGATTCTTTTTTATCTCTGTCTTTATAACTACTTTCACTTCTTGCCAAAATTTCTGATTTAGCTCTTTCAAATTCTCCTGTTGTGAAACCAAATTTTTTGACTCTCTCATTTTCGGTAACCAAAACTTTCAATGCTTCAATTTGTTTGGACTCATCAATCATGGCAAAAGATTGGAATGCTTCCTTATTTCGAGCAAATGTTCCGCCGTGATATGTAAAACCATAAGTAAATGGAGGTGTGGGTGAATTTGTTAATTCGTTCAATCGATTGTTCAACATGGTGGAGAATAAACCTTCGGTCAAGTTTTCTTTAAGGTCATTAATTGTTTTAACTTTCTTTGGCAAACCATAATCTTTATACAACAATTGAATCTGAGTTTGAGCTGCTTCTTTATCACTTTCAATTGCAACAAATGTTTCTTTGTGATTTGGCACATCAAAAGTTTTTCTGGGTTTTTCATTTTTTGGGTTTTGATAACTTTCAAAATGGTCTTTAATTTTCTTCTCCATTGCTGCTACATCAATATCACCCACAACAATTACACTCATCAAATTAGGTCGGTACCAATCTTTATAAAAACTTATCAATTTATCATATTTGAAGTTTTCTAAAATTTCTTTTTTACCAATTGGTAAACGATTGGCATATTGAGAATTGTACATCATTTTCGGAATATACTTGTCTTCCATTCTTTTATCGGCACCAAGACCTAAACGATATTCCTCAAGCACAACACCTCTTTCTTTGTCAATTTCTTCGGGAGTTAAATTGGCATTAAAGGCCCAATCCTCTAAAATTTGAAATCCTTTTTCTAGCTTCTCTGGATTATCCGATGGGATTGGAAGAAAATAAACCGTTTCATCAAAACTCGTGTAGGCATTTAAATGTTGCCCGAATTTTACCCCGATACTTTGTAAATAATCCACCAATTGATTTTTTGGAAAACGCTTTGTTCCATTAAAACACATATGCTCCATAAAATGCGCCAATCCTTGTTGATCATCGGTTTCGAGAATGGAACCAGCATTAATTACCAAACGCAAATCAACTTTGTTTTCGGGTTTTGTGTTTCTTCTAATGTAGTATGTTAGCCCATTTTTTAGGGTTCCTTTTTTTACATTTGCATCAAAGGGAATTGCGTCTGTGCCTTTTAAGTCCTGAGCAAAAATTGCTACTGGAATTAATAAAAGGACTAGTACCGATTTTAAAATTTGTTTCATAAAGTTAAGTTTATTGTTTATATAAAGATTATAACGGATAAAGATTACATTTATTGTGAAACTAAGAAAAAAAATACTTTCAAAATACTTTTAACAAAATATTAGCGTTACAATATCGTAATGAAAAAAAACGGCTCAATTCATGTGATAAATAATTATTATATTTACCATTCGAAAATTAAAAACTATGTTTAAAAAGCGGATTTTCACTTTTATATTTATAATTATTTCAGGATTAATTTTTTCTCAAAAAGAAAAAGAAATTACTCCACCTTACTATATAAAAACAGTTTCTTTTATTCAAAATAAACAAAACGTTATTCCTATTTTCAGATTGGGTGATAATTTTCAGTTTATTTTTGATGATTTACATGGATCAGAAGCCAATTATTTTTACACACTCACACATTGTGATTATGATTGGAAACCCTCACAATTAGTAAAACAAGAATACATCACAGGATTTGATGATCAAAGAATTCAGGATTATACTAATTCCATAAACGCACTTCAAATTTATTCTCACTACAGAGTTTCATTTCCAAACAAGCTTACAAGTTTTAGAGTAAGTGGTAATTATGTTATAAAAATTTTAAATGATGACAAAGAAGTAATCTTCTCTAAAAAATTTATTTTATACGAAGAAATTGTTTCCGTCCCAATGAAAGTTAGAATTGCCCGAACTTTAAATAATGTAAATCAAAAACAAAATTTAGATTTTTCAATAAAAACAAGTGCTTTTTTATTTCAAAGCCCACTAACTAATGTAAAAGTAATGCTTTTGCAAAATGGTAGATGGGACACTGCAATTACTAATATTAAACCACAATTTACAATTGGTAATGATTTAATTTACAAATATGATACAGAAACTCAATTTTGGGGTGGAAACGAATTTTTAAATTTTGAAAACAAAGATATTCGAGCAGCAAATAATAGTATTGCTTACATAAATTCACTCGGCGGATTGTATTGCGCTCATTTATATCCAAACTCACCAAGAGGAAAAGCTCCATACACCTACTTTCCTGATATTAATGGTAATTTTATTATTAATAATATAGGTGCAGAAAACAATGAAATTGAAGCAGATTATGTTTGGGTTTACTTTACGCTTAATGCGCCAAACAAGTTTGGAGATAAAGCTATATATGTCAATGGTATGTTCAACAATTTTGCTTTAAATGAAGAAAACAAAATGGAGTTTAATATAGAAAAAGGGGTTTTTGAAAAGGCAATTATGATTAAACAAGGTTTTACCAATTTTCAATATGTGCTAGCGGATTCAAAAGGAAAAATTGATGAAGAAAATGCTATTGATGGAAATTACAATATAACCGAAAATAACTATTTCGCTTTGGTTTATTATCGAGAAAATAACCAACGATTTGATAGAATTATAGGAAAAGGCATGGCAACCTCGGTTGACATTACAAATTAAAAAAATTTAACATCAAATTTACTTTACAAATTTTATTTTTCGTAAATTTGGCATCATTAAATAAGCAAAACTCATGGTTACACAGATAACAAGAGGCATAAAAATTTCGGTTTTGACGAGTTTTGAAGGCACATACTTCAAAAATCACAAGATTCATTTTGCCTTTAGTTATGAAATTACCATCGAAAACCACAGCAAAGACTCTGTACAATTGTACACTAGGCATTGGGAAATTTTAGACTCATTGAATGAAATTGAAATTGTTGATGGCGAAGGTGTGGTAGGTAAAAAACCTGTTCTAAAACCTGGTGAAAAATACATCTATAATTCTGGTTGTTTATTATCTTCACCATTCGGAGCGATGGGTGGTTATTTCAATATGATAAACTTTACTTCTACTAACAATTTTAAAGTTATAGTGCCAACTTTCAAACTTAGCGCACCTTTTGCTTTAAATTAGTATCTTTATTTAAAAGGGAATTCATCTTTAATTCCTTGTTGTCAAAAATTCAAAAATTCCTTTGTACTTTTGTTTAAAATAAATAATTCGCATTATTTAACTTTTTTAATTATCGTATTTACTAATTATCTAATAAATAAATTATGCTAAAAGGATTTTTTCATGTCCCAAAAGCGGTTAATGAACCCGTAAAATCATACGTACCAAACTCTCCTGAAAAAGCAGCCGTTTTAGCTGCATACAAAAAAATGTGGAACGAAACTATTGATGTTCCAAACTACATTGGAAGCGAAGAAATTCGTACTGGAAATACTAGAAACATGACTGCTCCTCACGACCATCAACATATAGTAGGAACATATCATTTGGCTGAAAAAAAACATATCGAACAAGCAGTTAGCGCAGCTCTTGAAGCTAGGCAAAAATGGGCAAACATGGCTTGGGAACAAAGAGCCGCTATCTTTTTGAAAGCAGCTGAATTAATCGCTGGACCTTACCGTGCCCGAATAAATGCAGCAACCATGATTGCACAATCCAAAACTATTTTTCAAGCCGAAATTGACGCTTCCTGTGAGTTGATTGACTTCTTGCGTTACAATGTTGAATTCATGACCCAAATCTATAACGACCAACCGAAATCAATTTCAGATATTTGGAACCGAGTGGAATATCGCCCATTGGAAGGTTTTGTGTATGCAATAACTCCGTTTAACTTTACGGCTATTGCTGCAAACTTACCTGCAAGCGCTGCTTTGATGGGTAATGTTGTGGTTTGGAAACCAAGCGATAGCCAGGTTTTTTCGGCAAAAATTATTATCGATGTTTTCAAAGAAGCTGGTGTGCCTGATGGCGTAATCAACGTTGTTTTTGGTGATCCAGTAATGATTACCGATACTGTTTTGGCTTCTCCAGATTTTGCTGGAGTTCATTACACAGGTTCGACTTTTGTATTCAAAGAAATTTGGCAGAAAATTGGAAATAACATTCATACATACAAAACCTATCCAAGAATTGTAGGCGAAACGGGTGGAAAAGACTTTGTTTTAGCCCATCCAAGTGCCAATGTAAAACAAGTGGTTACTGGAATTACTCGTGGAGCATTTGAATTCCAAGGGCAAAAATGTTCCGCTGCATCCAGAGCTTATATTCCAAAGAGTTTATGGCAAGCCGTAAAAGAGCAACTAATAACCGATGTAAAATCAATGAAAATGGGTTCGCCTGAGGATTTTGGAAACTTTATTACGGCTGTAATTCACGAAAATTCTTTTGATAAATTAGCAAGCTACATCGACCAAGCAAAAAAAGATTCTGATGCCGAAATCATTGTGGGCGGAAACTACGACAAAACAAAAGGTTATTTCATCGAACCAACCGTTATTGTTACAACCAATCCAAAGTATGCTACTATGGAAACGGAACTTTTTGGACCTATAATGACTATTTATGTTTACGAAGATGCAAAATGGAAACAAACATTAGAATTAGTTGACACCACTTCGGAATATGCATTAACAGGAGCCGTATTCAGCCAAGACCGTTACGCTATTGAAGAAGCAACATTGGCTTTACAAAACAGTGCTGGGAACTTCTATATCAATGACAAACCAACCGGTGCCGTTGTGGGCATGCAACCCTTTGGTGGTGCAAGAGCTTCGGGAACGAACGATAAAGCGGGTTCCATGCAAAATTTATTACGTTGGGTTTCCCCAAGAACCATCAAAGAAACTATGGTTACTCCTGAGGATTATCGTTATCCGTTTTTGGGGGAATAGGTTTTTTTTCAACCATCGTATTAAATTTCAAGCTTTTACATAAAATTTTTATTCCATTGAAAATAGATTCTTTGTATATTTGATAACTTAAAAATAAATTATAATTCTGATTATGAAATTAAAAATTACACTACTGCTTTTTTCTCTCTTTTCACTTTTAAGCTTTGCACAGGACAAATCGTATGATTTATTGAAAGACAAAACAGAAACTAAGATTCTTTATGACAGAGTTTTTGGGATTTCAAATGCAACAGAACAAAGAAAAACAGAAATAACGGCAAATTATTTCATGCAGGTTTATCATGAAATGCAACGTGCCGATTTTTTAAATCGATTGCCAAAACTCGATTTTATTCGAGAACAAGCCAATATTGGTTTTGCTCAGAATCAAATTCCGTTGAGTATTTTAATTTCAGATTTTGAAAAAATCAGTAAAACTACTTCTGAAAATGGTGATTTATTTTTAAATGAAAACCGTCAATTTCAATTAAGACGAAATGCTCAAAATGTTTTTGAAAAACATAGTCTAAATCTAATTTCTCCTATTGCGCTAAAATCAAAATCCAGTCAGGTGACTTTTGTTTTAAAAGATAATTTGATTTTTAATACCACCAATAGAAATATTACAAGTATTGCTATTCAAGCAAAAAAAGATGAAAATTGGAAAACAATTTCGACTAATGTTCCTTTCCAAATCAATTTTTCTGAAAATGGAAAACAAACTGTAAATTGTAAAATTATATTATCTAATGGAGATATTATTTATGAGTCTTTCATTATTACTATTGAAGATCAAAATAACGGAACAGCCAATAAAGATAATTCGCAAAACCTACAACCTAGTGCAGTAACTACAATCACAGCAGCAACTCCCTATCAAGGTTTTGGTGAAACTACAGCTTTTTTGGGACAAGGAGAATATGAAATTTTTCCTGATACTGTTGACGGCATTTTAGACAAGCCTATCTTTCTAGTTGATGGTTTTGATCCTGGTGATAGCAGAAATATTGCTGCTATTTATGCTGGACTTAATTATGGGACTAATCAAAATCTAGCTGATTTTTTAAGAACACAAGGATTTGACATTGTTCTTTTAAATTTTCCAACATACACAAGACCTAATACCACAACAGTAGTTGATGGTGGTGTAGATTTTATTCAAAGAAACGCTTTTGTGCTGGTATCATTAATCAATCAAATAAACGCTCAAAAAGTAGGAAATCAAAAAAACGTGGTTATTGGCCCTAGTATGGGTGGTTTAATTTCGAGGTATGCATTACGTTATATGGAAATGAATAATATTAATCATGATACACGACTTTTTATTTCATTTGATTCACCGCATCAAGGCGCTAATGTTCCAATAGGATTTCAACATTTATTCAATTACTTAGCTTATGGTCCACTTGGAAATGTAACTGTACAACCAGTTGTAAACGGATTAATAAAAAGTCCTGCTGCAAGACAAATGCTAATTGATCATATGGAAGGTCATTTACAAACGGGTAGTTTGTTTGAATTTAACACCGCTTCAAATTCTCTTTTACCCACTGGTGCTCCAAATTATAGAACAGAATTCCAAAATGAGCTAAACTCAATGGGTTTTCCGCTTAATACAAGAAATGTTTCTATCTCAAACGGAGCTGGAAATGGGGCAAACAATTACAGCCCAGATTTTGAAGTAATGAATTATACATTAAATATAACGCCAACACAACGAGCAATAATTAATTTAAGATTTACACCAGCTGCAAATCAAACAAATCAAGTAAGTCGTTTTAGAGGCCAACAATATGTTGTGCTTTTTTGGATTACTGGTTTTGAAAGTTTGGCCAATTCAAAAGCTCCAACATTTACAGCCGGCTTAGATACTGCACCAGGAGGACGATTTGATATAACTGGTTTTTCAAACGGACTTGGAACTGACCCTATCTTAACACAATTTTTCGATAATCTCAATGCAGACTATTTTACTTTCATCCCAACTTGGAGTTCAATGGCTGTAGGAAATACAAACAACTTATATTCGCCAATAACTTCATCTACAACAACACCTTTTGCCGCATCTTTAATCCCAACAGTAAATGAAAATCACGTTACTTTGAATGCAAATAATGTAGCTTTTGCTTTGAACGAAATTTTAAATGGCACTTTAACTACAGTGAATCCTGTTTTTGAAACACTTTGGATAAAAAATCCTGTTTCAAATACTATTGAAATAAATACTTCCTATGCTATTGACAATGCATCGGTTTCAATTTCAGATATGTTAGGCAAAACCATTTATCAGTCAAAAAACAACAATATCAATGGAACATTTGAAATTCCAGTTTCTTTGACAAAAGGAGTTTATCTCATTACTATTGGAAATGAAAGTGGAAATGTGACAAAGAAAATTGTGAAGAATTAATACTAAAAAAGTCCTCTCGTTCTGAAAAAATGAGAGGACTTTTTTTATGCTTTACATTTAAGTGGCAAATGCACCACTTTTTTGGTTTCAAAAAATTCATCTTTAAAGAATTCAGAGATGTTATATTCGTTTGCTTTTGGAAAGTCTTTTAATTCTTCGGTTAAATCACCGCCTTTTAAATAAAGTATTCCGTTTGGTAATTGATGTTTGTTTTGTTTTTTGATTTTGTATTTAATCCATGAAACAAAATCAGGCATGTTGGTCACCGCTCGACTTATAATGAAATCATAATCGCCTTTTACGTTTTCGGCACGCATTTGTTCGGCCTTTACATTTTTTAATGCTAATGCTTCGGCAACTGCTTTTACTACATTTATTTTTTTCAGAATAACATCTATCAAATAAAAACGGGTTTCAGGAAAAAGTATCGCTAAGGGAATTCCAGGAAAACCACCACCAGTTCCCACATCAAGAATATAGGTTCCGGGTTCAAACGGCTGTATTTTGGCTATAGCCAACGAATGCAAAACGTGTTTGGTATATAATGCATCAATGTCTTTACGGGAAATCACATTAATCTTTGCATTCCAATCCTGATATAACGCTTCGAGTTTTTGAAACTGTAGTATTTGATTATCAGTAAGATTAGGAAATTGTTTGATAATTTCTTCCATAAAATGAATTTTGAACAAAAATACTGCTTTTGGTTAATAATTATGATTTGTTTATAATCTTTAAAATATTATAATAATTATCTTTGGGCAAAAATTAATTTATTTTAAATGGATACCACAACACCTATATTTTCTAAAAACGATAGTTTAAAATTTTTTAGAACCCTAAATTCTAGAGTTAATAACTATTTTAAAGAAAATAATATTCAAAAAACTGGAAATTGGAAATTACACTTGAAAACAATTATTTTGTTTAGTGTTTTCCTAACTCCTTACTTTTTAATAATTACATTAACTTCTATGCCATTTTGGGTTTTCTTTTTACTCTCTATCGTCATTGGAATTGGTATGGCAGGAATAGGAATGAACGTAATGCACGATGGAAATCACGGTTCCTATTCTAATAAAAATTGGATTAATAAATTTATGGGAGGAACTATATATATTTTGGCTGGTAATGTATACAATTGGCAAGTACAACACAATGTATTGCACCATACCTACACCAACATACATGGACATGATGAAGATTTAGACGCGGGAAGAATTATCCGTTTTACAAAAGATGCAAAATGGTATAGTTTTCACAAATTTCAACATTATTATTCTGTTTTTTTGTACGGATTATTGACCTTCAATTGGTCATTAACAACTGATTTTAAACAGATGAAAGCTTATTTGAAAAGAAAATTATCATATGGCGACGTTAAATCTCCTAAAATACTTTGGACGACTTTGGTAATTACAAAAGTTATTTATTTTTCGATTTGGATTGTACTTCCTATGATTTTAGGAGTATTGTGGTGGAAAGTTTTAATTGGTTTTTTTGTTATGCATTACACAGCAGGATTAATTTTGAGCATCGTTTTTCAATTGGCACATGTTATTGAAGATGCTTCAAATCCGAAACCTAATGAAGAAGGTGAAATGGAAAATACATGGGCTATTCATCAATTGTTTACCACCGTAAATTTTGCTCCCAAAAATTGGCTCGTAAATTGGTATACTGGCGGATTAAATCATCAGATTGAGCACCATCTTTATCCAAACATTAGCCACATACATTACGGAAAAATAGCTAAAATAGTAAAAGAAACAGCTAAAGAATGTAATTTACCCTATCACGAATACCGAACAATGCGAAGTGCCGTTATTGCTCATTTCAAACATTTAAAAGAATTGGGAAGACAACCTCAATTAGCCTAAAATTTTAAATGAAGAATTTTTAACCATTAAGATATTAAGCAATATTAAGCACCAAAAATCTTAATTTTCTTAATACCTTAATGGTTTTTATTTTAAAATATAAAATATTTAATTACAACACAACATGAACAACCTATTATCGGATAGAATAAATAATTTATCAACGTCACAAACGCTGGCAATGGCTGCCTTAGCTAGAGAATTAAAAGCCCAAGGAAAAGACATTATCAGTTTGAGTTTGGGTGAACCCGATTTTAATACCCCTGATTTTATAAAAGAAGCGGCAAAAAAAGCCATCGATGAAAACTACAGCACCTATTCTCCTGTAGATGGTTATTTAGAGTTAAAAGAAGCCATTTGCCGAAAATTCAAACGCGATAATAACTTAGAATACAATCCAGCCAATATCGTAGTTTCAACTGGTGCCAAACAATCGTTGTATAATATTGCTCAAGTAATGTTGAATGATGAAGATGAAGTTATTCTTCCGGCACCGTATTGGGTTTCCTATTTTGAAATTATCAAATTATCGGGTGGCGTTCCTGTAGAAGTACCAACTTCAGTTGAAACCGATTTTAAAATGACCGCTGAACAATTAGAAAAAGCCATCACTCCTAAAACCAAAATGATGTGGTTCAGTTCACCCTGTAATCCGAGTGGTTCGGTTTATAATCGGGAAGAGTTAACGGCTATTGGCAAAGTATTAGAAAAGTATCCAAACATTTATATCGTTTCAGACGAAATCTACGAACATATCAATTTTTCAGGAACATTTTGCAGCATCGGTTCTATTCCCGGTTTATTTGAAAGAACTATTACCGTGAATGGTGTTGCCAAAGCTTTTGCCATGACCGGTTGGAGAATTGGCTATATTGGCGCACCCGAATTTATTGCCAAAGCGTGTACCAAAATGCAAGGACAAGTGACTTCAGGAGCCAATTCTATTGCACAAAGAGCTACTATTACAGCGGTTGATGCCGACCCAAAAGTGTTGAACGACATGGTAACTGCTTTCAAAAACCGTAGAGATTTAGTGGTTAGATTGGCTGCAGCAATTCCAGGATTAAAAACTACTATTCCTGATGGTGCTTTCTATCTTTTTCCAGATGTTTCTTCTTATTTTGGAAAAACATTGCGTGGAAAATTGATTAACAATGCCGATGATTTCTCGATGTATTTATTATCAGAAGCCAATGTTGCCACGGTAACAGGTGACGCTTTTGGAAATCCAAATTGCATCCGAATTTCTTATGCCACCAGTGAAGAATTACTAACCGAAGCTTTCAAAAGAATTGCGGCAGCTTTAGTATAACAATTTATAATATAAAACCATTAAGGTATTAAGTTTCATTAAGTGTAATTCTTAATTATCTTAATGGTTTAAAAATATTCAAATGTCAAAAATACTATTATTAGGTTCCGGAGAATTAGGAAAAGAATTTGTTATTGCGGCGCAGCGCATAGGGCAAACCGTTATTGCTGTCGACAGTTATGAAAATGCACCGGCTATGCAAGTCGCTCACGGATTTGAAGTCATCAACATGCTTGATGGTTCCGAACTTGACCGCATCGTAGCCAAACATCAACCTGATTTTATCGTTCCCGAAATAGAAGCCATCAGAACGGAGCGTTTTTATGATTACGAAAAGCAGGGAATAACCGTTGTTCCATCGGCAAAAGCAGCCAATTTTACCATGAACCGAAAAGCCATACGCGATTTGGCAGCCAAAGAATTGGGATTAAAAACGGCAAATTATCGGTATGCCACTTCTGCTGAAGAATTACAAAAGGCAGTAACCGAAGTTGGCATTCCCTGTGTCGTAAAACCTTTGATGAGCTCTTCTGGCAAAGGACAATCGACCATCAAAACCGAAGCCGAAATTAAAAAAGCATGGCACTATGCCGAAGAAGGTTCTCGTGGCGATATTGT
>NZ_JBKCVI010000004.1:0-4521 GCF_046317795.1 Flavobacterium sp. | reverse complement strand
ATGAATGAAATTATTAAGAAAAACGGAATTACATTTGGAATTATCCTAGGATTATTTTCATTACTTTTTACAACAGCTATTTATGCTATTGATTTAAAGTTATTTACAAGTTGGTGGTTTGGACTTGTGGGATTTATTTTTACTATTGTTATTGGTTTCGTTGTAGTTTCAAAAACAAAAAAACAATTGAATGGAAACATTACCTTTAAAGAATGTTTTACAGTTTACTTTTTAGCAGCTGTTATTGGGACTTTACTCTCTAAACTATTTGAATATGTTTTATTTAACTTCATCGATCCACAAGCCAAAGAGACAATCAAAGAAATTGCTATCAAAGCAGTTTCTGAGATGATGGAAAAACTTGGTGCTCCTGCATCTGCGGTAAACGAAGCGATGCAAAAAGCAGCCGAAACTGATAATTATTCCATTGGTAATATTATATTTGGAATAGCTATAGTATTAGTTTTTCATGCCATTTTCGGCTTAATTTTAGCTGCAATTTTTAAATCAAAATCGAACGAAGGATTGTAAATGAATCTATCCATCATCATTCCGCTACTTAACGAGCAGGAATCGTTACCCGAATTGCATCAATGGATTGTCAAAGTAATGACAGCTCACAAATATTCCTATGAAGTTATTTTTATAGATGATGGAAGCACGGATGATTCGTGGCAGATTATAGAGTCGCTTTCAAAAGAAAATGGGAATGTAAAAGGCATTCGTTTCATGCGAAATTTTGGTAAATCACAAGCATTGCATGCTGGTTTTGCCAAAGCGAAAGGTGACGTTGTGATTACTATGGATGCTGATTTACAGGATAGTCCAGAGGAAATACCAGATTTATACAAAATGGTAATAACCCAAGATTACGATTTGGTTTCGGGTTGGAAAAAGAAACGTTATGATTCGGTTGTAACAAAGAATTTACCATCCAAACTTTTCAATTGGGCTGCACGAAAAACCTCTGGAGTATATCTCAACGATTTCAATTGTGGTTTAAAAGCTTACAAAAATACCGTAATTAAAAACATTGAAGTTTCGGGCGAAATGCACCGTTACATTCCTGTTTTAGCCAAGAATGCTGGGTTTTCCAAAATTGGTGAAAAAGTAGTCATTCATCAAGCTAGAAAATATGGAGAATCTAAATTTGGAATGAGTCGCTTTATCAATGGATTTTTGGATTTAATCACCATTTGGTTTTTATCACGTTATGGCAAAAGACCGATGCATCTTTTTGGTGCTGGCGGTGTTTTAATGTTTATCATCGGATTTATAGCAACTGGTTTCATTATTTCTATCAAACTTATTAGGTTATATGCTGGTTATAAAACGGTTTTAGTCACCGAAAATCCTCTTTTTTACATTGCCTTAACTGCCATGATTATAGGTTCACAATTATTTTTAGCTGGATTTTTGGGCGAAATTATTCTTCGAACTAAGAATAACGAGGAACGCTATAAAATTTCAAGTGAAGTGAATTTGTAGTTCAACTTGAGGACGCAATTTTCGTCCTCAAACATTTAAAAAAAATGGAATTAGAAGTTATTCAAAATAAAATATTTGAAATTCGAGGTAATAAAGTCATGCTTGATTTTGATTTGTCATTGCTATATGGAGTTGAAAATAAAAGACTTAAAGAAGCCGTTAGAAGAAATATTAATCGTTTTCCAGAAGATTTTATGTTTGAACTTTCAAAGTTTGAATACGATTCTTTAAGGTCGCAAATTGCGTCCTTAAAGAATGGAAGAGGTCAACATTTAAAATATCTACCCTTTGCATTCACAGAACAAGGTATTGCAATGTTATCAAGTGTTTTAAAAAGTGAGAAAAAGCCCCACCCCGGCCCTCCCCAAAGGAGAGGGAGATGGAATTCAGTGCATTTGTTACAATAAGACAATTTGCTGTAAATTATACCGAATTGCAAAACAGAATTACAGAAATTGAAGGACAGTTGCCAGAAATATATAATGTTTTAAATTATTTAGTTGAAAAAGAAAATAAGGAAGTAATTGTTGAAAGAAATAAAATTGGTTACAAAAAATAAATAATAGCCCCAAAGAGAATAAATTATAAACAACGATTGATTTAAAAAATAAGTTTACAAATTAACTTAGCCCTGATAGAAGCGGTATCCTTTTTATTTTTGTCATTCTGAGCTTGTCGAAGGACAAAAATAAAAAGATATAGCGAATAGCAGGATTGGCTTCAAAAAAAGATTATGCACATCGAAAAACATATATTAGACAAAGTCAATGAATGGTTAACACCTTCTTTTGACGCAGCAACACAAGACGAAATCATCGAAATGATGACTACTTCTCCAAAAAATTTGGAGGAGAGTTTTTATAAAAATTTGGAATTTGGCACTGGTGGAATGCGCGGAATAATGGGTGTTGGCACTAATCGTATCAACAAATATACTTTGGGTAAAAACACACAAGGGTTATCGGATTATTTAAAAAAATCATTCCCTACGGAACAGTTGAAAGTAGTAATTGCTTACGATTGTCGTCATAACAGTGACACTTTGGCAAAAGTGGTTGCGGATGTTTTTTCTGCAAACGGAATTTATGTGTATTTGTTTTCGGAAATGCGACCTACACCAGAATTATCATTTGCCTTAAAATATCTTAATTGTCATGCCGGAATTGTATTAACCGCTTCACACAATCCACCTGAATACAATGGTTACAAAGTATATTGGCAAGATGGTGGACAATTAGTACCGCCCGAAGACGAGGAAATTATTCGAGTGATTGAAGATTTAAAATACAGTGAAGTTAAGTTTGATGCCAACGAAAGTTTAATTGAACATATTGATGTTGCCATTGACCAAGCTTTTATTGATTCCACTATCGAAAATGCAAGTTTTAACATTTCGGCTATAGCCAAAGAAAATTTAAAAATTGTATACACTTCTTTGCATGGAACCTCTATAAAATTGGTTCCAGCTGTTTTGGCAAAAGCAGGTTATACCGATGTGAATATTGTTCCTGAACAAGCCGAACCTAATGGCGATTTTCCAACAGTACAATCTCCAAATCCAGAAGAACCCGAAGCGTTGACAATGGCGTTGGCTTTAGCTGAAAAAACAAATTCAGATATTGTGTTTGGCACTGACCCTGATAGCGACCGATTGGGCGTAGCCGTCAGAAATAATGAAGGAAAATTGCAATTATTGAATGGAAACCAAACCATGGTTGTGATGACACATTATCTATTGGAACAATGGAAAAAAGCTGGAAAAATTGATGGCAAACAATTTATTGGTTCCACTATTGTTTCTACACCAATGATGTTGGAATTGGCTTCGGCATATAATGTAGAATGTAAAGTTGGTTTAACGGGTTTCAAATGGATTGCGAAATTTATCAAAGACTTCCCTGAATTACAATTTATTGGCGGTGGCGAAGAAAGTTTTGGGTATATGGTTGGTGACGCTGTGCGCGATAAAGATGCTGTGGGTGCGATTTTACTAATGTGTGAAATTGCAGCACAAGCCAAAGAAAAAGGAAGTTCTGTTTATAAAGAATTACAGCAACTGTTTGTAGATTTTGGCTATTATAAAGAACATTTGATTTCAATTACCAAAAAAGGGATTGAAGGTGCGAATGAAATCAAACAAATGATGATTGATATGCGCGAAAAACCTGTTTCTGAAATTAATGGACAACGAGTAATTATGGTAGAAGATTATCAAAATTCAACCGCTCGCAACTTATTGACTAATGAAATAGAAACATTAGATATACCAAAATCGGATGTGTTGATTTACTATTTAGAAGATGGTTCTAAAATTTGTGCTCGTCCTAGTGGAACAGAACCAAAAATAAAATTTTACTTCAGCGTGAATACTGCCATCGAAAGTATTGACGAAATGCCAGCAGCTGATACTTACTTAGATACCAAAATAAAAAATATAATTTCTGAAATGCAATTGAACTAATGGATAAAAATTTAAAGAAACTAATTCCATTTCTGAAACCATACAAATCAAATGTGATTTGGAATGTTATATTCAACATAATATATGCTCTTTTTAGTACACTTTCATTCATAGCTTTAATACCAATGTTGGATGTGTTATTTAAAGATGCTGAAAAAATTATTGAAGAACCGAAATGGACTTCAATTTGGGACATAACAAATTATGGTAAAGACTATCTTTATTTTTATATCACAAAGTTAACTACTGAAAATGGAGCTCAATATGCTTTATTACTTGTAGTATCAATTATCATTTCTACTTTTTTATTAAAAAATCTATTTAATTATTTAGCATTAAATCATTTAATGTTGTTAAAAAATGGCGTTTTAAGAGACTTACGAAATAAAATGTTTGATAAAATAATCGACTTACCCGTTTCTTATTATTCCGAGAGACGAAAGGGAGATATAATGGCTAGAATGCTAGGGGATGTCAATGAAGTTCAAAATTCCTTTTTTTCAATTTTGGAATTAGTTGTAAAAGAACCAATGACCATTCTTTTTACTATTGGAGCTATGGTTGCTATAAGT
>NZ_JBKCVI010000003.1:0-17071 GCF_046317795.1 Flavobacterium sp. | reverse complement strand
ATATCCAAGAAGGTATACTGTACATCAATGGTATAACTAGTACCAAACTGAGGTACTAAACCTACAAACGAAGCTAAGTTAACAAAACGAGATGGCGACGTTACGAAATAATACGTTGGCGTTGGTCCATTGTCGCTTGTTAAACGGGCTCTAAAAGTATACGAAATCGCATTGGTTCCTACTGTTGAACTAATACTAGTACTTAGTGAAGTCAACGTTACGTTACAACTGGAACCTGTTAGTTTTATTTTCGGTACTATCGGACTTAACACCGTGATGGTGTTACCTGCATAAGGTACATTCTCTCCATCAATTACCGCAGCAGCTGTTACAGTATAACTAACATTGAAATTACGCATGCTCACTGGAATAGCTACAAAACGTGTCGGTGAAGTCACTTCTTGACTTTCCAAAGTTTGTAAATTAACTATCGTAAATCGATACGTAGCCGTGGTAGCTCCTGCAAAAGTGTATGGTTGAGCCGAAACGGCTGTAGCAAATGACGGCAATACTGTACTATTAGCAGTAGCCATGTTTACCACTACTGGTGTACATCCTTCTGAGAATAAACCATCACAATCATCATCGATGTTGTTCCAACAGATTTCTGTGCGTCCTGGGTTGATAGTAGCAACAGCATCGTTACAATCGTTACCTCCTGTTAAAATAGCGTTAGTATAACCAGCACCTGGTGAAGTACATGATGGTACGGCTGCTCCGGTGTAATATCCGTCGCCATCAGCATCTAAATACCATAGTGGTTGTGGAGTCTCGCTTACTATTACTGTCGCAGAAGCTGAACCTGAACAAGATGGAGAAGTAACGGTATAGGTATATACTCCCGCACCTGCTAAAGCTGGACTCCAAATACCACCTGTTTGTGGTGTTCCGCCAAGAGCAGAAAATAACTGTGCTGTTGTTAGTGTGGTACCCGTACAAATCGATAATGTACCATTTGTACCTGCGTTTGGAGGCAATACATTATCAGTACGTGCTGGTACTCTTTGGATTCTACAGTCATTCACTAGTGGTGTATCAGCGATGCCATAAGGTGTGGTACTAAATTGATTTTTCATGTACTCTGCAAACGCATCTTGCTCAGAACCCGAATTCGCAAACGATGCCATCGCTGGACCTTGTTCAGGCACTGTATTCAAATCAAGTCTGCTTCCCGGAACTGATGAAGCAACAAATGGATAACCATCTCCATTTCCTGCAAGGAAGTTCAATGTAACTACTCTGAAGGTACGTGACAAATTACCAACTGTTACACCATTAACCACTAAGGTATCGATAACATTACCAGCTGAATCTGTAATCACTGCATTCAAAATTTTTGAACCAGATGCATTACTGAAATTATAACTGTATCGTACACCTGCAACTTGAGCAAATTGTCCAGGAGTGGCAGTAGCTGTAGTTGCATTAACAGCATGTTCAAGAATTGCTCTCAAGCCGCTTGCTGTTAGTGTCATTAATGAAAGTTGATTGTTGAAACGCAATGAGTTTTCAATATCTAATTGAGAAATATCGCCAGATTGTTTACCTGCTCCAGGATTAGCAATTGGCGGCACTAATGTTACATTGTCTCCAACTGCAATTACGTTTCCAATGGCAGAACGGATACCTCCACCATTTTTGATAGAGATAACAGTAGTAGGATCATAAAACTTAGCTAACCATAAATTAGCTTCAGATGTAATATTACCAAGATTCGTTTCTTCTGTACGCACAAAATTTCTACGTCCTTCAAGGAAAACGGATGTTTTACCAAAGAGATTACCATCTTTTGAATTAATTACATTTCCGATAGCGTTACATAACAACTGCACCTGATAGCCGCGAGTACCTGGTAAAAAGGCATTGCCAACATTGGCTCCCCAAACATCATTTAATCCTTGTTGGTCAGTTGCATAGACACCAGAAATAGCATCGTTAATTGATGCTGGTAACAAGTTACCATCTGAGTCAAAATCAACTACTAATCTTCCTACGTATTTGTAATTGCCATCAGTGTTTACCACAGGCACTGTTCTTCCAGCTAAATCTGTTGCAAGGAAAGGATAAGTTCCAGCAGCTACATCACCTGCACGCAAACGGTCATTCGCATCAGCTAATAATGTATTAGAACCAGCAGCGATAATAATATCTACTCCAGTTAGTTTTGTAGCAAGATCTTGTTCGAAAGCAATTTGTTGCAAGTGAGAAAGAAGAATCACTTTATTACATCCATCGGCAATTAAAGCATCTACCGTTGGCTGAACAATTCCTGCCAATATATTCATATCATTTGCACCTCCGCCAATTACTGTTGTAGCACCGGGAGATGAAATACTTGCTAATATTTGTGTTGTACAACCTACAATACCAATTTTTTGACCACCTTTCATAATGATAGTTGATGGAGCAAGTTTGGTTTTGGCTGAAATCGCAGCAGGTGTTTCAGTAGGACTGGACATAAAGCTAGTATTTAATCTCAAACGATTGGTTGTTGAAATTGAAGCTAAATTTGAATCTCCACTGAAATTTAGATTTGAACTCAAATATGGAAATTGTGCGCCATACCAAGTTGTAGTCGTTGCACCTGTATTATTTGCACCAGCAATCATTGTTCTAATTTCATTCGTACCTAAATCGAACTCATGATTACCTAATGCTGAAGCTTCGATACCAATAAAGTTCATAATAGAAATATCAGCTCTACCAATACTTACTGCTAAATTCACAGGAGGGCTTGTAAACGTTGTATTGTAGAAATTCTCGTAAGCCGTTTTATATACTGGAGCAAGTGTCGGATCGCCTCCTGAACTTAAGAATGGACCAGGAATATAGTTGTCTCCCGATGAAAGCTTAATTGTATTTACATAACTTTCTTCAAGTTGGTCTACAATTGCAGCGAAACGTGGTGCATCTTGAACTGCTTCAACAGCACCCTCGAAATCTGAAGCGTGTAGTACTTGTAATGTAAATACGAAATCGCTGATAGCGATATTTTGCGTAGTTGTAGTTCCTAAAACAATTCCCGATGAAGGATTGCTAATAGTTAATGTAGCAGTTTCAAGTGGCTCAACTGCATTGTCGCTCACTACTGTAAAAGTAACTGAACCAGAAGTTGAACCTGAAGGGATTGTAATTGTTGCATTGCTTAAAGTATAATCGGCAGCAGTAATACCTGTTCCTGATACACCTAAAGAAATTGTTTCATTAACACATACAGGTGCCGTGGCAGTTGCAGTAACAGTAACTATTGTAGCTGCTGTTTCAGAAGCTGTATTAGTTGTCACAGAAAGATCTACCGTAGCTGCTGGCAAAGAGGTTACCGTTGTTGTAGCTGTTGCAGTACAACCTTTAGCATCAGTAATTGTGTAAGTAAAAGTACCACCGCCAACAGTTAACGGACTTCCCGATACAGTATAAGGTAATGTTCCTCCTGTTGCCGTAACCGTAACTGTAGTCGTTGCACCAAAACATACTGTTGATAATGCTGGAGTAGCTGTTGCAGTAATGGTTGGACAAGGTGCTGTTATAATTGTACCTGGTGAACCAATTTCATTAGTGCTATTGGCAGCAATAAATGCTCCATTAACACTTACGGCACTAAATTGTGTAATTGGTGTAACCAAACTATTAACACCAGCTTTATTGTCAAAAGTGGTATATGGAGCTGCAGCAGGAGAACTGCCAAACAATACCGAAGTTTGTGGAGTACTACTAGTTGTATTATATAAATTGACTTGATCTCCTCCAGTACCTAAACCAATTCCGCTACCCGTATAATTCCCGATGCGTAAGCCTCCTGTCGGATTAGTTCCAAACCAATTGTTCAAGAAAGCTGTAGTTTTACCTGGTAAATCATTAGTTTCGATAAAGATAACTGACTCCCCAGGATTGATGCTTGTGATTCCGTTTAACGCTACCGCAGCCGCTGGAGATTGTGAACTATCATCCACTTTCCAACCTGTAATATCAACGGCTACAGCTTTTGTATTCGTAACTTCAAACCAATCAGCACCCACAGGGCTGTTACCGCTTGACCAAGGAGCAACTTCTGAAATAAACAAACGACCTACAGAACCTGGAGAACCAATTTCAGCAACATCGTTTACGGCAACAAAAGCATCATTAACGCCCACCTCACTCAATAAAGATATTGTAGTATTGTTGAGTCCAACTGCGTTGTTGAAGGTTTTAAATAAAACTGTCGGAGAAGCTCCAAAAATAACATTAGCTTGTAAAACGCCACTTGCGTCATATAAATTCACCGCGTCACCACCTGTACTTAATCCGATACCAGAACCTTGATAGGTACCCACTTGTAAACTGGCTGGAGGATTGGCTCCAAACCAAAGTGATTTAAAGTTAGCAACAACTGTCGCAGCTGGATTAGAAGCGGAACTTTCCAAGAAAATTACTGATTCGCCTGGAGCAATACTTGTAATTCCTGTTAAGGCAAGTGAAGCAGCAAACGAGTTGGAACTATCGTCTACTTTCCATCCAGAAATGTTAAGAGCAGTTGTTCCGTTGTTGGTTACTTCAAACCAATCGGCAGCCGCTGGACTGTTACCACTTCCCCACGGAGCTACTTCAGAAATAGTTACGTTTGGAAGTTGTGGTGTTTCATTTACTAAGTCAGTAACTGACAATACAAAATTTACTGACGCGTCAGGTGTAGCACCTACGGTTGTATCGTCAACATTTACCGTAACGTTGTATGTTGATTTGGTTTCAAAATCAAGTACCGTTCCGGGTTTTATGAACAAGCTTGATGCCGTAATTTGGAAATTATTTGCATCAGCTCCAGACAACGAGTATGTATTTGTTCCTAAACCATCGTCAGTAAGCAAGATATCAGCAACTCTAACCGCTGGTGTAGTTATTGAGTTTTCAATAATGCTAGGAACGGTATTAGTCAACGCAATGGCAGTTGGCGCTTGATTTGGTGTTGTAGAAGGAGCATATACCCATAATTGTGGATGGTTTATGTCGCCACCACCATTTTCACTCACAATATAAATATTACCGTTATTATCCATAGTAATTCCTTCGTGTTGCTGAGAAGCAACATTTAGAGGATTTCCTGGATCAGTGACAATAGTAAGTGTACTAGCAATGTTACCGTTTCTGTCTATATTTACCACTTGGGCATTTTCCTGACTTAATACCAAAAGATTTGGTGACGTTGACTGCGTAGGTATGTTGGCCAATACAAATACATCAGCAACATCTATAAAACCTAACAATGCTGGGTCAAAAAGATTAACAGAGTTCACTGTTGTAGGCGAACCATTTGTAGCAGTTCCAGCAGCAAAATCTACATTTGTTTGAAAAATCCCTATAGGATCGATTTCCTTAAGACAGATAAATCCTCCTGTAATTGGATCATAACAAAGACCTTCTGTTCCTGTATTCGGAACAAATGTTCCAATTTTTACAGTTTGCGTATTGGCTCTTGTAAGTGTGGTACCAGCAGCATAAGTAAATTTTACCAATTGTCTGTCGCGCTCTTCGCTCATTACGAATTGTCCACCACCAATATAGGTAAGCCCTTCTGTATCATAGAAATCCGTTCCTTGCGGACTGCCGCCTAAAGCCATGGTCATCGTATCAATTAAAACACCTGTTTTTGATACTTGAGTAACAGAAGTACTACCGTCGGCAGTGATGAATAACGTATCAGTATCCCAATTGTACGCTACAGCCGAAGCTTCTTGACACAATAAGTTATTCGTTGGAGCAACTGTTCTTGTTGGTTCTGGTAAATCATAACGGCCTACTCTTACATACGTAGAAAGGTCTATAGTCGATGCACTATCATTATCAGTAATAGCAATATTTTGAGTAGTTGTTGTGCCAAGCGTAATTCCAGCTGATGGACTGCTTATAGTTAAAGTTGCAGTTTCTGTACTTTCAACTAATGCATCATCAGTTACTGTAAAAGTTACTGAACCTGTTGTTTGACCGTTTAATATCGTAATGGTTGAATTACTCAATGTATAATCACCAGCTGTAATATTAGTTCCCGAAACGCCTAGACTTACTGTTTGATCTCCACTAACTGCAGAAGAAGCTGTGGCTGTAATAGTGATTAGAGTTGTTCCAGCTTCGGAACCTGTGTTTGAGTTTACCGAAAGTGCAACCGTTGGATTTGCAGATACATCATTATCAGTAATAGCAATATTTTGAGTAGTTGTTGTTCCAAGTATAATTCCAGCTGATGGACTGCTGATAGTTAAAGTAGCTGTTTCTGTAGTTTCAACTACAGCATCATCTACAACTGTAAAAGTTACAGAACCTGTAGTTTGTCCGTTTAAAATTGTTATCGTTGAATTACTCAATGAATAATCACCAGTTGTAATATTTGTACCAGATACTCCTAAAGCTAGAGTTTGATCACCAGTTACGGCGGAAGAAGCAGTTGCTGTAACAGTGATGGCTGTTGTTCCTGCTTCTGTTCCTGAGTTGGCAGAAACGGAGAGATTAACGGCGGGGTTGGAAGGAATTACTGTGCCACTTACCGTAACGTTATCGAATCGCCATGTTCCTCCTGTTGCAACACTGGCGGGAGTATTAGATTGTCTAAATTGTCCTGTTGATTGGTAATGAGCGGCAACTGCCCTAAATCCAAAATTTGCGTTATTATCAACAGCAGTAATAGCAGATAAATTTACAATTACTCTCCTGTACACATCGCCTGCATTATTTTCAAAACGTCCATTATTCAAACTACCTGCACACAGGGTCGTATTCGATGCTGTCATGGTAAAATTATTCCATGTAGTACCATCTGTGGTATATTGTAATCTAACAGTATTGGTCGAAGAGTTGGAAAAACGTTGATCCCATTGCACAATGATTCCTGAACGTCCTACTGTAGATACATTAAACTGAGCACCGCTTGATTCATTAGTTGTACCAGGATTGGCGGTAGCAATTGCCCAAGCACCAGGATTGGCACCTGATTGGGCTCCACATCCACTTCCTGATAGGAGCATTCCTGTTGCTGTCGCAACTCCTGTCATACTTCCAACTAAAGTTGCAGAGCCGGAACCTGTATTAGGTGTTGGGTTGGCATTGGTACCTTGCAGCGGTTCAAATGTCCATTGCGAAATAGTAGTTTGAGACGTGGCATTTTGGACGAATCCAAATAAAGAAAACAGTAGTGTAAAAAAGAAGACAAAACCTAAGTTTGATTTTTTCTTTTTAAAATTTTGAGCATTCAAGAAGACTGCTGATTTTAGATGTAAATAGTTTTTCATAAAGTTGATGTTTTAATACCAAGCGAAAATATACATCTGTAAACATCTGTTTATTAAGTAAATATTAACATATCTTTAATCTATTTCAACAGTGCATTTTGGCGAATAAATAGGTTGTTAAACGATATTATTTAAAAAATATTTATTCAAACTCATTTCAAAAGTAAAAACATAGAATTTATCAAATCTATTTTATCACTTTTTACAATAAGAAATTTTAGATTTTATTATTGCTACAATTATTCTTATTATAAGAGATTTTGAGGATTGAATAATTTAGTATTTAAGTTTACTTGGATTATATATTACTTCTCTCTAATATAAATATCAATCGGAACTCCTGAAAAATCCCAGTTTTCACGGATTTTATTTTCAAGAAAACGTTTGTAGGGTTCTTTTACATATTGAGGCAAATTGGCAAAAAATACAAATTGAGGTGTAGGTGTTGGCAACTGCATGCAGTATTTAATCTTTACGTATTTTCCTTTTAATGCTGGTGGCGGATAGGCCTCAATCAATTTCAACATAAAGTCGTTGAATTTTGAAGTTGAAATACGTTGTTTTCTGTTTTCAAAAACTTTTACAGTTTCTTCCAATGATTTTAATAAACGTTGCTTAGTTAACGCTGATATAAACAGAATTGGCACATCAGTAAAAGGTTGTAATTGTTCCCTAATTTTTACTTCATAATCTCGGGTTGACATGGTGTCTTTTTCAACCAAATCCCATTTGTTTACCAAAATAATTACTCCTTTTCTGTTTTTCTCTGCTAACCAAAAAATACTTTGATCTTGTCCTTCAAAACCGCGAGTTGCATCAATCAGTAAAATAATTACATCCGAATGCTCAATAGCGCGCACGGAACGCATCACCGAGTAAAACTCTAAGTCTTCTTTTACTTTGGCTTTTCTTCTAATTCCAGCGGTATCTACCAAGTTGAATTCAAAACCGAAACGGTTGTATTTGGTGTCAATAGCATCTCGGGTTGTTCCGGCAATATCGGTAACCACAAATCGGTCTTCTCCAATTAATGCATTGATGAAAGATGATTTCCCAGCATTAGGACGACCTACCACACAAAATCGTGGTAAAACTTCTTCTTCTGTTGTTTCGGGTAATTCGGGTAACACTTCTACTAATTTATCCAATAAATCTCCCGTACCGCTTCCGCTGATACTGGCAATAGTAAAATAGTCGCCTAAGCCCAAATTATAAAATTCGATAGCGTCTTTTTCACGCATTGCATTGTCCACTTTATTGACTGCCAAAAGAATGGGTTTTGTTACTTTTCGTAATAGCTTTGCCACTTCAGCATCCATAGGTGTGATTCCTTCTTCTACATCCACCACAAAAATAATGGCATCTGCTTCATCAATAGCTAATTCAACTTGACGACGAATTTCAGCTTCAAAAACATCATCCGAACCTTTAATGTAACCACCCGTATCAATTACAGAAAACTCTTTCCCATTCCATTCACTTTTACCATAATTTCGATCACGAGTAACACCACTAACCGAATCAACGATTGCCTCTCTTCTTTGTATTAATCGGTTGAAAAATGTTGATTTTCCTACGTTTGGTCTTCCTACTATGGCTACAATATTGTTCATAATCATTTTAAATATGGCGCAAAGGTACTATTAAAGAACGCAATATCAATTTTTTTTACTAACTTTAGTATGGATTACCAATCAAACAAAATTTCATGAAAACTAATAAAGAAATCAGACTGCGTCTGCGTTTTTTAAAAAATGTAGATGAAAACATTGATGTGATAAAACAAAAATTCATCAACCATAGGAAGGTAATATCTCCCGATTTTTTTATGAAAATCAGGGACAACTACATTCAGTTTACCATATCGGGTGAGAAACATCAATATTGGTCTCCCCATTTAAGTATTGTACTAGAAGAAATGGAAGGCAATGAAAAAAACGCCACTCATATTAGAGGATTATTTGGGCCAGCCCAAACTTTATGGACTTTTTTTATGTTTTTACATTTTTTTGTTGCTGGAACTTTTTTACTTTTTGGGATGTTTGCCTACTCCAATTACACTTTAAAAGAACCTATGATGATGGATTTAGTCATTATGTTTTTTATGGTCATCGTTTGGTTTTTACTCTATGTCATTGCTCGACAATTGCGTGAAAAAGGAAATGACCAAATGAATGATTTGGAAAACGAATTCGAAAAAATTTTGGCAAGTTAAGTGCTATTGGTTGTAGCCAAAGCGTCGTAACTGATAGGCATTACTTCTCCAGTCTTTGTTGACTTTTACATACAATTCGATGTGGATTTGTTTTCCAAAAAACTTTTCTAAATCTTCACGAGATTGCATTCCAACTCTTTTTAGTGCAGCTCCTTTATGACCAATGATAATTCCTTTTTGCGTATCGCGCTCCACCATGATTACAGATCGAATTCGGATTATTTTTTCATCTTCTAGGAATTCTTCCGTTTCTATTTCTACAGCGTATGGGATTTCCTTGTCATAATTCAAGAGAATTTTTTCACGAATAGTTTCATTTACAAAAAACCGTTCTGGCTTATCAGTCAAAGCATCTTTTGGATAATAAGGAGGCGAAACCGGAAGCAATTCTAAAATGCGAGCAAAAACTTCTTTCACATTAAAGTTTTCTAAAGCCGAAATAGGATAAATTTCTGCGTTGGGAACTTTGTTTTTCCACAAATCAATTTGCTCTTCTAGTTCGTCTTGATTGGATTTATCTATTTTATTTAAAAGTAATAAAACTGGGATTTTAGAATGGATTATTTTAGTAAAAAATGCTTCGTCTTTTAACTCTTTCTCGCCTATTTCCACCATATAAATCAGTACATCAGCATCTTCAAAAGCCGATTTTACAAAATCCATCATCGATTTTTGCATTTCATACGCCGGTTTGATAATTCCGGGTGTATCCGAAAGAATTACCTGGAAGTCTTCGCCATTCACAATTCCTAAAATTCGGTGACGTGTAGTTTGAGCTTTGGAAGTAATAATGGATAACCTTTCCCCAACAAATGCGTTCATCAAAGTTGATTTTCCCACATTTGGATTACCGATTATATTGACAAATCCTGCTTTATGCGACATATTTTTTTTATTTAACACTTCTTAAAACCGAATGTCCACTGGACATTCTCCTCTTACTATCAAATCGATAATGTTGACAAATCCTGCTTTGTGTGACATGTATTCTGATCTAATTGGCGCAAAGGTAGTCATATCAGTTCAATAGAGGAAATAAAGATTTTTTGCATTTTTTGTTGCATTTCTTGATATTCATTGTATATTTGCACTCGAAACATCGCGGGATAGAGCAGTAGGCAGCTCGTCGGGCTCATAACCCGAAGGTCACAGGTTCGAGTCCTGTTCCCGCTACTAGAAACCCAGCAATTGCTGGGTTTTTTCATTTCTGTAGCAAATCTGTAGCAAAGTTGATAACTTTTTTTCAGCGACTTAACAATTTACTACTTCCTTTTCAAAATAGAGCTTTTTCACCTTTTGAACGGTGTTTTTTGAACAACCACACAAAACACCTATCTCTTCAAGTGTAGGCGGAGTAGATTTTTTCAAGTAAAAAATCACCTTTGGGTATTTAGCTAGCACCGCATCCCTTGATTCTGTAGTACCTTTTTCTCTACCTGTATATAATTTTTTGGCTTTTCTAATAGCAATTCCTTCTAACTGCCTCTCTCTCAGTGTGTTACGTTCCATTTCTGCTAAATTCGCCATAACAGAACTAATTAGCTTAAAAGTAGGACTCTCTTTGCCGTTCATCATGCTTTCTAATCCAAGATTCTCTACTTTGATAGTAACACCCAACCTGTGAAGCTCAGAAATAGTTGAAATCACATTTAGCGTATTTCTTCCGAGACGACAAATTGAGTCTACCGTTAAAAAAGTAATCCCTAAATCGGTAATATCTTTTAACAAAGCCTTAGCTTGTGGTCTTGACTCAAAAGGAATAACCCCACTTACTTTATCTATATAGATTTTCTCACCTATATTTTGCTTTAAAATCTGGCGTTCATTTGATTGCGATAAATGACTCGTTCTAACGTATCTAGCCTGCATAGCTTATCTCTTTATAATTTTTTGTAAAGATAAATAAAATTAATTAATATACCAAATTTAGGGTGGTTGTTTTTGGTATAAAAAAAAGACATATAATGCGTTGAGAACATCAAGTATTCAAGGGCTAGTTTTGAGTATAGCCTATTTTTGGTACGTTAGGTAGTTTGCAACAAATCCAATAAGTCGTTTAATTCTTTTTCAGTGAAGTTTTCACCTCTGAATGATACAGGAAACTTTATAGGCTCCGATTTTAGAACCTTCTTGAATTGCGATAGTGATAGCGTAATTTTCATAGCGTTGTTTATCTATAAATACTCGCTCCAAAAAAATCAGCCAAAAATTTTGAAAAAAATTTGAACGGCACATCATGTGAACAGGGCGGGACGTCTTCATTATGCAGTAGGCAACGGGGGTAACATCGTTAAGGATAAATAACAAATCATCGAATCCGTAGCGTTTGAAGGGGAGGACACTACCACCTTAATACAGGAAGGAAGGACTAGCACCACCAGAACCATCATAGCAAATACTGGAGCGTCAAGTGGTATATAGTATGTATTATCACTATCTATTATCCTAGTTTAGTACCATATTATTACAGTTTCTTTCAATTAATTCTATTATTTATTCATCTACCTTAACAATACACTATCATATATGTTACTTAATAAAATAGTAATAGAATAGAGTATAATAGTAGTAATAATAAGGTATTACACAACTATAGCAATAATCATAGTATGCTCAATTTCCGCTATTATAAGTTTTTTTTCATTTTGTTATCTCAAACACTTGACTCTTTTTTAAATTTTCGGTATATTTAAAGAAAAGCAGTTTTAGGAGAGTAAACTCATAAAAAAACCTTGGTTGCTGGTAGATAGCTTCTGCCAGCTTCTCTTACCAAGTAAAATCCCAAGAGCCATAACATTCCTAACGGAATTACGAGAATAAGAGAATATAAATGAACATTAAAACCGATTACCTATCACTTACGGGTGATACTGAGGACATCCAAATCCTCCAAAATGATTACAACTTAGCAGAATTAGCATTACAGTTCCCGAATGTAAATTCGTTGCTTATACCCAAAAAATCAGAATACAACCTACGCAAGTATGTGCCTAAAGGCATGCTTAGAGCCATTGATAGCGATGTTGATGTAGCAGTCGAAAAGTGCCTAGTGTTTTTATCCAACTTATGCAGCACCTATTATACTGACGACAAATGGAAGTCACTTAACGCTACAATATTGCACCAACAAACGAAATCCAAGAGCAGCACCTATATATATACCCGAATTATCGATGTATTAAAGCATGGCACATCCAAAGGTGCATTTATTGAAGTTAACGATAGTTACCTAGAGCGTGAATATTGCAAAAAGTACCGCTTAACCGATATTTATCTAAAAGCGGGACTGGTTAAATACATTATCAAAGATGCGGGAATCGTACTGAATCAAAACAGGCTTTTTTATGAGCAGTTAAACGAAGCTATGGAGCACCCTATCTGCTCCAACCTTATTAAAATGTACCCTAAAATCGAGTTGCCTACATCAAAAGAGCTTTTGATTGTTGGTAAACGTTTGGCAAAAGATGGTCACCGCACCAAAAAAGGCAAAATACTTACTATGCGTAACAACCACATTAACGACTATTGGAAAGATGCCGACAATAGGAGCTTTGTTGAAGACAACATCAAACTTTTTGAGTTTTTGACAAATAGAGGGTTTATGATACCTGGTGTTGGTGATGAAAAAAGTGGTGGTCGTGTGGTTGATTCGTTTACACTTATGCCCGCTTGGATTCGTGAACAAATTACCGTTGATGGTACCAAATTAGCTGAGTGCGATTACACCGCATTACACCCAAATATAGCTATCAAAATATACGATGGCAAACTAACTTACTTAACGCATCAGAACGTTGCTGAGCGAACAGGTATTGACGTCAAAAGCATTAAAATTGAGCACCTAAGCTTTTTTAACAAGCAATGGTTAGCCATGCTTAAATCACCGCTATTTGCGTTCTACTCAATCCACGAACCCGATATGTTATCACGCATATACAACGACAAAAAAAAGCACGGCTACAAAGTGACCTCAGCCAAAATGTTTGGTGTTGAGGTGGGTGTTATGACCGATGTTATAAAACACCTCAGCACCATAGGAATTAATGTGCTATACGTTTACGATGCGTTGCTGTGCGAAGAAAAGGATAAAGCTATTGTGGTTGAAACCATGAACCGAATTATACTAGAGCATGGTGTTTACACCTGTGTTAAAGTTGATGGTGCGTCACCTGTAGTTATTGCTGCAACTACAGCAGAACCACAAGCGGTAGCACTACCAAAATTTGCATTGGATGAGGTAGTAAACTTATATGATGTATTGCCGATGCTATCTTATGACGCTGACGACACTATGAACATAATATACGATATTGTCTACTCTAATATAACTATGAACGAACTCGTTCAGTATATCGCTAAACAGGCAAGAGAGCAAAAATACAATGATTTTAATGGTGTTAGAATAACACAACAAGTAGTTGCAAAACTTAAGTCAATAGTTAAGTATTAATAGCTATTTAGTATCGATTCTGCTGCGCAGAATCGATCAACATGACTTAAAGTCATTTTAACGTTCCGCGGCTTTGCGTCGGTAGCGGCAATTTAAGCAAAATATTGTTATGAAAGCAGAGTTGAAAATCCAGAGGATTTTCAACAACAACGGTTTGGAGCTATTGCGCAAAACCGCTGTTGGCAGTAGTTCCTTATTTATTCTCTAAAACATCGAATAATTTTTTTTGAGCTTTCATTTTCCAATTCCATTTCGTGTTCATCTAATTTAAGTATTTTAAATTTCAAATCAATTATTGGAGATTTCATTCTAATTATTTTTTTCTGCTCATATTGATATTTTCCATGAATATTGATTTCCATATTATCTTCAATCGCTTTATCAATTATAAATGAATTATCTTTCTTAAATATTAAATGGTCAAAATTTCGATATTCAATAATTTCTCCACTAATTAAATTCCAAGTTCCAATTATATTTTTAGTCTCTGCTTTTTTGCAAGAAGTTAATATTAATAAGGAAAATAGTAAAATTTTTATTTTCATAATATGAATTTCTAATAATCGTCAGGGAATTACTGCCAACGTTCCGCGGCTTGGCGCAGTGGCGGGTTATTAAATTATTTATCTAAAGTACTCAATTTTTCTATTCGATGTTTTTCCGCCTACTGAAATACAAAACCAGCCATTGAGCCAAACCGCTGTTGTGTGTAGTGCTTTTATGAAATCCATCCTTTTCTATACACTTTAGTTATTTTTCCATTTTCAAAAAAGAAAATAAATGCAATTCCACTTGAGCCTTCTTTTCCAACACGATTTGTTGTAATGTTGATTACCAAACTATCTTTATCTAGTTTTGAAAGTTTTGCGTTCGGTTTTATTTTCTTTTTTAAACAATCCAATCTTAATTCCGAAATTTTGTATTCAATTTCTGCGAGTTTTTTATAAATCGGATAAGTTTTTGTCTTGTCATATTCAAAAAGTTTTTCCGTTTCGATTCCCAATTGATTTGCTACATATTCAGTTGAAAAATAAAATTCGTAGAGAGAACCATTTTCAATTGTTGAATCAAATCTAAAATTATTAATGCTTAAATCTTTGTCGTTTTTTAAATATTTTACTGCTGTATTAATTTGAATACACAATTCTTCATCAGAATTATATTCCGAATTCTGTCCGTAAATTATGGTTGTAAAGAATAATATTAAAATGATATTTCTCATTTAAGTAGTTTTAGCATTACACACAACTTGTATATACCCGAAACAAACTTTCGCAAATCCACCCAAATTAGGTTGTATACACGAAGGTTTGTTTCGCTTTATTCTTTTCAAATATAAAAATTAATTCTTATAAATCCTAATAAAACCCCCACCCATCTTTCTTAAAATAGTCCCTGTAGTATATTATCAAGTTTTCTCTGGTTATATAGTCCGTCTTTGAAATTCTAGTTGTTTTCAACGAGTGCAGCCCTTTTTCAGCATGTGCCTTAATTGTCTGCCGAGCAATACCTATAACCTTCTCAGCTTGCGAAAAATTGTATGCGTCCTTAACCAAGGAACTAATAAAACCTATCGTTTCAGCATCGTCACCAATGGTTGCACCGCTAGGCAAACTTTCTTCTTTGTCTATTATTTCTTTAACTCTTTCGTGAAATTCTCTAAGGTTGTCTAAGGTGGAATCAATACACATTTCAGTTTGTTCCAATAGCTTTCTAGTACCCATTCTAATGTCTTTAAATACTGTGTTAACCTCATCGGGTTTTATTGACATACCGTAAGTAAACAAAGCAGACATAATTTCACTTTGGTCTGTCTTAGTTAATTCTCCGTATCTAGCCATCTGGAAAACGGAAATAAAGATTGCTTTTTTATCTGAACTATTCATTTTTATCAAATATTTTTACGTATTCTGGGTTAATATCTCTGGTGTAGTCAATATACTTCTGCAGCGTTGATAGCTTCTCATGACTTGTATAACTCATCAGCTCGTGCAAAGGCACAATGTTTATTAAATTAGTTATAAAAGTATCACGTCCCCTATGCATTGACAACAATTCGTAACGTTTTAACTGCCTACCTGTTTCTGCATCTTCTGCTAGCGTCACCTCACTAAAAAGGTTACTTTCTTTAAGTAAATCGTGCAACACCAAATTAGTGTAACCATTTGAAAATTGCTTTAGATTGTAATCTAATTTATCTAGTATCTCGATAGCTAAATTTGATAGCGGTATAGTAGCAACCTTATTTAGTTTTTTCTTTGTTTTAGATGCAACATGTTTATAGACCTTTCTGCCTTTAAAATTCATAATAAAAACCTTTTTGAAGTCTTCTATGTCTTTCCACCGAAAACCCGTTAAACAACTAAAAAGAAAAATTAGCTTAACTTTCTCTTTAGTTTCATCTTCAAATTTGTGTGCATATAGCGTATGTATTTCACTAATTGATAGCGTTGTTTTTATCTTTGAAGTGACAACAATCTCAGTTTTTTTATAGTTTTTCAAAAAGCTATCGTCTTTAAGCAACTCTTTTTCTTTTAAAAACGAGAAAAAGCCTGTAAGCACTTCAAACCTTTTGTCAATACTAGCAGATTTAAGCTTACCTATCGTCTTAAATTTATAGGTTTCGCCATTTTTTAGCAAAATTTCTTTAGGTCTGGTCTTTGTAAGCCATGTATGAAACACATCCAACCAATCTTTGTTAGTAACATCCGACACCTTTAGCACTATGCCTTTTTCAGCTTCATAATCATCCATAGTACTTTTAAATGTACCGTAAGTTGAAAAACTAATATCGGATTTACCAACTCGTTCAACAAGTTGGGTTCTTTTACGTTCCATAAACTCCAAATAGTTAACCATGAAAAGCTCCGATTTAATTTGAATCTTACCTTCTCTAATGTCGGTCAACTCTTTTTCTAGTTCTGGTGCCGTAATTTTAACACCATCGATAAGGCTTTTTGATACTATATCATTTGCTTTGGTAATCCAATCAGCAATAACTTTATTCATTTTGGTTGCGTTCTCTACATCTGAACTAACCATATTTTTCTTGGCGTCCCACTCCTTAAATTTATTTTGCTTATCTTTGACCTTTGAAATTTTCACACCCGTTGGAAATCTCATTATGCCATTAACACCGTAGTATATTAC
>NZ_JBKCVI010000002.1:0-4867 GCF_046317795.1 Flavobacterium sp. | reverse complement strand
CAAAAAGAATGCGGTCACCTATAGGAACTAAAGGCGCGCCTTGTCCACCCAATTGTACATCTTGCACTCTGAAATCGCAAACGATAGTGTGGTTAACAATCCTAGCAATTTCAGGAAGATTGCCTATTTGTAACGTGAAACCGTTTTGAGGTTGGTGCAAAATAGTATGACCATGACTGCAAACGGCATCAAGAGAATTCAAGTGATGTTTGTCAATAAAAGCAGTAATGATATTCCCCAATAAAACTGTGTAGTCTTGGTTCAATTTGGCTAATTGTTCCTTAGAAAAGTCTACCGCAGATCTTAGTTTGTTTAACCAGTCTTGGCTGTAACTAATCGTCTCGCATTCAAGAATAGTATACTGCCATTTATCCTTGATAATAGTAAAATTTACATGAGCCAAATCAACCCCATCAAGCGAAGTGCCCGACATTACACCAATAATGCTATATTTTTGTTCAAACATTTGCTAAAATTTATAGAAGTTGGAAAGTTAATTATTATATGGTATTTTTGACTATTTAATCCATGATTTTACAAAATTATCATTTTTATAATTTCAACTACTTGCACCAATTCAAAAATGCCATTTAAAAAAAAAATTCAATATAATTATACCTAAAAAATGAAAAAATTAATACTACTTACAGGAATTTTAATTCCGCTTTCTTTTTATGCTCAAGTTGAAAATAGAGCGACTTTATTTTATACTTATTACGCACCATCATCAAACAATGTGTTGAACTCTATCGAACAATCAAATATTGATTTTCAATATTACTTGAAAAGTAAGGTCATTGCAAAAAAAATCAAATGGGATAATAATGTTGCTTATCGTTCAGTTTCTGTAGATGACGCTGTAACCAAAAATCTTTATGATTTATCATATACTTCTTCTTTTGTTTACACTAAAAAAGGGAAGAATTTCATTATTGGATATGCACGGTTGAGTGTAAGAAGTCAATACAACACGACTTTGACTTCTGACGCACTATTTCCATGGTTCTCTTTTGGTTATATGAGACAATCCCAAACCAATAAATCCATAAGATGGGGTGCAGGAATTAATTACAATAATGACTTTGGTAAAAATGTATTGTTGCCTTTCTTTATTTTTAATTATGAAACTCAAAAGATGCGTTTCAATGCTACTTTACCAAGTTCTATTTTGCTTTTGTTTAAAGAAAATAAAAAGTTGTATTATGGATTAAACGCTACATTAACTTCATCAATATTTGATGTTGAAGACAATTCATATGAAAAATTACAAATTTTAAATGCCAACTTTTTTGCCTTTACACAAATAAAACTTTTCAATAAACTCTGGTTTGAAGTTAAGCCTGGAATTACTTTAAGACGTAATTTTAATTTTTTACAAAATAATTTTGAACCTCTAAATGCCGATTCAAAAAACAGATTAGATCCTAATTTTGTCGTGACGTCTGGTTTGCTGTATAAGATAAACTAATACATATTGCTCAAATGACTAAACAAAATCTGTTCAAAAACTTCGATATATTTCAATAGATTCTAAATTTACGAAAACGTTTGAAATTTTAAGTTTTAAGTGCTATTTTTGTGCACCAAATCGAAAAGATTCAATCATCATAATACTAAAAGCTCATGGATTTTAATTTAACCGAAGAACATGTAATGATACAACAAGCAGCAAAAGATTTTGCAATCGCAGAATTATTGCCTGGTGTAATTGAAAGAGACGAACATTCTAAATTCCCAACCGAACAGGTCAAAATGATGGCACAACTTGGTTTTATGGGAATGATGGTTGATCCTAAATATGGAGGTTCAGGATTAGACGCTATTTCATATTGTTTAGCATTAATTGAAATTGCTAAAATTGATGCATCTGCCGCAGTTATTATGTCGGTAAACAATTCATTAGTATGCGCTGGAATTGAAAAATATGCCAACGAAGAACAAAAAATGAAATACCTAGTGCCATTAGCAAAAGGCGAAGTGATTGGTGCATTTTGTCTTTCTGAACCAGAAGCAGGAAGCGATGCGAGTTCCCAAAAAACAACCGCCAAAGACATGGGCGATTATTATTTGTTAAACGGAACCAAAAACTGGATTACTAATGGAAATTCAGCTTCGACCTATTTAGTAATGGCGCAAACCGATGTTGAGAAAGGACACACAGGAATCAATGCTTTTATTGTTGAAAAAGGTTGGTCGGGTTTTGAAATTGGACCAAAAGAAAAGAAAATGGGAATTCGTGGTAGCGATACGCATTCGCTTATGTTTACTGATGTAAAAGTTCCAAAAGAAAACAGAATTGGTGCTGATGGTTTCGGGTTTAATTTTGCGATGAATGTTTTGAACGGTGGAAGAATCGGGATTGCATCTCAAGCTTTAGGAATTGCTACGGGTGCTTATGAATTGGCCTTAAAATATTCACAAGAAAGAAAAGCATTTGGTAAAGAAATTTTCAAACATCAAGCCATTGCTTTCAAATTAGCTGATATGTATGTAAAAATCACAGCCGCCAAATTATTGATTATGAAAGCGGCTTGCGAAAAAGATGAAGGCAAAGACATTGCACACTCAGGCGCTATGGCAAAATTATATGCGTCTGAAATTGCATTAGAAGTGGCAAATGAAGCGGTTCAAATTCACGGAGGAAACGGTTACGTAGCCGAATACCATGTAGAACGCATGATGCGCGATTCGAAAATCACCCAAATTTATGAAGGAACTTCCGAAATTCAACGAATTGTTATTTCAAGAGGTTTGGTATAATATAAATTTTGAAGTCAAATATACCCTTTCAGAAATTCATTTTTGAAAGGGTATTTTTTATTATTTTAGCATTTGAAAATAATGATATGAAAAACATCATCATCACAGGAACATCTCGTGGCATTGGATTTGAGTTGGCATTGCAATTTGCCAAAGCAGGACATCAAGTGTTAGCCATCTCGCGTAAAATAGCACCAGAGTTTCTTAGCAATCAAAATATCACATCACTTTCTGTTGATTTATCTGAGGAAGATGATTTGGTTCAAGTTCAAAACTTCCTTTTACAAACTTGGAAAAAAGTTGACATCATCATTCACAACGCTGGAAGTTTGTTACTCAAACCGTTTGCTCAAACTACACAAGAAGATTTTGAAAACATCTATAAAGTCAATGTTTTTGGTGTTGCCAATCTTACCCGTCTATGTTTGCCCTATTTGCAAAAAGGAAGTCACGTGGTTTCCATCAGCTCTATGGGAGGCATTCAAGGAAGTATGAAATTTGCTGGACTTTCGGCTTATAGTTCCAGCAAAGGAGCGGTAATCACACTTTCAGAACTTTTAGCAGAAGAATATAAAGACAGCGGAATAACTTTCAATGTTTTGGCACTCGGTGCTGTGAATACCGAAATGCTTCAGGAAGCTTTTCCAGGATACGAAGCACCAATTTCTGCTAAAGAAATGGCGGATTATATTTTCAATTTTGCATTAAATGGGAATAAATACCATAATGGGAAAGTGATACAAGTTTCGGCTACAACTCCATAATTTTAGATTATATAATATGAAACAACAAAACGCCATTCAATTATTTGAAGATAAAAAAGTACGAACCATTTGGGATGAAGAACAAGAAAAATGGTTCATTTCTATTATTGACGTAGTTGAAATTTTGACCGAAAGTCCAAACCCTCGTAAATATTGGAGTGTTTTAAAAGTCAGACTTAAAAAAGAAGGAAGTCAGTTGGCTACAAATTGTAGTCAACTGAAAATGCAATCTTCGGATGGAAAATTTTATAAAACAGATGTTGCAGATACCGAACAACTTTTTCGGTTAATTCAATCTATTCCTTCACCAAAAGCAGAACCATTTAAACTTTGGTTGGCAAAAGTTGCAACGGAACGTTTGGATGAAATGCAAGATCCCGAACTTACCATTGATAGAGCTTTAGAGCAGTATATGCAATTAGGATATTCTGAAAACTGGATAAATCAACGACTAAAAAGTATTGAAATTCGCAAAGAACTTACTAATGAATGGAAACGTAGAGGCATGAAAGAAGGACAGCAATTTGCAACATTGACCGATATAATTTCAAAATCGTGGTCGGGGAAAACAACAAAAGAATATAAGATTTTGAAAGGGTTGAAAAAAGAAAATCTTCGAGACAATATGACTAATACGGAATTGATATTAAATATGTTAGCCGAAGCTTCTACCAAAGATATTTCACAAGCTACAAATCCTGAAACCTTTGAGGAAAATAAAAAAGTTGCTAATCAAGGAGGAAATGTGGCTAAAGTCGCTATGAAAGAATTGGAAACCAAAACAGGTAAAAAAGTTGTGAGTTCACTCAATGCAAAGTCATTATTAAATTCAAATAAGAAGATTGGATAATGAGCGAAGTCCTTTCAAAATACCTGCCCGAACATGCTGTTCATTCTTGTTTTGAATTAATCAAAAAAAACAATGTTCACTTAAAAATTGTCAACGAAAGACAAACGCGTCATGGAGATTACCGCAGAGCAGTAGGAGGAAAGCACGAAATTACTGTTAACGCCAATTTGAATAAATACAGGTTTCTAATAACTTTAGTTCACGAAATTGCCCATTTAGTGGCTTATGAAAAGTATGGACGAATGATAAAACCACATGGCAACGAATGGAAGCATACGTTTCAAAGAATGATGGTTCCTTTTATTCGTCCTGAAATTTTTCCACATTCGGTGTTGCCTTTGGTTGCGAATCATTTCAGAAACCCAACAGCCAGTAGTGATACTGATGCTCGATTGGCTTTTGCCTTAAAGCAATTTGACGAACGAAAACCCGATATTCATTTCATACACGAAGTGCCAAGCGGCAGTATGTTCCGAATAAAAAATGGCAGAAT
>NZ_JBKCVI010000001.1:0-4764 GCF_046317795.1 Flavobacterium sp. | reverse complement strand
AGGTGTTGGTTATCATTTGGTTGGTTTGCCCGACAATGCCATTAAAGAAAGTAGCTATCGTATTGCAGCTGCCTTGAAAAATAATGGTTATAGTTTACCGGGAAAAAAAATCACAATAAACATGGCGCCAGCCGATTTGCGAAAAGAAGGTTCAGCCTATGATTTGACATTGGCAATAGGAATTTTAGCTGCTTCAGGACAAATAAAAGCGGATGAGGTTGACAAGTACATCATTATGGGAGAATTGTCTCTTGATGGTGGTTTGCAACCGATAAAAGGAGCATTATCTATAGCTATTAAAGCGAAAGAAGAAGGATTTAAAGGTTTTTTTCTTCCGATACAAAATGTCAAAGAAGCTGCCATTGTTACCGGATTAGAAGTTTATGGCATAGAAAACGTGACCCAGGTTATAGATTTTTTTGAAGGAAAAGGGACATTAGAACCCACTGTAATTAACACAAGAGATGAGTTTTATAAAACCTTAGATTTTCCAGAATTTGATTTTTCGGATGTCAAAGGGCAAGAAAGTATCAAGCGTTGTATGGAAATTGCCGCTGCTGGTGGGCATAATATTATTTTGATTGGTCCGCCAGGTTCGGGAAAAACAATGCTTGCCAAACGATTACCTAGTATTTTGCCGCCCATGACGTTGAAAGAAGCTTTGGAAACTACCAAAATTCATAGTGTTGCAGGGAAAATTAAAGATGCCGGATTAATGAACCAACGCCCTTTTAGAAGTCCACATCATACTGCCAGTTCGGTTTCACTTGTTGGTGGCGGAAGTTATCCTCAACCAGGTGAAATATCCTTAGCACACAACGGCGTTTTATTTTTGGATGAATTGCCCGAATTTAAGCGAGAAGTTCTCGAAGTCATGCGTCAACCTTTGGAAGACAGAGAAGTTACAATTTCGAGAGCAAAATTTACGATTACGTATCCGTCTTCTTTTATGTTGGTAGCGAGTATGAACCCAAGTCCGGGAGGTTATTTTAACGATCCTGATGCGCCTGTAAGTTCATCACCAGCAGAGATGCAAAGGTATTTGAGTAAAATTTCTGGACCATTATTAGATAGAATTGATATTCACATTGAAGTGACTCCTGTTCCGTTTGAAAAATTGACCGAAACTCGTCCAGCGGAAAGTAGTATTGCCATTAGAGAACGTGTAACAAAAGCAAGAGAAATTCAGTCACAGCGTTTTGAATTGTTTGACAACATTCATTACAATGCGCAAATGAGCACCAAACAAATTAGGGAATATTGCGCTTTGGATGATACTTCATTGCAACTCTTAAAAACGGCTATGGAACGTTTAAATCTGTCAGCAAGAGCGTATGACAGAATTCTGAAAGTTTCCAGAACCATTGCCGATTTAGAACAATCGGAAAGGGTAAATCCCAGTCACATTGCTGAAGCCATACAGTATCGAAGTTTGGATAGAGAGGGTTGGTTGGGATGATTTTTAGTATTCAGTTGGTAAAGTAATGCGTTTATAACCCAGATAGTAGTGGAAAGCAAACCGCAGTAGCACCACTACTTTTTAATCAAAAAAAGAGCGACTGTAAAGAAGCTCCTTTTGTTGATATAAAAATGTGGTTATAGTGTGGTTTCTTGAAACGGATAGCTGGATTGGTTTCTAATTTAACAGAGCAGAAAAAGTATCGCCTTGCCTAATATCGCCTGTTTTGTATCCTTTCATAAACCATTCCATTCGTTGTTCGGACGAGCCATGAGTAAACGATTCTTGATTCACTCGCCCTTGCATTTTGCTTTGAATAGCATCATCTCCAACAGCATTGGCGGCACTTAGTGCTTCTTCGATATCGCCTGCTTCTAAAAGGTTTTTATTATAATGTGCCCAAACACCCGCATAAAAATCGGCTTGCAGTTCTAAACAAACAGAAAGTTTATTGGCTACAGCTTCGCTTTTACCTTGTTGCAGTTGGCGCATTTTTGCAGAAGTTCCTAGTAAAGTTTGCAAATGATGTCCCATTTCGTGGGCAATGACGTAGGCAATGGCAAAGTCGCCACCTTGTGCACCAAAACGTGTTTTTAACTCTTCAAAAAAGCGTAAATCCATATACACTTTTTTATCTCCAGGGCAATAAAAAGGGCCCGAAGCTGAGGTTGCGCTTCCGCAAGCGGTATTTACTCCATCGTCAAATAGCACCATGCCTGGTTCTTGATATTGCATATTATTTTCTTCAAAAATTTTTGCCCAAGTTTCATTATTATAAGCAAAACATGCTTCCGAAAAATCTCCTAGTTCTTTTTCTTCGGCAGATAATTCTCTGGTTTGAGTGCCTTCACTTTGCGTTTGTGTGCCTTGTGTTTGCTCTAAAATGTTTCCAATTGTTTGACCTGTTTCGCCACCAAACATGTTTAATAATAGAATGATAATTCCGATAGCGCCTCCACCTAGTAATGCTTTTCCACCACCGGACATTCCTCTTCTGTCTTCAAAATTGCCGCTTTCTTTTTTATCCCATTTCATGATTTTTTTTATTTTTTTGGAAGTAATTTTTCTTCAATTATTCTTTTTAACAACTCTTTGTCGATAGGTTTTGGAATATAGTCATTCATTCCATATTCAATACATTTTTCTTTCTCACCCATAACGGTTCCTGCCGTAAGAGCAATAATTGGAATATGCTTTGTATTTGGTAGTTTTCTAATTTCAACAGTCGCATCGTAACCATTCATTTCTGGCATTTGAATGTCCATTAAAATCAAATCGGGCAGAACATCTTTTATTTTTTCTAGTGCGACTTTGCCATTTTCAAGTTCAATTATTTCTGCATTTGGCAAAATTCTTTTTATCAATGTCTTTGCCAAAAGCATGTTTATTTGATTGTCTTCTACTATAAAAATAGTTTTGTTTTCTTCAGTAATAATATTGTTTTTAGGTGTTTTGTTTTCAGGAATATCGATTGATTTTTCTGTTTCTGAAGTTATATTTGAATATTTGACTTCTAGAATAAAACTAAATTCACTTCCTTTTTCCATTTCACTTACAAGTTCTAAACGACTTTTCATTAGACCCAATAATTGATTAGAAATCGTTAGTCCTAATCCTGTTCCTCCAAATTTTTTAGATATTGAGCTGTCTTCTTGTGAAAATGCTTCGAATATTTTTAATTGCTTGTCTTTTTTTATACCAATTCCTGTATCCTTTACAGAAAATTTTAATTTAATGGTTTCGTTATTTATTTTTTCGAGAACCGATATAGATAAATTTATTGATCCTTTTTCGGTAAATTTTACTGCGTTGCTTAATAGATTTATTAAAACTTGTTTTAATCTAATGTAGTCAATCCAAATATAAGCTGGAACTTCATTTCCTATTACGGAATTGATTTCTAAGTTTTTGCTATTTGCTTCATATTGTATCAAATTAACTACTTGACTTGCTAAATCGAGAAGGTTATGTTTTTCTATATTTAATTCAACTTTTCCAGACTCTATTTTTGAAAAATCCAAAATATCATTAATTACTTCCATTAATGAATTGGCTGATTGATTGATGGTATTCATATATTTTTTTTGAATATCTTCAAGATTTGTATTCATTAATAATTCGGTAAAACCAATAATACCGTTTAGTGGTGTTCTAATTTCATGGCTCATATTTGCCAAAAATTCCGATTTTGCTCTGTTGGCTGATTCGGCATAATTTTTTGCTTTTATAGCTTCTTCTGCCTCTATTCTTTGTGTAATATCAATAAAAATTCCAACGATATATTCAATTTTATCATTTTTAAAAATTGGTTCACCGAACTCTTCTACCCAAACATGGTGGCCATCCTTATGAACAATTCTATAAATAAAATGAATTTTCTGTTTTTCTTTGAATAATTCTTCCACAGTGTTTTGTGCAATTTTCAAGTCTTGTTGATGTACTAGATCTATAAAGTAAATTTTGTTTTGTAGAAAGTCATCTTTGTGATAACCAGTAAGTTTTTCGATTTCATCGTTTAGATAAATTTTTGTCCATTTTTCATCATACTTAGAAAGATGTACTGTGCCAGGTATATTGTTGGCAAGGAGTCTAAATTTTTCTTCGCTTTCTTGGATTATGGCTTCATTAATATTGCGTTCTATGGCATGAGAAATATTTTTAGTGAGGTTTTCTAGTGTATTTATTTCGTCAATAGTCCATTCGCGCTCTGTATTTTCTACAAAAAATGCAATCATACCATAAAATTCATTCTTTAAGAAAATTGGAAGGAATAAAATAGATTTTGAATAATATTTAGACAAAAACTGTTTTGTTTTATTGTCTTTAATTTTTCTTACTATGGCTGCATAAGGTTTGTTGTTTTTTAAATTTTCAATCACTTCATCTATTTCAGATAAGGGAATTTCTAAGTTAATTGGAAATTTATCTGTGATTGAATTAATTTCTTTGAGCCAACAGTGTTTTTTTATTAATTTATTATCTGGGCTCTTTTCAAAGTAAGATAATTTATCTACCTGAGTAACATTGCCAATGGCATAAAGAATTCCTTCAAAAATTTCATCTGTATTTTTTGACAATAAAAACTTTTCGGTGTTTTTTGTTATTTCTAATAATACTTCGCTTTTATAAAAAAGTTTTTGTTCGGATTCTATGCGCATTTGTGATTCAATTGCTATAGCAATAAGATCGGAAAGAGAACGAGCAAAATTAATATCTTCATTATCCCATTCTACATTTTTTTCTACTTTTTCAAAACATAAAATACCAATAATTTTTCCATTAATAAATATTGGTGTGTCTAGTAA